>NZ_RKHG01000001.1:2825058-3138953 GCF_003752415.1 Luteococcus japonicus | reverse complement strand
ACATCCGTGCCACCTTCACCGGCCCCCTGGCGGACCACGCCGTGAAGGAGACCAAGGTCAAGTACGTCGACCCCGATGGGCTGCGGGCCCGGCTGGAGACGCTCAAGGCCGCCTGGCCCCGCACTCGCGAACGTCTGGCCGCCCAACTGGTGCCTGCCGCGGACTTCCAGGCGCAGCTGCGCGCAGCAGGTGCCCCCAGCCGCCCGCAGGACATCGGCCTGAGCGTGCAGCAACTGCGCGAGACCTTCCCCAAGGCCATGTACTACCGCTCGCGCTACACGGTGCTCGACGTCGCCCGCGAGGCCGGCTGGTTCGACGAGCTCGTCGAGCAGACCTTCGCCCCGGGAGGGATCTGGGGCTGAGGTCTGGGCCCTCAGTCCTCTTCGGAGTCCTCGTCGTCGTGCTTGTACGGGTCGGCGTCGCCCGCGAAGGTCTTGCCCTCACGCTGCTTGGCCAGCTCGGCATCGCCGGCCTGGACACGCGCCAGCAGGTCCTCGATGGCGGCGGCCGCCTCCGGCGTCGAATCCGGGATGAAGGCGATGCTGGGCGCGAAGCGCAGCCCGAGCTTCTTGCCGATCGTCGAGCGGATCAGCCCCTTGGCGGATTCCAGCGCCGCGGCGGTGCCACCGGGCTCCTCCTCCGTGAAGACGGTGTAGAAGACCGTCGCCTCCCGTGAGTCACCGGTCAACCGCACGTCGGTGACGGTGACGAAACCCAGGCGCGGGTCCTTGATCCGACGCTCCAGCATCTCTGCCGTGATCATCTTGATCTGGTCGGCAAGCTTTGCCACACGAGGATTGGTCATGGTGGCTCCCTTCGGTTGTTCTCGGACAGCGCCGTGGGCGGCGACCTGAGGTCACCGCCCACGGTACTGCGTTGTCAGGGATCAGTCCCTGGGCTTCTCGACCATCTCGAAGGTCTCGATGTGGTCACCGACCTGGATGTCGTTGAAGTTCGAGAGCGTCAGACCACACTCGAAGCCCTCGCGGACCTCGGTGGCGTCATCCTTCTCACGACGCAGCGAGGCGATGGTGGTCTCGCGGACCACGACACCGTCGCGCACCAGGCGAGCCTTGGCATTTCGCTTGAGGTGGCCATCGAGCACCATGCAGCCGGCGATGTTGCCGAACTTGGAGCTGCGGAAGATCTCGCGGATCTCCGCGGTACCCATCGCCTTCTCCTCGTAGATCGGCTTGAGCATGCCCTTGAGGGCAGCCTCGATCTCGTCGATCGCGTCGTAGATGACCGAGTAGTAGCGCACGTCCACGTTCTCGTTGTCCGCCATCTTGGTCGCGTGCGGCGTGGGCCGCACGTTGAAACCGATGATGACGGCCTTCGAGGCGGCGGCCAGCGAGACATTGGTCTCGGTGATCGCACCGACACCGCGGTCGATGACGCGCAGGTCCACCTCGTCGCCGACGTCGATCTTCGACAGGGCGTCCTCCAGGGCCTCGACGGAACCAGCGCCGTCGCCCTTGAGGATGAGCAGCAGCTCCTGCGTCTCGCCCTTCTCCAGCTGCTCGAAGAGCTGGTCGAGGGTCTTGCGACGCGAACCCTTGGCCTGCGCTGCGGCACGCATGCGGGCCTCGCGCTTGTCGGCGATCTGGCGAGCCATCCGGTCGTCGTCGACGACCAGGAAGTTGTCGCCGGCACCGGGCACGGAGGTGAGACCGAGCACCTGGACGGGCATCGAGGGCGGAGCCTCGGTGACGTTCTCGCCCTTGTCGTTGATCATGGCGCGGACACGGCCATGGGCCGATCCGGCAACGATCGAGTCACCCTTGCGCAGCGTGCCGCGCTGGATGAGGACTGTCGCGACGGGGCCGCGGCCCTGGTCCAGGTGCGCCTCAATGGCCACGCCCTGGGCGGGCATGTCCGGGTTGGCGCGCAGGTCCAGTTCGGCGTCGGCCGTCAGCACGATGGCCTCGAGCAGCTCGTCCAGACCGGTCCTCGCGGTGGCGGAGACGTCGACGAACATGGTGTCGCCGCCGTACTCCTCCGGCACCAGGCCGTACTCGGTCAGCTGGCCACGGACCTTGGACGGGTCCGCGCCTTCCTTGTCGACCTTGTTGACCGCCACCACGACGGGCAGCTCGGCCGCCTTGGCGTGGTTGAGGGCCTCGATGGTCTGCGGCATGACGCCGTCATCGGCGGCCACCACGAGCACGGCGATGTCCGTGGCCTTGGCGCCACGGGCACGCATGGCCGTGAAGGCCTCGTGACCGGGGGTGTCGATGAAGGTGATCTTGCGATCCTCCTCGTCGACGGTGGTCTCGACCTGGTAGGCACCGATGGCCTGGGTGATGCCTCCGGCCTCGCCGCCCTGCACATTCGCGCTTCGCAGCGCGTCGAGCAGCTTGGTCTTGCCGTGGTCGACGTGACCCATGACCGTGACGGCCGGCGGACGGGGCGCGAGGTCCTCGTCGTCGCCGTCGTCCTCGCCGAACTCGAGGTCGAAGCCGGCCAGCAGCTCACGATCCTCGTCCTCCGGGGAGACGACCTCGATCTTGTAGTTGAGCTCGGCGCCCAGCACCTCGAGGGTGTCGTCGGCCACCGACTGGGTGGCCGTGACCATCTCACCGAGGTTGAACAGCACCTGCACCAGCTGTGCCGGCTCGACCTTGATCTTCTCGGCCAGGTCCGTGAGGGATGCACCACGGCGCAGGCGCACGATCTGGCCGTCACCCTGCCTGATGCGCACACCGCCAATCGACGGTGCCTCCATCTCGTTGAACTCTTGCCTGCGCTGCTTCTTGCTCTTGCGACGTCCGCGGCCGGCCTGGCCACCGCGTCCGAAGGCGCCCTGGGTACCGGAGCCGCCACGGCCACCGCGGCCACCGCGGCCACCACCGGTGGGCGGACCACCGGGGCCACCACCCATTCCGGGACGGCCACCGCCGCCGCCACCGGGGCGACCACGGCCGGGGCCACCACCGGGGCGACCGCCACGAGCGGGCGCACCGACGGCTGCATTCTGCTGCTTGGGCATCATCGCCGGGTTGGGACGGGGCATGCCGGGCAAGCCACCGCTACCACCGGGGCGAGGCATGCGGCTGTCGCCACCTGCCGGGGCACCGGGGCGAGGACCACCGGGACGTGCACCCGCGGGAGCACCGGGACGCGGCGCACCGCCACCCTGTCCCTCGGGGCGGGGGCGACGGGCGCCCATGCCCTGCGAGGAGGCGAAGGGGTTGTTGCCGGGGCGCGAGCCACCGGGGCGACGCTGGCCGGGAGTGGCACCGCCGGGAGCCCCCGACGGCAGGCCACCCGAGGCACCCGGACGGGGTGCGCCGGGACGAGGTGCCTGCTGGCCGGGGCGTGCGGCGGCCGGACGCGGGGTCTGGCCGGAAGGACGCTGTTCTCCCGGACGGGGAGCCGACGAACGCGGGCCCGGAGCCGGCGGCGTGTTGCTGGTGATGGGACCCGAGGTGGGCGGCGGCGTCGTGGGACGCGACTGCTGACCGGGCCGCGGGGCACCGGGACGGGCACCGGGGGCCGGCGCCGGAGCCGGAGCGGGCTTGTCGGCCGCGGCCGGCTTCTGGCTGGCCGGCCTCACGACTGCGGGCTGCGGGGTCTCCGCGGGAGCCTGCGGCGCGGCCGGGGTCTCCGCCGTGGCGGGTGCAGCCGGGGTGGCCGGCTTGGCTGCAGGGCGGGCCATCTGGCCCGGCTTGGGGGCGCCGGGACGCGGGGCGGCAGACTGCGCGGGAGCAGCCTGTCCGCTCGCGGCGGGCTTGCCGGCGCCGGCCTCATTGCTGAGGTTGTCACGCAGGCGACGCACGACGGGCGCCTCAATGGTGGAAGACGCGGACCGGACGAATTCGCCCATGTCCTTCAGCGTCTTGAGGACATCTTTGCTTTCGAGTCCGAGCTCTTTCGCGAGCTCGTAGACACGGACCTTTGCCACTACTCTCCTTCAGGTCCGGGCCTATTCGCGGCTACCGGACCAGTTAGTTGGTGTTGATGCTCATTGGTGATTACTCATCGAGTGGTCATGAGCGCTAGCCCACTTTCTGGTTCGCCCTCCATGAATTGGAGGGCCCTTGGTAGATCCGTCACGGGGATTCCGGACGAACGCGCAGGCTCAACCCTACCGCGAGTTCACGCCTCAGGTCGAACCGGTTCCGGCCCGAAGAGGTCCTCGGGGACACTCACCCGGCGACGAAAGCCGCGCGCGAAGCCCCCCTTGCGGAGCGCCGGTTCGCGGCACTTCTGGTCATCGTGCAGCCACACCCCACGGCCGGGCAGTCGTCGTCGCGCATCGCGCGTGACGACGCCGTCCACCAGGACGTAGCGCACCAGCGCCGCTTGGTCACAGACCAAGCGGCAGCCGATGCACGTGCGCTGTGGACTCACTCCGGTGCGGCATCCGAGCGGATGTCGATCCGCCAGCCCGTCAGACGGGCGGCCAGCCGGGCGTTCTGCCCCTCGCGCCCGATGGCGAGGCTGAGCTGGTAGTCGGGCACCACGACGCGGGCGGCACGCGCGGCGGCGTCGACGACGGTCACCTTGCTGACCTTCGCGGGGCTCAGTGCCTGGGCGACGAACTCGGCCGGGTCCTCGGACCAGTCGATGATGTCGATCTTCTCCTCGTTGAGCTCACGCATCACGGAACGGACCCGCTGCCCCATCGGGCCGATGCAGGCACCCTTGGCGGACACGTCGGGATTGTGGCTCACGATGGCGATCTTGGTGCGGTGACCGGCCTCGCGGGCGATCTCCTTGATCTCGACGACGCCCTGCTCGATCTCCGGCACCTCGAGGGCGAACATCTTCTTCACCAGCCCGGGGTGGGTGCGGGAGACGACGACCTGGGGCCCCTTGGACTCCTTGCGGACGCTGACCACGAAGACGCGCAGGCGCTTCCCGTGGGTGTACTGCTCGCCGGGGGCCTGCTCGGCCAGCGGCATGATCGCCTCCATCTTGTTGCCGATGTCGAGGCGGATGGTGCGGGAGTCACGGTCCTGCTGCACGGTGCCGAGGATGATGTCACCCTCGCTGGCGGCGAAGTGGCCGAACTTCTGCTCGTCCTCGGCCTCGCGCAGGCGCTGGAAGATGACCTGGCGAGCGGTGGATGCGGCGACGCGGCCGAAGTCGGCCGGCGTGCCGTCGTACCAGCCGACGATCTCGCGGGACTCCTCGTCGCGCTCCGGCACCATGACGGCGAACTTGCCGGACTTGCGATCCAGCTCCACCTTGGCCCCGCGCACGGGGTTCTCGGTCTTGTCATAGGCATTCAGCATCGCCACTTCGAGCGACTCGATCAGGTAGTCCAGTGGAATCTCCTTCTCACGCTCGATCGCCCGCAGGGCAGCCATGTCGATGTCCATCAGTTCTCCTCCTCGAGGGCCGACTCGTCGTCGTCCTCAGCCTGCTCGTCGGAGTCGTCACCGATCTCGTCGAGTTCCGGGTCATGCTTGCGGTTCATCTCCACCTGGATGGTGGCCTTGCTGATCTCGTCGTGGGCGAGCACGTGCACCGGATCGGTGCCCTTGGGCAGCTTCTTGCCCGGCTCTGCCTCGACGGTGATGGTGATCGAATCGTCGGTGGCCTCGGTGAGGCGGCCACGCAGCTGACTTCCGTCGACGAGGATGGCCAGCACGAGTCGGCCGACATTGCGGCGGTAGTGCTTGGGTTCGGTCAGTGGCTTGCCGACGCCACGCGAACTCACCTCGAGGGTGAAGGGGGCGTCGCCGATCTCGGGAGACTCGTCGAGAGCGTCGGAGATGTCACGGGTGGCGCGGGCAATGTCGTCGAGCAGCGGTCCTCGGCCCTTGGGGCCGTCGCCGTCGACCGCGATGCGCAAGACCTTGCGTTTGCCGGCCGGGATGATGTCGAGCTGGTCGAGTTCGAGGCCGTATGCCTCGAGGACCGGCATGATGAGGGGCGTCACGACGCGTTCGTTCACGTTCGAGCCACCTTTCAGTTGTGGATCCAGTTGTGTGATCGGTTGTCCACCCGGAGCCTGTGCGACACCGGGATCCGGACAATCCTAGCGAATCATGGCGGACCGGCGCTGCCACTAGACGGTATGGGTGACCCCGATTCAGGGGTGAGAGCTCTGGCAGGCCGGGGCCTCGCCGCGCAACGATTCGTGGGTTGCCGGACAGGGTGGGCCTGTCTGGCCTTTCCGACATACGTGGGAGGCCCCGGTTGTTTACCGAGCGTACGAGTGTTGGTCTGGATGTGCATGCCCGCTCCGTGGTGGCGCATGCGATGGACGTCCAGACCGGCGAGATCTTCAAAGCCCGACTCTGCCCCGACCCTGTGGAAGTGACGGCCTGGATCAAGGCCCTGCCCGGCCCGGCCGCGGCGATCTATGAGGCTGGCCCGACCGGTTACGGTCTGGCCCGGACCCTGCTGGGCAATGACATCCGAACGGTGGTCGCCGCGCCGTCCAAGCTCCAGAGGCCAGCCGGATCGAGGGTGAAGACTGATGCGATCGACGCTGAACACCTCTCGATGCTGCTCCGGCTGGACGCGTTCACTGCGGTCGCGGTTCCTGATGAGCTGACCGAGGCTGCTCGTGACCTGGTGAGGACCCGCGAGGACTGCCGTAGTGACTTGATGCGTGCCAGGCATCGGTTGTCGAAGCTGCTGCTGCGTCACGGGATCGTCTATTCGGGCGGGCAGACCTGGAGCAACGCGCATGACGCCTGGCTCAAACGCCAGCACTTCGACTCGCCCTTGGTCCAGGCCGCCTTCGATGAGGCCTACGACAGTGTTGTCACGATCACGGCGCGCCGTGATCGTCTCGACGAGCGCATCACCGCCATGGCTGCCGACAGTCCTTGGACCAACACCATCCACCGGCTCGGCTGTCTGCGGGGGATCTCGACGCTGACAGGGTTCGGTCTGGCGGTCGAGATCGGCGACTGGACCCGGTTCACCGGGAACTCCATCGGATCTTTCGTCGGCCTCGTCCCGTCCGAGAACTCATCCGGCCAGTCACGCTCACTCGGTCCGATCACGAAGACCGGCAACGGTCATGCCCGGCGGCTGCTGGTCGAGGCCGCTTGGCACCACCAGCACCGCTACGTTCCCGGCAAGACGATCCGTGACCGTTGGGATCTTGCGTCCCCGGCTGCCCGGGCCCGCGGTGACCTGGGCAACCGGCGGTTGAACCATCGCTGGAACCAGTTCAAAGCCCGCAAGAAGGCCAACAACATCGCCAACGCCGCGATCGCCCGCGAACTCGCCGGGTGGTGCTGGTCCCTCGCCGTCCTCGACGACTGACGTCGAGGCCCACAAACTTGACCTGAAGACCGGCCGGTCATGGGGTGACGCAGCGACCGGAACGACCCGCGAAACACCTATGAGCAGCCGCCCTGACCGGCGGCGACGCTCGATCCTAGACACGCGTGACGTTCCGAGCCGAAAGCACCGTCCTGCGGTAACCAACCCGCGAATATCAGACTGACATCGCCGTCGTATAGACACGCGAAACCCCTGACCACATCCACTTCAGGTCAACACAGGAGAGGCGCCGCCAGGCATCCAGCCCGGCGGCGCCTCGTCCTGCCCTCTTGACAAAACCCACACCCATATCAGGTGTTGGTGGCAGACAGGTTCATGACACTCGGGTGATGGGAGCTTTCCCGCCGAGGGCGCTGTGGCCTCGTTCAGTGTTGTAGAACGTGAGCCAGTCGGCAAGGGCGTCGCGGCGTGCTTGGTTGCTGGTGAAGGGCTGTCGGTAGGCCCATTCGGTTGCCAGGGTCCGGTTGAGGCGCTCGACCTTGCCGTTTTGCCAGGGGCAGTGGGGCTTGATGAACTTCTGTTTCGCGTCGAGGGCTTCGACCGCGGCGATGAAGTCGCTGCTGTTGCGGTAGGCGAAGGCATTGTCGGTGATCACCCGCTCGATACGGGTGATGCCGTGGTCTGCGAAGAAGGCCGCGGCGCGGGTGAGGAAACCAGCGCAGGTGGGTCCCTTCTCGTCGTCGTGGATCTCGATGTAGGCCAGCCGGGTGTGGTCGTCGACCGCTGCGTGGACGTAGTCGTAGCCGATCTTTGCCCGCTTGTTCCTCTCGGCGCTGGTCGCGGCCCGTCCGCGGCTTCGCCAGCCTCCACCGTCGGGGATCTTGCCGATCTTCTTGACATCGAGGTGGATCAACTCACCGGGGTGTTCGCGTTCGTAGCGGCGGGTGGTGGCCTGGCTGCCGCGGATCACTGCTCCGGTGATCGGATCGAGGTGGGCCAACGGGGGCATGTGATGACGCTTCCAGATCGCCGAGACGGTGCGCGCGGGAACACCGGTCGCGGCGCTGGTGTGGGTTGGGCCCTGCCGGTGCAGCGCGCGGTGCGCCAGGACCCGGACCTCGACCTGGTGGTTGGTGCGCCGGGGCATGGTTCGGGGTCGGCTGGAGCGGTCATGCAGACCTGGTTCGCCGTGCTGGTCGTAGCGCTTGAGCCAGTGGTGTGCGCACTGGCGTGAGATTCCCATCGCCTTGGCGGCGTGGGCGACCTTCCAGCCTTGCTCGCGGACGCGCTGGACCAGCAGACGCCGACCGTTGACGTTCAGACGGGCTTTAGAGTGGGCCATGAGGACCTCCGTTGTTCATCTGTGACCTTCGACAAGCCACAACCCAACGGGGGTCCTCCCTTCACGTCAACCCGCAAACTGTCATGAACGTCCCTGCCACCAACAACTAGGATCGGGCGCATGCCCCAGCCCCACCTGACCCGACGCGGCCTCGCCCTCGCGGCGCTCGCGACGACGGGTGCCGTGGCCGGCTGCACCCCTGGCCCAACCGTCAGGCCCCGCGGAGGTACCGCCCCCGGCGCCTCCCGCACCCCAGACGCCGCCCTGGAGCGGGCACGGGCGGGCGAGGCGGAGCTCGTGGCGGCACTGGACGCGGCGCTGGCCGCGCCGAAGGCCCCGCGCAGCCCTGCCCAGGCCGCGGCGCTGAGGCAGCTCCGCGACGCGCACGCTGCACATGTCGAGACCTTGGACCGGCTGGGTGGAATCCCCTCCATCGGCACCCCCTCCCCACCCGCCGACGCGTCCGCATGGGCGCCCCTGTCCAAGAAGATCGGCGCCCTCGAGGCGCGCGTCGGGCAGACCCATCGCGCGGCAGCGGGCTCCGCCACGGACCCCTCGCAAGCCTTGCTCCTCGCCTCGCTGGCCACCTTCACCGCCCTCAACACGTCGCCGGGAAGGCCGGTGGTCGATGACACGACCTCCCCTGCCGCCGTGGAGGTGGGTACCCGCACTGACGCGCTGCTCGTCCTGCTCAGCAGGCTGCGAGCCCTGGCGGAGGGGCTGGAGGTCGGCCTGGGCCAGATACCGAGCACGGACAAGCTCATCGAGCCGATGCGCAAGCACCTCGTCCAGGTGTGGGCTGCGCGGGACCGCGTCGAGGACCAGCTGCGAGCGGCCGGCCAAGGGATTCCTCCGGCCGAGCTGGGCTATGTGATGCCGGGTGGCTTCGGGTCCGTCGCCCAGGCCCGCACGACATGGGCGCTCCTGGAGGACGACGTGACGGCCGCGTGGGCAAGGGTGGCCGCGGCCTCGTCGGGGGCAGACCGCAACCGAGCACTGGACGCGATGCTGGCGCAGGCACGGACGGCGCTGGGTCTGGGCGCTCCCCTGACCCGCTGGCCCGGCTGGGTGTGACCTTCAGCCGACGAAGAGCAGCACGGTGTCCCAGGCGAGCTTGACCGCGAGGGCCCCGACAACGACGAGGAAGACCTTGCGCACGAAGGCACTGCCACGGCGCACGGCCATGCGAGCGCCCAACAGGCCGCCGGACAGGTTCGCCACCGCCATGCTCAGGGCGACGGGCCACAGGATGTGCCCGGACAGCGTGAAGACCGTGATGGCGGCCACATTGGTGGTCAGGTTGGCCAACTTGGTCAGGGCGGAGGCCTCAAGGAAGCCGTAGCCCAGCACCGCGACCAGGCCGATCACGAAGAAGGTGCCGGTGCCCGGACCCAGGATCCCGTCGTAGAGCCCGACGCCGCCGCCAAGGGCCAGCAGCCGGCCCCAGTGCGCGGCCCCATGATGGCGCAGGTCCTGTTGCAGGCCAAGTTGGGGACGCCGCACGGTGTAACTGCCGACGACGAGGATGACGACCAGGACGATCGGCGTGAACCAGCGGCGCGGAACGTGGTGGGCCAGATTGGCGCCGACGGTGGAGCCCAGCCAGGCAGTCGCCATCAGCGGCAGGGCGCTGCGCCAGTCCACCCGAACGCTGCGCAGGTAGGTCAGCGTGGCCATCAGGGTCCCGGAGGCCGCGGGCAGCTTGTTGGTGCCGGCGATGGTGGCCACCGGGGTGTCGTCGGGCAGACCGATCAACAGGGCGGGCAGCTGGATCAGCCCTCCCCCGCCCACCACGGCGTCGATCCAGCCCGCGACGAAGGCCGCGAGCACCAGGCCGAACATGACGTGGGTGGCAAGGGTCATCCGAGCAGGGCAATCCCCTCGGCGACGGCGGCGGCGCGCACCCTCTCGTCACGAGTCGCCAGCGGACAGCCAGTGACACTGGCTGCCCAGACGTAGCTGGCATCGTAGGCGGTGAGGCCGTGTGACCTTGCCAACTGCATCAGATCTGAGGGATCGGGGTCCAGCTCCAGTTGTTCAAGGGGCAACCCATCCAGCTTTGCCAGCGCCTGGGTGGCTTGTGAGCGCGTGATCCTCCCCCGCCGTTCCGCCATGAGGAAGGCATTGCACACCTCAAGGTGCCACAGCGGCATGACGAGAGCCCCATCCTCGGCCGTTTCGCGGAGCACGGCTGCGATTCCGTCATCCCACGACCCGTCCAGGCACCAGGCGAGGGCCATGGAAGCGTCGAGCACGATGCTCATCGGCGCCCCTCCTCGATCAACTCCTTGATCGGGGCCCCGAGATCCCTGGGCATGATCGCGCGCAGTTCCTCGAAGGACTTCAGCACCTCTTCTGGAGCGCGCTTTCCACCCCGGATGGGGACCAGTCGGGCCACGGGACGCCCGTGCTTGGTGATGGTGTAACTGGCACCGGCCTCCACCTCGTCGAGGAGGCGGGGCAGGTGGGTCTTGGCCTCGTAGCTGCCGATCTGGGACCGGCCTGTCCTCATCATGGATTCAGACTAGTCCCAGACCAGTTCTTCCACCAGAGCGCGCAGCCATCAGGACAGCTCGTGGATCTGGATCTCCTGGCCGTCGGGATCGGCGACGTGCACGGCACGCCCGGGACCCTCGACCAGCCTTGCCAGATGTCCGGCAGCCACCAGCCGGTCACGCACCTGCGCCAAGGGTTCCGAGGTCTCGAATGGCACTGCCCCCGACGCCGCGAGGAATCGGGGGCAGTGGCCGGGGATCGTGGCCCGGTTCAGTGGCCGCGGATCTCCTTGAGCACCTCGGCCAGGGCGTCCTCGACGGCCACGGAGCACTTCTCGCCGCTCCTGCGGTCCCGGATCTCCACCAGGCCGTTGGCCAGGTCACGGCCGATCACGACGGCGGTGGGCATGCCCAGGATCTCCGTGTCTGCGAACTTCACCCCAGGGCTGGCCTTGCGGTCGTCGTAGAGGACCTGGGCGCCGGCCTCGTCCAGCTGGGTGGCGAGCTTCTCCGCGGCCGCGAAGATCTCCTCCCCCTTGCCGGTGGCGACGATCTCGACATCGAAGGGAGCCAGGGCGCGGGGCCAGCACAGGCCCTTCTCGTCGCAAGTGCCCTCGGCGACTGCGGCCACGGCACGCGAGACGCCAATGCCATAGGAGCCCATCGTGACGGTGACGAGCTTTCCGTTCTGGTCCAGCACCTTCAGGCCCAGCGACTCCGCATACTTGCGGCCCAGCTGGAAGATGTGGCCCATCTCGATGCCGCGGGCCAGGCTCATCGGGCCGGATCCATCGGGGGCCGGGTCGCCCTCGCGCACCTCGGCGACGTCGAGGACGCCGTCCGCGGTGAAGTCGCGGCCGGCCACCAGGCCGTACCAGTGGGTGCCGAACTCATTGCCACCGGCAATCCAGGTGGTGCCCTCGACCACGCGTGGGTCCAGGTAACTGCGGATCTTCGACTCCGACTCGGAACCCACCACCTGCGGTCCGAGGTAGCCCTTGACCAGCGTCGGGTACTTCGCGAAGTCAGCCTCCTCGAAGGCGACCACCTCGGCCGGCTCCATCGCGGCCTCCAGGCGCTTGGCGTCCACCTCGCGGTCACCCGGCAGGGCCAGGGCGACGGGCTCGACGGTGCCGTCGGGGTGACGCACCCGGAAGATGAATGCCTTCAGCGTGTCGGTGGCCTCCCACGGGCGGTCATCGCGAGGGTAGAGCTCGTTGGAGACGCGCACCAGGTCCTCGATGCTCGCGGCATCGGGGGTCTGCTCGCGGTGGGCCTCGGGCGCTCCCGCGAAATCGACCGACTCGGGCGCCTGGATGCGAATCGCCTCCACATTGGCGGCATAGCCACCCGGCGAGCGCACGAAGGTGTCCTCGCCATTGGGGGCGACGGCCAGGAACTCCTCGGACTTGGAACCACCCATCGCGCCGGCCATGGCCTGCACGATGACGTAGTCGAAGCCCAACCGGTCGAAGATCCTGATGTAGGCCTCGCGGTGCTTCTGGTAGCTGGCCTCCAGGGCCTCGTCGTCGATGTCGAAGGAGTAGGAGTCCTTCATCACGAACTCGCGCCCGCGCAGGATCCCGGCGCGGGGCCGTGCCTCGTCGCGGTACTTGTTCTGGATCTGGTACAGCGCCAATGGCAGGTCCTTGTAGGAGCTGTAGAGGTCCTTGACCATGAGGGTGAACATCTCCTCATGGGTGGGACCCAGGAGCAGGTCGGCACCCTTGCGGTCCTTGAGGCGGAAGAGGTTGTCCCCGTACTCGGTCCATCGGCTGGTCGCCTCGTAGGGCTCGCGCGGCAGCAGCGCCGGGAAGTGCACTTCCTGTGCGCCGATGGCCTCCATCTCCTCGCGGACGATGGACTCCACCTTGTGCAGCACCTTCAGACCCAGCGGCAGCCAGGAGTAGATGCCGGGGGCGACGCGGCGAATGTAGCCGGCACGCACGAGCCAACGGTGGCTCGGCACCTCGGCATCGGCAGGATCGTCACGCAGCGTGCGGACGAACAGCGAACTCAGACGAGTGATCATGGTCTCTTCCTGCACCCACGTCGAACGCCCTCGGCTGCCCTTCAGCCTGGCGTCGGGAATGCCCGCCAAGCCTACCGGCCGATCGCAATGTCTTGCTGAGTTGAATACTTTGGGCCCGGTGGGCCATCATGGAAGCAAGAGCACTTGCGAGGTAACCCCCGAGACCTCGCAAGTGCTCCCGTCTTTGCCCGGAATCCTGTCAGTACAGGACCGTGGCGAGCTTCCCGACGGACTGGAAGCCCACCCGCTCGTAGAGCCGGATGGCTGGGGTGTTGTAGTCGTTGACGTAGAGGCTGACCACCGGCCACCGCTCCCGGCACAGTTCCACCACTCCGGACATGGCAGCGGCAGCCCTTCCCCGACCGCGCAGTGCGGGGTCCATCCAGACACCCTGGACCTGGCAGAACATGCCCTGATGACAGCCGACGTCGGACTTGAAGACCACCCGGCCGTCCTCGACGATGCCGAAGGCCCGGCCCTGCTCGATGGTGCGTTGCACGTGCCGGCGGTAACTCCCGGTGGCCTCCAGCGGGCTGATGCCCACCTCCTCGGTGTACATCTTCACCGCCGCCCGAAAGTAGGAGTCGAAGTCCTTCATCGTGATCCGCTGGACCCGCTCGTCGGGCGACACCGTGCAGGTCTGACTGATGCTCATCAGCGGCTGGTCGGGGCGAAGGTCACGCACCTCGGACCACTGGCCTCCGTAGGCCTGGCTCAGCCCCTCCCACAACCGGATCGTCGGCCTGGCCACACCCATGATGGAGGCGGCGCGACGCCTAGGCCCCAAGTAGCGGATGTAGGCGTCGAGCGCCTCGTCATCGGCATTGACGGGCACCAGGTTGGATCCGGCGTGGCACAGGCTGACCAACTGCTCGTCGCGCTCGTAGCCAATGACCTGGCAGCCGAGCATGAAGGGGTCCAGACCTGCGGCCTCGACGCGAGAGGCGACGAAGATGTTCTCCAGGGGACTACCGAGTAGCAGCCCCATGACCTCGTCGAGGTCGTCATTGCCGAGGATCCGGATCGAGCCCCGCTGCTCGCGCGCGGGGGCGGGATCCGGCGCCACGTCAGCTGACCTGGACCTGGGGCGAACCCAGCTCCGTGCTCTCTGCAGCAAGACGGTTCGCCTCCTCGATCAGGGTCTGGACGATATCGGACTCCGGCACGGTCTTGACCACCTCGCCACGGATGAAGATCTGACCCTTGCCATTGCCGGCGGCAACGCCCAGATCGGCCTCACGGGCCTCTCCTGGGCCATTGACGACGCAGCCCATCACGGCCACCCGCAGCGGCGCCTCCATGCCCTCCAGGCCCACGCTGACCTTCTCGGCCAGGCTCCAGATGTCCACCTGGGCACGGCCACAGCCGGGGCAGGAGACGACGTCGAGCTTGCGGGGACGCAAGTTGAGCACCTCCAGCATCTTGGTGCCCACCTTGACCTCCTCGACGGGGTCCGCGGAGAGCGAGACGCGGATGGTGTCGCCGATGCCCTCCGCCATCAGGATGGAGAAGGCAGCGGTGGACTTGATGGTGCCCTGGAAGGCAGGGCCGGCCTCGGTCACACCCAGGTGCAGTGGCACGTCGGTCTGCTGCGCCAGCAGGCGGTAGGTCTGCACCATGGTGATCGGGTCGTTGTGCTTGACCGAGATCTTGTAGTCGCGGAAGCCGACCTCCTCGAACAGGCTGGCCTCCCACAGCGCCGACTCCACCAGCGCCTCGGGTGTCGCGGAGCCGTACTTCTTCATCAGCCGCGGGTCCAGTGAGCCGGCGTTGACGCCGATCCGCAGGCTCACCCCGGCGTCGGTGGCGGCCTTGGCGATCTCGGCGATCTTGTCGTCGAACTTCTTGATGTTGCCCGGGTTCACGCGCACCGCCGCGCAGCCGGCGTCGATGGCGGCGAAGACGTACTTGGGCTGGAAATGGATGTCCGCGATGACCGGGATGGCGCTCTTCTTGGCGATGATGGGCAGCGCCTCGGCATCGTCCTGGCTCGGGCAGGCGACGCGCACGATGTCGCATCCGGCCGCGGTCAGCTGGGCGATCTGCTGCAGCGTGCCGTTGATGTCGGTGGTCTTGGTGGTGGTCATCGACTGCACCGAGATGGGGTGGTCGCTGCCGACGCCGACCTTGCCGACGTGGATCTGCCGCGTCTTGCGACGGGGCGACAGGACGGGTGCGGGAGCGGACGGCATGCCAAGTGCGACGGTCATGGATCCCAGACTAGTGGAACCGGCAAGGGCCGGCCCGCGGAGGCGGGCCGGCCCTTGCCGGGTGCGGGGACGGACTCAGCGCCCGTTGGTCACCGTCACCTTGGTGGAGGGCAGCTGGACGCCCTCACGCACGACGACCGCGGTCGCGGTGCTCCACCTGGTCAGCCGGCCGGAGCCGTAGCCATAACCGGCGGCATCCACCGTGATCGACTGGTCACGGCCATTCCAGTTGCCGGTGATCAGCAGCTGGTCGCCCGGCTGCACTGGCGCCACCGAGAAGCCGAAGCTCTTCTTGGTGGCGTGGCCCGTGATCACCGGGAGGCACTCGGCGGCCTGGGCGATCTTCACCCGGGTGTCCTCCATGGCCTTGCCGTCGCGGATGACGACGGCCGTGGCATCGCTCCAGGTCGGCTTGCTGCCGCTCCACCAGCCGGCGTCGGTCATGCCCACCGTCGTGTACTGGGCCTGGCCGTTCCAGTGGCCGTCGATGCGCAGCTGGTCGCCGGGCATCGCGTCGGCCACCTTGAAGCCGAAGCTGGTGCACTTCTGGTTGGGCGTGATCACCGGCGTCGTGGCAGCAGGTGCCGCGTCGGACAGACCCACCAGCACCGGGTCGTGGTCGCTGGAGGCATAGGGCGTCGGGGCGTGGAAGTCGGTCACGTTGTAGTTGCGACGCGAGTACTGCATGGCCACCGACTCGTCGCCGTTGATGTTGAGGTCATCGGCGCCGGTCACCAGCTCGAGGGCCTTGGCATTGCCGAAGGCATGGTCCAGCGAACCGAGGCGTCCGCCGAACTGGTAGCTGGCGGATTCCGGGTTGAACTTGCGCACCAGGTTCGTGAATCCGGCTGCCTCGATGATGCCCGCGGGGGTCTCCTCGGTGTAGGCGTTGAAGTCGCCGGTCAGGAAGACGGCCTGGCCGGGCCACATCTGCTGGGTCCAGGCGGTCAGGGCCCTGGCCTGGGCCTCACGCGAGGGATTGGACAGGCCCTGGCCGGTGCCGTCGTCCGCACCGGAGCCCTTGCTCTTGAAGTGGTTGGCCACCATCACGAAGCTCTTGCCGGTGGCGACGGACTCGTACTTCTGCCCCAGCGGCTGGCGGGCATTGGCGAAGGCCGGGTCCATCAGGATCACCGAGGAGTCGACGGGCTTGACCTTGGCCGGCTTGTAGATCTGGGCCAGACGGATCACGTCCTCGCTGTCCGGGACCACCGTCGGGCTGGGCACGTAGGCGTAGGTTCCGGCACCGACCTTCGCATTCAGGGCATCGACGAGGGTCTTCACCGCCGCGTCACGGTCATGGCCGAAGGCGGCCGAGTTCTCGACCTCCATCAGGCTGACGACGTCGGCGTCCAGCATCTCCAGCGCGGCAACGATCTTGGCCTGCTGGTCCGCCAGCGCGGCCGGCGTGTAGGCGCCGCGCACGGTGCAACCGTTGGCCGTGACGGGCGTGCCGTCCTTGTCCTTGTAGGAACCGCAGCCGGTCTGGTCCTGACCCAGGTCGGTGAAGTAGTTGAGCACATTCATCGCGCCCACCTTCAGCTCGCCACCGACGGCGGGAGCTGCGGTCGGACGAGTGTTCTCGGTGGTCACCGGGTCATCGGAGTCGGTGGCGCCGACGATCTGGCCGACGGGCTGGAAGTTCCACTGGAAGCGGTGGTCCAGGATCACCGGCTTGGCGAAGGTGACCGCCGAGTCCGTGCGCATCGGCTCGTCCTGGCTCAGGTAGGGCAGGGGGCTGTTCTGCGCCGTGGTGTTGCGCATGTAGTCCCAGCTGGAGCCGTCGTCAAGGGTGATGTACTTCTTGACCTGCTCCGCCTCGTAGGCCGCCGCCCCCGCGGGCGCGACCCGGTCCGTGGGCGTCCACAGCGGATCGTCACCGGCTGCCAGACCCATCTGGCCGTAGGTGTTCAAGGCGTAGTTGTTGGTGATGGTGAACTTGTTGGTGGGCAGCACCAACATGCCCTCGTAGGGCTCCTTGTCCGCATCCGTGGCCGGCAGGGAGGCGAGCTCAGTGGGCTTCACCTCGGCGCAGTCGGTGGCGGGGGTGAGCACGGGCTTGGTCAGCTGGGTGAGGCCGTTGTACTCGGCCGGGATACCGGTGACGCTGTAGCACTCCCCCGCCTTCGCGGTGGGTGCGGTCCCGGTGTGGACGAAGATGCCGTCGGAGGCCTGACCGGCCGCCTTCGTGGTGCCGCCGGAGCCGGGGGTCTGCAGGTAGAAGCCGTTGAAACCGCCGGTCGGGTAGCTCGCGGTGACGACACCCTTGGTGGTGACCGTCTGGCCCGCCATCGTGGTGCCGTTGCCGGTGCCCTGGATGTCCGCGATGGAGACCTCGGTGGCCGGCTCGGGGGTAGGCGTCGGCGTCGGCGTGGGGGTGGGCGTCGGGTCGGGGGTCGACGCGCTGCCCTGGCTGCTGGGGCTGGGGGTTCCGGCCGTGAAGTCCGCGGAGTTGACGTCGGTGTCCGCGGCGTCGGTTCGGCTGATGGAGCGGGTGGCCGAGGGTGCGGGTGCGGCGGTGCCCTCCACCTTGGTGGCGGTGCCGAAGCCCACCAGGTCCACGGTGCTGCCGTCCGGGGCCTTCAGCTCGACGGTGCCGGCGGTGGCGCTCATCGCGGCAGTGCAGGTGGCATCGGGCGTCGGGAGGGCCTCGGTGCCGGCGGTCCCCTTGGCCTGCTGCACCAGGAAGTGCTGGCCGGGCTGGACGACGCCGGACAGGGTGCAGGTGTTGCCGGGGTTTCCGGCGGCCGAGTAGTAGAGGAGCTGGTGACCACTCAGGTCGACCGGCGAGGCGGTGGGGTTGAAGAGCTCGACGAAGTCATGCGTCAGGGTGGCTCCGGCATTGCCGCCCCCTCCGTAGACCTCGTTGACGACGACGTGGTCGGTGGCTGCCAGGGCCGGCACGGTGCCGAGCCCTGAGGCCGCCAGACCGAGGCCGAGGGCGGCCACCAGGCCGCGCCGGCGCAGCGGCGATGTGCGCTGAGACATGGGAATTCTCCGTGGGGTTCATGAGGAAACGGGCATGGGGGTCGAATCTGCTTGCACGCTAGCCCGCGGAGGCTGTTCCTGAGAAGCCCCTGAAAGGGTTGCGTGAAACAGTTCACGAACATGTCACCCAAGCCATCTCCGGGGATCGCGAACCGACGGCCCGGCCTTCTTGCTGACCGCCCGCTCTCCGCGCAAGAAGGCACCCGGTGCATGCGCTGGCTGCGGGCCATGCAAGGATGTCGACGATCGAGAGCGAGGAAGTCGGTGTGAATCCGGCACGGTCCCGCCACTGTGAGCGCCCCAGGGGCGCGGAGTCAGGAACTCACTCGGTCCTTCGCAATCCGTGATGTGGGCGAGCGACCCCAGGAGGAGCAGTGAGCAGAACCGTGCATGCCGACAATGGCCCCCGCCGTGTGCTCGTCGGCGTGGGAGTTGGACCGGGAGACCCGGAACTCGTCACCCTGCAGGCAGCGCGGCTGCTGGCCGAGGCCGACGTCGTGCTGGTGCCCGCCACCGAAGCCTCCGGGGACGGCCCCGGACGCGCCGAACAGATCGTGACCGCCGTCGCACCAGAGGCGCGCATCGAGCGGATCCCCTTCTCCATGGGAGACCGCAAGGGTGTCACCGAGAAGCGGCGCGAGTCCTGGCAGGCCTCCGCCGATGCCGCCATCACCCACTTCGAGGCCGGCGCGGGCGTGGTGGCCATGGCGACGGTCGGCGACCCCAGCGTCTTCTCCACCTTCAGCTACCTGACCGGCACCGTCAGGGAGCGTCTCTCCGACGTCGAGGTGCGGTTGGCGCCCGGCATCACCGCCATGCAGGCGCTCGCGGCGAACTCCGGCACTCCGCTGTGTGAGGGCACCGAGGTGCTCGCCCTGGTCCCCGCCACCCGTGACTTGACAGGTCTGGGCGAGGTCCTCGAAGTCGCCGACTCGGTCTGCATCTACAAGGGCGGGCGACAGTTGCCGGCCCTGCGCGCCATCCTCGACGAGCACGGACGAAGCGCCGTCGTCGGGACCAATGTCTCGCTGCCGGAGCAGACCCTGGCAGACCTCGCGGACCTCGACGCCGAGGCCACCGCCCCCTACTTCTCCGCCGTGCTCACCACGCCGGAGCGAACCAGCACCGGAGGTGCCCTGTGACCGCCAATGCCCCCTCGACAAGCTCGGGGAACGTGCAGGAAGCCCCCGGACGCGTCGTCTTCGTCGGTGCCGGCCCCGGTGCCGCAGACCTGATCACCGTGCGCGGCGCGCGCATCATCGCGCAGGCCGACGTGATCATCTGGGCCTCGTCCCTGGTACACCCCGGCATCGTCGCAGACCACAAGCCGGGCGCGGAGGTCATCGACTCCGCCAGCATCCCGCTGGAAGACCTGGAGCCGCACTACCGGCGTGCCCTGGACGGTCAGCTCATCGCCCGCGTGCACACCGGCGACCCGTCGATCTACGGCGCCACCGCCGAACAGCGCCAGTTGTGCGACCGGCTCGGCGTCGCATACGAGACGGTGCCCGGCGTGAGTGCCTTCTCCGCCGCGGCGGCCCGGATGGACGTCGAGATCACCATGCCAGAGGTCAGCCAGTCGCTGATCCTGACCCGGCTCGAGGGCGGTCGTACGCCGATGCCGCCGAAGGAGACGGTGCGCGGCTTCGCCCAGCACGGCGCCACCATGGCCCTCTACCTCTCCGCCGCCCGGAACAAGGTGCTCCAGGAGGAACTGCTGGCCGGCGGCTACCCGCCGCAGACGCCGTGCATCGTCGGCCACCAGGTCAGCTGGCCCGACGAGATGATGCTGCGCTGCACCCTCGGGGAGCTGCACGCCACCATGAAGGAGCACCACCTGTGGAAGCACACCGTGGTGCTGGTGGGCCCGGCGCTGGCGGAGGGCCCGATGGTCAAGCGCTCACACCTCTACCACCCGGGCTTCCGTCACGAGTACCGCCCCGCCGACCCCCAGGCGCAGGACGAGCTGCGCCGACGTGGGGCGCTGGCCGACCCCTCGACATGCTCGACGCACGAGGAGACCCGATGATCCGCGTCCATGGCTACCTGGGCCAATCCAGCCAGGCCCTGCGCGACGAGGCCGCCACTGCGAACCTGGTGGTGGGCGGCCGGCGCCACCTCGACGCTCTGGAGGTGCCCGAGGAGCGACGCATCGTGCTCGGCGCGCTCTCGACGGCGGTGCCGAAGATCGTCGAGGCCGGGGACGACGCCCGGATCGTCGTGATCGCCTCCGGAGACCCCGGCCTGTTCGGGATCGTGCGACGCCTGCGTGCCGCCGGACTGGACCTTGAGGTCGTGCCCGAACCCAGTTCGGTGGCCGCGGCCTTCGCCGCCGCGGGCCTGCCGTGGGACGACGCGGAGGTGGTCAGTGTCCACGGCCGCGACCTCGCGCCCGGTCTGGCCGTGTGCCGTGCCTGGGGCAAGGTGGCCGTGATGACCGGCCCGGACCAGGGCATCCGCGAACTCGCGGCCGGCCTGGCGGACCTGCGGCGCACCTACTGGTTGTGCGAACGCCTCGGCGAGACCGACCAGCGGGTCCGGCGCCTCACCGGGGCCGAGGCACTGGAACTCGACGACATCGCGCAGCCCAATGTGGTGCTGGTGCTCGACCCAGCGCTGACCGGCTCCGTCGGGTGGCGGCTGGGTGCACCGCGCCCCGAGGCACCCCTTCCGCAGGTCGACGACGAGGCGGCGCGGATCTTCTGCCGCCTCCTCCCCCGGCTCGGCGACACCCTGTGGGTGCGCGGCGGCACCGGCCGCCAGGTGGGCGAACTGGCCCGGCACAACGGGGCCGCCGTCGTCGACCTCGACGAGAACCCCACACCCCCCGGCACCCCCACCTGGACGATCGACGAAGGAGTCCTGTCATGAGGAACTGGAGCAGCGCCCGGATCGCCCAGGTCACCAATTCCCAGCCCGCCCGCGACCATGCCGCGGCCATCGACGCCGCGCTGGACATCAGCTCCACGCACCTCGACGGCCCCGCCGGTGAGATGCTCCCGCAGGCCTGGCGGGAGGCGGACCTGATCGTCTCCCACCTCGCCCTGGGCGCCACCACCCGGCTGATCGCCCCGCTGCTCGAGGACAAGCACACCGACCCCGGTGTCGTGGTCGTCGACGAGGCGGGCCGCTTCGCCGTGCCCCTGGTCGGCGGACACGTCGGCGGCGCCAACGAACTGGCCGCCGCCATCAGCGAGGCGCTGGGTGGCACCGCGGTGCTCACCACCGCCACCGACGCCACCGGCCTGCAGGCCCTCGACACCCTGGACTGGGCGCACGAGGGCGACGTCGCCGCCGTCACCCGCGCCATGCTCGACGGACGTCCGGTGCTGCTGGACCGCGGCCTCGGATGGCCCGTCGCCCAGCTGGCGCCCAGCGTCAGCGAGGATGCCGTCGGCCCGGTCGCGCGCATCGTGGTGACCGACGGGAACGAGCCGGAGGCGGGGAGCCTGCCCACCGTGACCCTGCACCCCAAGTCCCTGGTCGTCGGGATGGGCTGCAACAAGGGCACCAGCGTCGAGTCATTGCGTGCGCTCTTCGACGCCACCCTGGCCGATGCCGGGTTGCACCCCGCGAGCGTCGTCGCCATCACCACACACGAGGCCAAGGCCGGCGAGCTGGGCCTGTTGCAACTGGCACACCAGCTGGGCGTTCCGCTGGTGGACTACACCAGTGAGGAACTGAACCGCTTCGAGGCACCCAACCCGTCGCAGCACGCCCTGGACGCCGTCGGCGCTCCCTCGGTGAGCGAGGCGTCGGTGATGGCCCACGGCGCCAGCCTGGTGGTCGAGAAGCACAAGACCCCGGAGGCCACCTGCGCCATCGGCCGGCTTCCCGTGCGCGGGTTGTTGCAGGTCGTCGGCCTCGGCCCCGGTGCCCGGGACCTGCTCGCCCCGCGGGCCCGCAAGGCCATCCAGCAGGCCAACCTGGTGCTCGGCTACGGCCCCTATGTGAAGCAGATCCGTGACCTGGCCCGGGCCGGTGCCACCGTCCAGTCGTCGAAGATGGGCACCGAGGCGCAGCGCACCGCGCAGGCCATCGACGAGGCCCGAGCCGGCAAGCGTGTCGTGCTGGTCTGCGGCGGGGACCCGGCCATCTACGCGATGGCCTCCCCCGTGCTGGAGCAGGGCACCGGCGGGATCGACCTGGAGGTCATTCCCGGCGTCACCGCGGAACTGGCGGTCTCAGCCATCCTGGGCGCGCCGCTCGGGCACGACCACGCGACGATCTCGCTGAGCGACCTGCACACGGACTGGCGCGTGATCGAGCAGCGGCTGGAGGGGGCGGCCATCGGTGACTTCGTCGTCACCCTGTACAACCCGCGCTCCCGGACCCGACGGATGCACCTGCCCCGCGCGCTGGAGATCCTGGGTGCGCACCGCCCGCCCACCACACCAGTGGCCGTCGTGCAGCAGGCCACCCGCCAGCGGCAGAAGGTCATCACCTCCACGCTGGCGAACTTCCAACCGGACTGGGTGGACATGAACTCGCTGGTGGTCGTCGGGTCCTCCCGGACCCGCTTCGTGAGCACCGGCGACGGTGAGCAGCGCATCGTCACCCCGCGCGACTACCAATGGATGGGTGGCGAGGACACTCGGGAGCGCGATGCCCGGGGCTGGCTGGTCGCCCCCGCCACCGCACAGGATCCGGAAGCCTCCGCATGAGCACCTCACTGGTGATCGCCGCGCACGGCACCCGGGTCGGTGCCGGCGTCGGCCAGTGCCACGATCTGGTGGCGCAGGTCCGCGCCCAACTGCCCGGCACCCGGGTCGAGGCGGGTTTCGTGGAGCTGGTGGAGCCCTCCATCCACGAGGTCGTCGCCGAACTGTCCGACACCGGCCCCGTGGTGGTGGTGCCGCTGATGGTGGGCACCGGAGCCCATGTCCAGCACGACATCCCCGCCGAGATCCTCGCGGGACAGGGACGGCCCGGCCGCGTGGTGCAGACCGCGCACCTGGGCGCACACGGCCACCTGCTTGCGGTCCTCGACGACCGGATCGAGGAGGCCCTCGCCCACGGCGACGAGGCCTGGAGCCAGGCCGAGACATCCGTCGTGCTGGTGGGCCGCGGTTCGCTGATGGCGCAGGCCAATGCGGACCACTGTGCCCTGGCACGCCTGGTGCAGGAGCGCCGTGGCGCGCCGGACGTGGTGCCGGGATTCATCCAGGTGGTGCAGCCAGACCTTGCCAGTGCCCTTGACCGGGCACGGCAGCACGGGGCGACGCAGATCGTGGTGGCCCCCAACTTCCTGTTCACCGGCCGGCTGGAGAAGTGGCTGGCCGAACAGTCCGCAGCCTGGCAGTCCGCAAACCCCGAGGTGCAGGTCCGCGTGGCCGGGGTGATCGGGCCCTGCGAGGGGTTGGCACGCGTGGTGGCCGAACGCTTCCGGGAGGGCGAGGCCGAACTGCGGGCCAGCACCGAGGAGGCCGAGGGGTCGCCGGTCTACCTGGCCGGTCTGGACCTGTCGGGACGCCGGGTGCTGGTGGCCGGCGCCGGGCGGGTCGCCAGCCGTCGGATCGACAAGTTCCTGGATGCCGGTGCCGATGTCACCGTCGTCGCCCCCGTCGCGTCGCCACGGGTCACCGACCTCGCCGCGGACGGGCGCGTGCGCTGGGAGCAGCGCCCGGTGGCCGCAGAGGACGTGCACGGCGCCTGGTATGTGCTGGCGGCCTGTGACGATGCTGCTGCGAACGCCCTGGTCAGCGATGCCTGCGAGGAGCAGGGCGTGTTCTGTGTGCGCGCTGACGACGCCCGGGCAGGAACGGCCTGGACCCCGGCGACGGCCCGCCACGGGGCCTTCACGCTGGGCGTGGTGGGCCGGCGGGACCCGCGCGGTTCGATCGCGCTGCGCCACCGTGTGATGACCCTGTTGGACAGCGAGGCGCATGCCTCCGAGGAGGACTGACGTGCAGTACGACTACATCACCGACGGCTCGGCGATCTACGACGAGAGCTTCCGGATCATCCGGGCGGAGGCCAATCTGGTGCGGCTGCCCGACGACCTGGCCCCGGTCGCGGTGCGGATGATCCACGCCAGCGCCCAGACCGACATCGTCGATGACCTGGCCTGGAGCGACGGCGTGGTCTCCGCCGCCCGTGAGGCGCTGCTGGACGGCGCCCCGATCCTGTGCGACTCGACGATGGTGGCCACCGGCATCATCCGCTCCCGCCTGCCGAAGGACAACCAGGTGGTCTGCCTGCTGCAGCACCCGGAGGTGGCGGAGCTGGCGAAGGCCAAGGGCATCACCAAGACGATGACCGCCGTGGAGCTGTGGGCGCAGCAGGGGCTGCTGAACGGCGCTGTGGTGGCGATCGGCAATGCTCCCACCTCCCTGTTCCGGCTGCTGGAGGTCGTGCGGGACACCGGGATCCGCCCGGCTGCCGTGGTGGGCATTCCTGTCGGGTTCGTCGGGGCTGCGGAGTCGAAACAGGCCCTGGCGGACAATGACCTGGGGCTGGAATTCCTGACCCTGAAGGGGCGGCGGGGTGGTTCGGCCATCGCGGTGAGCGCGGTGAACGCGATCGCCTCCACCGACGAGCACACCAACCAGGCGATGCTGGACCGGATCCGCGGCTGAACGCTAGAAGAGCTTGATGGGGCTGATCAGGTCCGCGAGGATCAGTACCGCCCCGGCCACCGCGAGGAAGCCGCCTACGCCGTAGGCCACGGGCAGCATCCGGGCCGTGTCGACGTGGCCGGGGTCCGGGCGGCCCAGCAGTCGCGCTCCCCCACGCTTGAGACCCTCGTAGAGGGCTCCTGCGATGTGTCCGCCGTCGAGGGGCGGCAGGGGGATGCAGTTGAGCAGGCAGACGAACAGGTTCACCGAGGCCAGCATTCCGAACCAGGAGGCGATCTTGTCCCCGGTGGTCAGCTGGTGAGTGCCGGCGATCTCACCGGCGGCACGGCTGGCACCGATGATGGAGATCGGGCCGTTCGCGTCGCGCTGCTGGCCGGTGGCCAGATCGGTGGCCACATTCCAGACCTTCACCGGGAAGGTGGCCAACGCGGTCACCGAACGACGGGTCTGCAGCCACAGGTCCTGGGCGGTGACCACCAGGCCGCCGCGTTCGAGTTCGGCGCGGGGCGTGACGCCCAGGAAGCCGGCCTCGACGGTCTTCGACGGGTCCAGCCGGCCCCTCATGCCGGTGACGATGGTGTGGGTGCTGGGCAGCGTGATCTGCTGGCCGTCGCGCTCGACGACCAGTTGCGCCGGCCCGGCTCCATTGGCCCGGATCATGTCGCTGAGCTGGTCCCAGGACTGCGTCTGGACACCGTTGAAGGCAAGGATCCGGTCTCCCGGTTGGATGCCGGCGACGCGGGAGGGTGCCGCCGGGTCTCCCTCGCGGCAGGTGCGGTCACTGCGGGTGACGGGCACGACGCACTCGCTGACCTGGTCCGCCACCAGCTGGGTGCGGTACTGGCCGTGGATGCCATTGATGCCGCCCAGGATGACGAAGGCCAAGAGCAGGTTCATCAGGGGTCCACCGGCCATCACGATGACCTTCTGCCAGACGGGCTTCTGATGGAAGAGCCGCCCCTCGTCGGCCGGGGAGATGTCCTCGTACTCCACGTCACGCGCCTCATCGGCGAGCCGGGCCAGCAGCCCCGGGGTCGCGGTGGATCCGGCGCGCCGTGGAGGGTACATCCCCACCAGCCGGACATAGCCACCCAGAGGCAGCAGCTTGATGCCGTACTCGGTCTCCCCGCGGCGAGTGCGCCACAGGTTCTTGCCGAAACCGACGAAGTACTGGGTGACCTTGACGCCGAAGAGCTTGGCGGGCAGCAGGTGCCCGATCTCGTGCAGCGCGATGGAGGCCATGATCAGCGCGAAGAAGCCGATCGCGGCCAGCACGGTCACCAGCAGGCTCATGCCCCAACTACCTCCGCGGCACGTTGACGGGCCCATGCGTCCGCGGCCAGCACACCCTCGACGCTCATCTCCTCATCGGTGAGGTGTCCGCCGGGCTCGCCGGTGAGCTTCATGTGGTCCTCCACGACGACGGCGATGGTGTCGACGATGTCCACGAAACCGATCCGTCCGTCGCAGAAGGCGTCGACCAGCACCTCGTTGGCGGCGTTGTAGACCGCCGGCGCGGAGCCGCCGAGCTTGCCGCAGTGCCGGGCCAGCTCGACGGCCGGGAAGGCGTCGTTGTCGACGGGTTCGAAGTGCCAGTCCACGGGGCTCGACCAGTCATTGGGCCTGGAGGCGTCCGCGATGCGGTGTGGCCAGTCCAGGCCGAGGGCGATGGGCAGCTTCATGTCCGGCGGGCTGGCCTGGGCGATGGTGGCACCATCGTGGAATTCCACCATGGAGTGCACGATCGAGCCCGGGTGGACGACGACGGTGATGTCGTCCAGGCCCACGCCGTAGAGCAGGCCGGCCTCCAGCAGTTCGAGGCCCTTGTTGACCAGCGTGGCGGAGTTGATGGTGATGACCCGTCCCATGTCCCAGCTGGGGTGGGCGCTGGCCTGGGCTGGTGTCACGTCGGTGAGTTCCTCTCGGCTGCGGCCACGGAAGGGGCCGCCGGAACAGGTGAGGATGAGTCGACGGACCTCGTCGGCGGTGCCGGCGCGCAGGCACTGGGCGAAGGCCGAGTGCTCGGAGTCGACGGCTACCATCTGGCCGGGGGCGGCGGCCTCGGTGACCAGCCGTCCGCCGATCACCAGGGACTCCTTGTTGGCCAACGCCAGGGTCGTCCCGGCGGACAGCGTCGCCAGCGTCGGCTGCAGGCCCGCGGCGCCGGTGATGCCGTTGAGCACGACGTCGCATTCCATGCCGGCCAGCTCGGTGGCGGCATTGGGACCCAGCAGGATCTTGGGCAGGGTGAGCTCACCCTCACTCCAGCCACGCTTCTTGGCCTCGGCGTAGAGCGCCAACTGCAGGTCCTGACCCGCCGTGGCCTTCGCCAACGCGACCACCCGCGGCTGGAAGTCCAGGATCTGGGCGGCGAACTGGGCCACGTCGGAGCCCCCCGCGGCCAGCCCCACCACCCGGAATCGCTCCCGACGCGTCGAGATGACCTCCAGGGCCTGGGTACCGATCGATCCCGTGCTGCCCAGGATCACCACATTGCGAGTCTCATGTTCTGCCACGTCATTCATCCTGACACAGCCCGCTGACACTTTCCGGGGTGGCCAGCTGCTCGCTGACCCACCACCCGGGTGTGCCATGGCCAGGACCCCCTCGTGTAACGTGAGGGATGGATTTAAGTTTTGTGACGAAAGTATTTGGACTATGTCGTCCCGTCACCATCCCTCCGAAGGAGAAGGCATGTCATCCATCACACGCCGGGGTCTGGTCCTCGGCTCGCTGGGCGCCGCGGGAGGCCTTGCGCTCGGCGGCTGCTCGTCTGGTTCCGGCGGACCGATGCAACTCGAACTCTTCCAGTTCAAGTCCGAAGCCATCAAGCTCTTCGACAAGATCTGCGAACAGTTCAACGCGGCCAATCCCGGCACCCAGGTGAACCAGAACTTCCAGGCCGACAACATCACGGCCCTGCGCGTCCGCCTGGTCAAGGACAACTTCCCTGACCTGATCACCATCAACGGTGACTACGGCTACGGCTCGCTGGCGAAGACCAATGTCTTCTACGACTTCTCCAAGACCTCCCTGATGGAGGCCGTCCAGCCCGGCATCGGGGAGATCCTTCCCACCTTGGGCACCGGCGGCGAGGGCCAGGTCAACGGCCTGCCCTTCGCCAACAACGGCTCCGGCGTGATCTACAACGTCGACGTCTTCGACAAGGCCGGCGTGAAGCCGCCCACCACCTGGGCCGAGTTCGTCGAGCTGTGTGACGAGCTCACCGCCAAGAAGATCGACCCCTTCGTCTGGGGCTTCAAGGACAACTGGACCGGCGCCCCCATGTTCAGCTCCATCAGCGCAGGCCACCTGACCGACGGTGTCGCCGCCTGGTACGCGGCCCGAGCCAAGGGCGAGCACAGCTTCACCGACCTCCTGCCCGTCATGGAGAAGATGAAGAAGCTCGCCGGCTACGGCAACAAGAACAGGTACGCACTGGGCTACAACGACGCCAACCAGGCCTTCGCCAAGGGCGAGGCGGCCATGTACCTGCACGGCACCTACGCCATCCCCGCGATCCGCTCCTACAACAAGGAGATCAACCTGGGCACCTTCGCGACCCCGGCCGAGGATGCCAAGGACACCAAGGTGGTCTCCGGCGTCGATGTCGCCCTCACCATGGGCGTCGAGCCCCGTCACGAGGCGGAGCAGCTCGCCTTCATCGAGCACCTGATGAAGCCCGCGAACCTCAAGGCCTACTGCGACGAGCAGGTCGCCTTCCCCACGCTCAAGGGGATGAAGGCCACCGACCCGGCACTGCAGGGTCTGGTCCCCTACTTCGACAGGAACCAGGTGAGCACCTACTCGGACCACAACTTCCCACAGGCGGTCACGCTGAACGCCTATATGCAGCAGTTCCTGATCGACGGCGACGCCAAGAAGTTCGCCTCCACCCTCGACGAGCAGTGGGACAAGGTCGTCTCCCGCCTGCAGCGCACCCAGTAAGGAGACGTCGATGTCCACCATCGCACCCGACACCCCGGACATGACCGCCGAGCGCGGCCGTCGCCGGATCGAACCCGCCTATCTGGCGATGCTGATCCCCGCCTTCCTGCTCTTCACCGGCCTGCTCATGGTGCCCTTCCTGACCGGCCTGTTCTACACCTTCACCAATTTCAAGGGCTACGGCGACTGGCACATGATCGGGCTGAGCAACTACATCAGCCTGTTCAGGGACAACATCATCTGGGAGTCCTACCTGTTCACCTTCAAGTACGCCATCGCCGCGACGATCCTGATCAACATCATCGCCCTGGCGTTGGCTCTGCTGCTCAACGAGAAGATCAAGGGGCAGACCTTCTGGCGTGGCCTGTTCTTCCTGCCGAACATCCTGCCCGTGCTGATCGTCAGCTACATCTTCGGCTACTTGTTCACCAACAACCTGCCGTTGATCGGCGAGAAGCTCGGCATCGAGGTGCTGTCCACCTCCCTGCTGGCCAACGAGAAGTACGCCTGGGTGGCGATCGTCTTCGTCGGCGTCTGGCAGGCCGTCGCCTACAACACGATCATCTACCTGTCCGGCCTGCAGACCATCGACAGCTCCGTCTACGAGGCCTCCTCCATCGACGGTGCCAGCGGCTGGAAGAACCTCCTGCACATCACGCTGCCACTGATCATCCCCTTCATGGGCATCAACATGGTGCTCAGCTTCAAGGGCTCGCTCGGTGTCTTCGACCAGGTCGTCGCCCTGACCGGCGGCGGACCGGGCACCAGCACCCAGTCCATCTCCTACCTCATCTTCAAGAACGGCTTCCAGGGCGGCGAGTACGCCTACCAGACGGCCAACGGCATCATCTACTTCCTGATCGTCGTCTTCCTGTCACTCGCCCAGCTGCGCTTCTTCCAGTCCCAGGAAAGGCTCTGACATGTCCGAACAAGCCATCTCCCAGGTCTCCCAGACAGACGTCGCAAGCCTGGAGCCGCAGGCGCAGCCGCCCATTCGTCGACGACGCAGCAAGTCCGGCCAGGGCACCAACTGGATCGCGACCATCATCCTGGCCCTGCTGGCGCTGACCATCCTCGTGCCCCTGTGGTTCGCGCTGGTCACCGCCTTCAAGACCCCCACCGAACTGGCGGAGTCGGGCTTCGGACTGCCCGGCAGGTGGAGCCTGGACAATTTCAAGCAGGCCTGGGAACTGACCGAATTCCCCAAGCGCTTCTGGACCTCCCTGGTCATCACCATCGGCGCGGTGACCCTGACCCTGCTGACCAACTCGATGGTGGCCTATGCCATTGCCCGCAACCTGGACCGCAAATGGGTCAAGGCCCTGTACTACTACTTCGTGATCGCGCTGTTCGTGCCCTTCCCCATCATCATGCTGCCGGTGGTGCGGGAGACGGCGCTGCTGCACCTGGACAACGAGGTGGGCCTGATCCTGCTGTACGCGGTCTATGGGCTGGCCTTCAACATCCTGCTCTACACCAGCTACATCAAGTCCGTGCCGATGGAGCTCGAGGAGTCAGCCTCCCTGGAGGGCGCCTCGCGCTGGGGGATCTTCTGGAAGATCATCTTCCCGCTGCTCACCCCGATGAACGCGACGGTGGGCATCCTCACCTGCCTGTGGGCGTGGAATGACTTCCTGCTGCCCCTGGTGATCCTGACGGATCCTGACAAGCAGACATTGCCGCTGGCGCAGTACGTCTTCCAGGGCCAGTTCAACACCAACTACACCGTGGCCTTCGCCTCCTACCTGATGGCGATCGCCCCGATGGTGCTGGTCTACATGATCGCCCAGCGCTGGGTGATCTCCGGGATCATGCGCGGTTCGCAGAAGTAGCCAACCGACGCAACTCCTCCCCCACCTGTTCCGGGCCGGCCATCATCACGTTGTGGCCGGCCCGGGGCACGACCACCCGTCGGCAACTGGGAAGCTCCTCGGCGATGGCATCCGATGCCTCGGGCGGGACGATCAGGTCCCAGCTGCCGCTGAGCACCAGGCTCGGGAGCCCGCGATAGGCCGCCAGGGCCCGTGTCCGACGGTGGCTGGACAGCGCCGGCAGGAAGGCTGTCATCGTCGCGAAGCCCGCGTCGGCACCCATCTGACCGGTCAGCCGCAGGTCCTCCCAGCTGGTCCCCAGACCGCAGCAACTGGCCCACATCACCGGTGCCTCCAGCGGCAGGCCGATCCGGCGCAGCCGCAGCATCGTCTCCTGATGCCGGGCGAAGGCTCCGAAGACGGGCAAGGCGAGCGTCTGCACCAGGTGCGCGGCGCGACGAACACCCAGGAAACCAAGGCCCTCCCCCGTCGCGGAGGTTGCGACGAAGCCGACGCCCGCCACACGCTCCCGCACCAGGTCCGGGTGCCGCTCTGCCAGGGCCATCAGCGCCATCCCGCCCATCGAGTGCCCCACCAGCACCACCGGCCCCGGGCAGTGGGCCTTCACCAGCTCGGCGAGGTCGTCGGCAATCCGGTCGATGGTGCAACTGGCCGCGTCATCGGGCCGCTGGGAGCGTCCATGCCCCCGCAGGTCCCAGACCAGTACGCGCAGTCCCTGAGCCACGAGGAAGTCCAATTGGGCGTGCCAGCAACCGCTGGCCTGCGCATAGCCGTGGGTGAGGACCACCGTCGATGGCGCCACCTCCGGCCCCTCGGTCCGACACCACAGCCGGATCCCGCCGTCGGTCCTGTGCCAGAACTCACCCATGTCTCAGGCCCCCAGCAGGGCCAGTGGCACCACGGCAACGCCATCGCTTCGTCGGTACGCATGGGCTCCAGTGGTCACGACCACCAGGTCCACCACCTGCTCCGGCATCCGGTCACGGAGCCACAGCAGGTGCCGGACATCGGAGTCCTCCACCGACGCCGCGAGCTTCACCTCGATGGCGAGCACTCTTCCGTCATCTGCCTCAACGATGAGGTCGACTGCGTGCTCACCCGCCTTGGTGCGCAGGTGGCTGACAGTCGCCTCGGCGGCCTGGGCCATCACCCGAACGCCCAAGGTCACCAAGGACTCGAACAGGGGGCCCAACATCGCCGCGCCGCGCGGGGCCATCAGGCTTGTCTCCCCCAAGCCGAGCAGGCGCGCCGCCAGTGCGGGGTCGGCCAACTGGTGCTTGGGCGATTGCCGCAGCTGGCTCATGGCGCTCTGACTGGGCAACCACCCGGGCACCGGCTCCAGCAGGAAGAGCTGCGAGAGGTGCTCCCGGTAGGCCATGGTTGTCATCTTGGACGGCTGGTCTCCGTCTCCGGCCGTCGTCGAGTCCAGCAACCTCGAGTAGGCAGTGGTGGTTGACGACGCTGCTGCGTAGGCCCGCAACCAACGACGCAGTGTCTCTGGTCGGCGCACATCGCGCCCAAGTTCTGGGAGGTCCCGGTCAATCACACGAGCCAGGTAGGCGTCGAGGAATGCTCGGCGCAGGCGCGGAGCGAGCTCCAGCGCTCCCGGGAAGCCACTGCCGATGATGGCCGATGCATAGTCAGTCAGGGCCAACTCCGTCTGGCCACCCAACGACCCAGCGGTTCCCTCCAGCAGACGGGCGAGCGAGACGGTCGGCTCCATGACGCCACGCTCGTGCAGGGCCATCGGGCGCATTCTCAGCGAGAGGATCCTCGCGGCACCACTGTGTGTCCCTCGAGCCGACACCGGAGTCGCGGAACCGGTGAGCAGGAATCTCCCCGGCGCAGCTCCTCCGTCCACACTGCGCCGCACGGAATCCCAGACCTGTGGCAAGCGCTGCCATTCGTCAAGGAGAACTGTTCCTTGGGGAGCAATTCCCGTCAGGCCGAAGTCCGCCTCGAGCCGTTGGCTTTGCGCGGGATCGTCCAGGGTCCACACCTGCGAGGCCCGGCGCTCTGCCGTGCCGGTCTTCCCGACGCCCTTGGGACCATCCAGCGCGATTGCCGGCGCCCCGGGCATCAGCTCGTCAAGCTCCAGGTCAATGGTTCGAGGCAGGTAAAACATGACTCCACGATACCTTTTGTCTGCATCCTACGATACCTTTTGTCCGTTCTCTGCGATACCTTTTGTCCGACCCTGGGGCTCTGGCCGTCACTGGCTAGGCTTGCCGCATGACGCCCGTGGAGCACGAGATCGACACGCTGGAGGCCTTCGACGCGCATCTAGCGCGAGGCCTGCACCTGGACCGGTGCGTGGTGCAGTCGGTGGACCTCACAGAGCGCGCCGAGCTGCTCAAGCGCACCTCGGTGGACGGCGCCATCTTCCTGGGCTGCATCCTGCGCCCCGGGCTCGACGAGTCCCTGCGCAGCCGCGGCGCTCTGGTCTTCCCGCGGCTGCCGGAGCTGCCCTTCAATCCCTACCGTCCCCGGCTGTACGAGGCACCCGACCTGTTCGATGCCGTGATCACCGGTCAGGACTACACCGCAAGCCACGACGCACTGATCTACGCCTGGCATCGCGCGCAGGGCAACCAGCCCAGCCTCGGCGCCACCCTGGCGATGAGCCTGCACGACCACTCGATGAGCGAGTCCCTCGACGACTGGTCCCGCACCCGGCCCGACGCGATGACGATCGGCATCATGGGGGGCCATGCCGCGGCCCGTGGCACCGGCACCTTCCGCGAGGCCGCGACCTTGGCCGGGGAGCTGACCCGAGGCGGCCGACTGGTGATGACCGGCGGTGGCCCGGGCGCCATGGAGGCAGCCAACCTGGGCGCCTATCTGGCGGGGCAGCCGGAGGCGCTCGACGACGCCATCGCGGTCCTGGCGGCCGCGGCCGACTTCCGCTCAGACCTCACCGCCTGGGCACGGGCCATGCTGGAGGTCCGCAGACGTTGGGAGCCGTCAGGAGAGTCGGCCGGGATTCCCACCTGGTTCTATGGCCACGAGCCGCCCAATGGCTTCGCGACCGTGATCGCCAAGTACTTCTCCAATGCGATCCGCGAGGACACCCTGTTGCAGCGGTGCCGGGGCGGGATCGTCTACCTGCAGGGTGCCGCCGGCACGGTGCAGGAGATCTTCCAGGCCGCCACCGGCAACTACTACTCCCCGGAGGGCGCCCCGACCACGCCGATGGTGCTGGTCGGCAAGGACTACTGGACCGGCCGGCTGCCCGCCTGGCCCCTCCTGGAGGCGCTGGGACGGGACCGGGCGATGGGCACCCGCCTGCACCTGGTGGACCACGTCGCCGAGGCGGCGGGGGTGCTGCTGGCCTGAGGCCCTCGACGTGTTCGGGGGCGGGGTCAGCCGTGCAGCAAGCGGTACAGGGTCAGCGCCAGACCCGTACGGTCGCGTTGCTCCAGCTTGCGCAGCAGGGCGGAGACGTGGTTCTCACGGTCCCCTCGGACAGGTGCATCGCGTGGGCGATCTCCCCATTGGTCATCTCTCGGCCACCAGCTCGGCCACCAGCCGCTCGGTGCCGGTGAGTACGGCCAGCGGATCGTCGCGCTGGGCGCCTCGGCCCAGGGCCAGCCGGGCCACCCGTGGGTCGATCACGAGCCCGCCCGAGGCGACCTCGCCGATGGCCTCCGCCAGGCGTGTGGTGGAGACGTCCTTGAGCAGGAAGCCCGCGGCGCCGGCGGCCATGGCCCCGGTGATGATGTCCTCGTCGTCGAAGGTGGTCAGCACGACGGCGGGCAGCCCCGGGTGCAGCACCGCGAGCTGGCGGACCAGTTCCACTCCGTCCATCCCGGGCATCCTGGCGTCGGTGAGCACCACGTCCACCTCGGTACCCCGCAGCACCGCCAGCGCCTCGTGGCCGTCGGCGGCCTCCGCGGCCACCTCCAGACCGTCCTCGGTCTCCAGCAACAGGCGCAGCCCACGTCGCAGCAGCTGCTGGTCGTCGACGAGCAGGATCCTGGCCACTTCTCCTCCTGGGTGGGAATGATTCCGGTGATCTCGACGCCACGTTCGCCGTTGCGGGCCTCGAAGCTGCCGCCCAACTCCCGGGCACGCTCGGCCAGGGAACGCAGCCCGAAGCCTGGCACCAGGCCAGCCGCCGCTCCCCCGTCGTCGGCCAGGACCAGCCCGGGCGGAGCGGGAGCGCTCGTCCGCCAGCATCAGTTCCTGTTCGGTGACGGCCGCGCGGCGCACCTCCTCCAGCAGCTCGACATTGCGGTGACGTTGCGCCCCCAGTTCACGCAGCGCCTGCCCCAACAACACTCACAGCAGCAGGATGATCGCCGCACCCACCAGGTCGACCACCACCATCGCGGCGCTGCGGCCCGCCGCTGGCCTCGGCGGCGCCAGACCAACCAGCCGAGGACGAAGGTGACCACGGTGAGGCCGCCCAGTGCACGGGCCCGGATTCCCGGCGCCGGAAAGGCAGACCTGGGTCAACAGCATCAGGGCCAGCAGACCAATCATCAGGTCGAGCAGGCGCAGGACGCGGGCGGGAAGCATGCCCCCAAGCCTAGGACTGGGCACCGCGCAGCACCCATGACCGGGGTCATGGTTGTGCTCCGGAAAGTCGCGACCCCGGGCACCTGATCCCGCACCCTGCTGGCGATTGGCTGGAGCCCCCGCCGAACGCTCGGCCGCGGGCGCTGCGGATGCGTTCCCTGTGGTGCGCCATCGAGGTGCACGCCGGAATGCACCTGACCAACCTGGCCCTGATGTTCACCCCCCTGCTGTACGACGGTCCGGTGGTCTGGGCCCTGCAGGCGGGCCTCTGCACGACGCTGGGACTGGTGGCGCTGCTCGGGTGGAAGGGCACCCGGGTGGAGTACGACCGCTGAGAAGGACGACGGGCGGTGCACCCGGCTGGGTGCACCGCCCGTCGGCGACCGAACGTGATGCTGCGGGTCAGACCAGACCCATCGCGATCATCGCGTCGGCAACCTTGACGAAGCCGGCGATGTTGGCGCCCAGGACGTAGTCGCCGGGGGCGCCGTACTCCTCGGCGGTATGGACGCAGTCGTCGTGGATGTTCTCCATGATGCTGGCCAGACGCTCCTCGGTGTACTCGAAGCTCCAGGAGTCACGCGAGGCGTTCTGCTGCATCTCCAGCGCGGAGGTGGCCACGCCACCGGCATTGGCCGCCTTGCCAGGGGCGTAGGCGACGCCGGCACCGCGGAAGATCTCGATGCCCTCGGGGGTGGTGGGCATGTTGGCGCCCTCGGCCACCACCTTGACACCGTTCTTCACCAGTTCCTTGGCGGACTCGACGGGGAGCTCGTTCTGGGTGGCGCAGGGCAGCGCGACGTCGGTGGGGATGTCCCAGACGGAACCCTCGGTGCGCAGCTCGGCGCCGGAACGACGCGAGACGTAGTCCGCGGCGCGCCCGCGCTCCACCTCCTTGACCTGCTTGAGCAGCTCGAGGTCGATGCCGGCCGGGTCGTAGACATAGCCCGAGGAGTCGCTGAAGGAGTGCACCAGGGCACCCAGCTGCTGGGCCTTCTCGATGGCGTAGATGGCCACATTGCCGCCACCCGAGACGGAGACACGCTGGCCGTCGAAGCTGGCGCCCTTGCTCTCCATCATCCGGTTGGCGAACAGCACGGTGCCGTAGCCGGTTGCCTCGGTGCGCACCAGGGAACCACCCCAGGTGAGGCCCTTGCCGGTGAGCACGCCCGCCTCGTAGCGGTTGGTGATGCGCTTGTACTGGCCGAACAGGTAGCCGATCTCGCGGCCGCCGACGCCGATGTCACCGGCGGGCACGTCGGTGTACTCGCCCAGGTGGCGGTACAGCTCGGTCATGAAGGACTGGCAGAAGCGCATCACCTCGGCATCGGACTTGCCGCGCGGGTCGAAGTCAGAGCCGCCCTTGCCGCCACCGATGGGCATGCCGGTCAGCGAGTTCTTGAAGACCTGCTCGAAGCCCAGGAACTTGATGATGCCCAGGTAGACGCTGGGGTGGAAGCGCAGGCCGCCCTTGTACGGGCCGAGGGCCGAGTTGTACTCGACGCGGAAACCGCGGTTGATCTGCACCTTGCCCTTGTCGTCCATCCACGGCACGCGGAAGATGATCTGGCGCTCCGGCTCGCACATGCGCTCGAGCACATTGGCCTCGGTGTACTGCGGGTTGCGCTTGAGGACGGGGCTCAGACTGTCGAGCACCTCCTTGACGGCCTGGTGGAATTCCACCTCACCGGGATTGCGCTTGACGACGGTTTCGTAGACGAGGTCCAGATCAGCCACGGGGTTCTCCTTGTTCTGGGCACAGCTGGGGAGCCGTGCCTGTACGGGTTTGGGCTGGGCAGCACGACGCCACATGGGGTGGGCGACGCGCTGGTGCAGGCCGCGTGAAGTTGACGTCGACCTCCGCGAGCACATTACAGAGCGTCCGAGGTCCGAGCCCAATCGCCCACCATGTGGCCCGGTCAGTCCGCCGGGTCGTCGTCGGCGTAGACGGCGGGGTTGCGCCGCAGGTTCACGATGGCCAGCACGAGCCCTCCCCAGACCAGGGTCAGGGAGAGGATGAGCATCAGCAGGGCGGTGGCAGTCATCGGGAGGCCTCCTGGACTTCGCGGGGATCGATGTGGTGGTGGTAGGGCCTGGGCTCGACGCCCTCCAGCCGCGCGGGCACGAAGTGGTCGACGCTGGTGCGCCATGGCAGCAGCGAGAGCAGTACGGACCCGATGACCAGCAGCGCGAGCGCGCCCCAGCCGAAGGCCAGCACGAACCACGACGGGTAGTCGCCGTAGCCGTTCTGGACCAGGTCCACCAGGGCGAAGACCAGCATCACGGTGAGCATGATCGGCGTGATGTATCCGGCGAAGAGGCGCCACCAGCCGCGCAACGGCTTGGCCGAGTGCTCGCTGAGGTGGTGGTGCAGTTCCGGCAGGCGTCGCACGACGAAGGTGAGCAGGAAGACCGTCAGGATGGCGGAGCTCACGATGCCGATGTTGTTCACGAAGTTGTCGACGACGTCGAGCATGTTGAGCCCGTTCGACGTGCTGTAGAGCCCGATGGACAGCGCGGCCGAGACCAGGCCGACCACCACGGAGCTGGCGCGCACGCCCATCCCGAACTTCTCCTGAACCGCCGCGGTGACCACCTGGATCAGCGAGACCAGCGACGTGATGCCGGCCAGCGACAGCGAACCGAAGAAGAGCATCCCGAAGAAGTGGCCACCGGGCATCATCGAGATCACCTGGGGGAAGGTCACGAAGCTGAGGATCGGGCCGGTGATCCCCTCCAGCTCGGAGACGGCAATCCCCTGCTTGGAGGCCATGTAGCCCAGCGTCGAGAAGACGCCGATTCCGGCCAGGATCTCGAAGGAGGAGTTGGAGAAGGCGACGACGAAGCTGGTGGGAGCCAGGTTGGCGCGTCGCGGGAGGTAGGAGGCGTAGGTGATCATGATGCCGAACATGACCGAGAGGGAGAAGAAGATCTGGGCATAGGCCTGGATCCACACGTGCGGGTCCGCGAGGGCTTCCCAGTCCGGGGTGAAGAAGGAGTTGAGTCCGTCGACGGCACCCGGCAGGGTGACGGCGCGCACCACCATGCCGACGAACATCACGACCAGCAACGGCAGGAAGACCTTGTTGAGCCGCTCCAGGCCACCGGAGACACCCATCGCCATGATCAGGGTGACGAAGAGCCAGACCAGGACCAGCGGCCACATCACGCCCGGCACCACGTCACCGGTGACGTGCGCCTGGGTCGAGGGCAGCAGGTGCAGGAAGTCCTTGGTGAAGAAGCCGGCCGGGTCATCGCCCCAGGCACGGTTGAGCGAGTAGCCCATGTAGCGCACGGACCAGGCCACGATCACGGCGTAGTAGGTGATGATCAGGAAGCACAGGCCCACCTGGAACCAGCCCAGCGGCTCGAACTTCGGGTGGATGCGACGAAAGATCGCCGGCGCCGAGCCGCGGTAGCGGTGGCCCAGGGCCCAGTCGAAGAGCAGGTAGACCACACCGGCGGTGAGCAGGGCCACCAGGTAGGGGATCAGGAAGGCGCCGCCACCATTGGTGTAGGCGACGCCCGGGAAGCGCCAGATGTTGCCCAGGCCGATGGCGGAGCCGACGGCGGCGAGGATGAAGCCCATCTGGGACTGCCACTGCTCCCGGGGTTGGGCCGCCCCGGAGGGCGGTGCTGGGGTGGGGGTCGTTGAGGCCACGGCGAGTCTCTCCTGAGTAGGACGGGCACCGCGACGTCGCGGTGCGAACTGCGCCATACTGAATCACTGTCCAGCACTCGGCAACCAGCGTCCCACATCGCGGACGTCCTGCTCGGCCCGGACCGGCCCCCAGCCCTACTTCAGCGTGGCGGCCAGCTGTCCGCAGGCCCCGTCGATCTCCTGCCCTCGCGTGTCACGGACGGTGACCGGAATGCCCCAGTTCTCCAGAGTCTTGACGAAGGCCTGCTCATCGGACTTTCGTGAGGCCGTCCACTTGGACCCGGGCGTCGGATTCAGCGGGATCAGGTTCACGTGCACCCAACCCCAGTCACCACGGGCCTTGAGGCGCTTGGCCAACAGGGCCGCACGCTCCGGCTGGTCGTTGATGTCCTTGATCATGATGTACTCGATGCTGACTCGGCGCTTCGTCGTCTTCGCGTAGTCCCACGCGGCATCCAGCACCTCGTCGACCTTGTAGCGGGTGTTGATCGGCACCAGCTCGTCGCGCAGCTCGTCGTCCGGGGCGTGCAGGCTGATGGCCAGCGTGATGGGCAGTCCCTCGGCCGTCAGCTGCTCGATCCGCGGCACGAGACCGACCGTGGAGACGGTGATCCCGCGCTTGCTCATCCCCAGGCCGTCGGGTGTTGGATCGCTGATGGCGCGCACGGCGCCCATCACGGCCTTGTAGTTGGCCAGCGGTTCGCCCATCCCCATGAAGACGATGTTGTTGACCTGTCCCGCTCCCCCGGGCAACTCGCCGGAGGAGAGCACCTGCTCGGCCTTCATCACCTGGGCGACGATCTCGCCGGTGGACATGTTGCGCTGCAGGCCGCCCTGACCGGTGGCGCAGAAGGGGCAGGCCATGCCGCAGCCGGCCTGCGAGCTGATGCACAGGGTGGAGCGAACGTGGCTCTGCTGGTCCTCGGGGAGACCGCGCTTGACGCCGTAGCGCATCAGGACGGACTCCACGAGGGAGCCGTCGTGCAGCCGCCACAAGGTCTTGACGGTGGTGTCACCATCACAGCGCTGCTCACTCATCGGAGTGACGAGCTCGGGGAAGAAGCGTTCGGCAACCTGCTCGCGAGCAGCCTTGGGCAGGTCGCTCCACGTGGTCGGGTCGGTCTCGAAACGCTCGAAGAAGTGCTTGGAGATCTGCTGGGCCCTGAAGGCCGGCAGGCCCAGGTCCTTCACCGCCTGGACGCGCTCCTCGGTGGACAGATCGATCCAGTGCTTGGCTGGCTTTCCCCGCCGCGGGGCGGCAAAGACCAGCGGAAGCTCCCTGCCCGGATCGGCCAGGGGTTCCGCGGGCAGGACCAGCGGCTTGGTGGACGCGTGATTGCGGCCGTCGGGTGCGCTCACAGTGCCGGCACCATCACGAACATGGCGAACCACGCCACCGGGGCTGCCACAAGCAGCGAATCGAGCCGATCCATCACGCCTCCGTGTCCGGGCAGGAAGGAACTCATGTCCTTGATGCCAACGTCTCTCTTGATCATGGATTCCACCAGGTCTCCGGCGGTGCCGAAGGCCACCAACAACAGGCCGAGCAGTGACCCGACGAACCATGGGGCGTGCAGCAGCCAGACGGTGCAGACGGCCCCCAGGGCCATCCCAGCGGTCAGCGAACCGACGAATCCCTCCCAGGTCTTCTTGGGGCTCACCCGTGGTGCCATCGGATGCTTGCCGAAGAGCACGCCCGCGATGTAGCCCCCGGTGTCGGAGGCGATCACGCACACCAGGAAGGTGATGATCCGCTGCCGGCCGTCATCATCGGCCAACATCAGCGCGACGGTGGAACCCAGCAGCGGGATGTAGGCAAGCGTGAACAGGCTGGCCGAGGCATCGCGCACGAAGCCCTCGGCTCCCCTGGGCAGCCGCATCACCAGGCAGGCCAGGGTGGTCAGGGCGAGCAGTCCGATGATCAACGTGTTGGACGGCATGTCGTGCGCAGGATGCTGGCCCGCGTAGTACGAACCCAGCACCGTTGTGGCAGTTCCCAGCACGATCGGCACGATCTCGGTGCGAGCACCCACCCTCGCGAAGGCGTGGTGGAGTTCGACGGCCCCCAGCCCAAGAGCCAACGCGACCAGCAGGATGAAGCCCCAGTTCCACCAGGCCAGGGTTGCCACGACAGCACCGAACAACCCCACGCCCACCGCGATGGCCGCCGGCAGGTTACGCCCTGCGCGTGACGGCTTCGGTGGTGGGGTGAGGTTGGACGGTGTGATCTTCTCCTGGCTCATGGATTCGGTGCTCAGACCTCGAGCAGCTCGGCTTCCTTGCCCTTGAGGAGGTCGTCGATCTGCTCGACGAACTTCTTGGTGGATGCGTCGAGCCGCTTCTCGGCGCGGGTGGCCTCGTCCTCGCCGATCTCCTTGTCCTTCTCCAGACGCTTGATGGCATCGTTGGCGTGACGGCGCACATTGCGCACGGCGACGCGGCCCTCCTCAGCCTTGTGCTTGGCCATCTTGATGTACTCCTTGCGACGGTCCTCGGTCAGGGCCGGCAGGATGCAGCGGATCATGTTGCCGTCATTCGACGGGTTCACGCCCAGGTCCGAGTCACGAATGGCCTTCTCGATCGCATTCATCGCCGAACGGTCGAAGGGCGCGATCAGGATCGTGCGGGCCTCCGGCACCTGGAAGGTGGCCAGCTGCTGCAGCGGGGTCGGGGAACCGTAGTAGTCGGCCTGGATCTTGTTGAACATGGCCGGGTGTGCACGACCGGTACGGATGCCGGCGAACTCCTCGCGGGCGAAGTCGACGGCGGAGCCCATCTTCTTCTCGGCGTCCTTGATGATGTCGGTGATCACGGTTTTTCCTTCGAGGGTTGGAAATGTCGGGTTGATGCTGTGGCTTGCGGTACCGGCTCAGCGATGGATGGTGGTGCCGATCATCTCGCCACTGGCCGCCTTGGCGATGTTGCCCTCGACGGTCAGGTTGAAGAAGACCATCTTCAGGTCATTGTCCCGGGCCAGCGAGATGGCGGCGGCATCGGCCACCTTCAGGTCCTTGGCCAGATATTCGTCGTAGCTCAGCTCGTCGAACATGATGGCGGAGGGATTGGACTTGGGGTCCGAGTCGAAGACGCCGTCGACACCCTGCTTGCCCATCAGCAGCGCCTCGCAGCCGATCTCCAGCGCGCGCTGGGCGGAGACGGTGTCGGTGGAGAAGTAGGGCATGCCTGCGCCGGCGCCGAAGATCACGACGCGCCCCTTCTCAAGGTGGCGCACCGCCCGACGGGGGATGTAGGGCTCTGCCACCTGGGTCATGGTGATGGCGCTCTGGACGCGGGTCGGGACGCCTGCCTTCTCGCAGAAGTCCTGCAGCGCGATCGCATTCATCACGGTGCCGAGCATGCCCATGTAGTCGGCGCGCTCGCGCTCCATGCCGTTCTGGCTCAGTTCCGCGCCTCGGAAGAAGTTGCCACCGCCGACGACGATGGCCACCTGCACGCCACTGTTGGCCACGGCTGCCACCTGCTGGGCGATGTTGCTGACGACCGCCGGATCCACACCGATCTTGCCACCGCCGAAGACCTCACCGGACAGCTTCAGCAGCACTCGCTTGTAGGGCTTGCTCATCACATTCTCCTTCACAGAACCGTGCCGTACGCATGCCCGACGCCTGGCCGGGCGGCCCAGATCCCCCTGTGGGCCTGCGGCAGTTGCCACGCCGAGGCGCGACTGCCCGCCACTCTACTGAACTTTGGTGCTTTCGTCGGATCGGGGCCCCGCGCGAGCGCGGGACATGACGATGGGGAGGGCCCCGAAGGAACCCTCCCCATCATGTGTCGGTGGCCACCGTGGTGGTCACCGGGCGCTCAGGCGCCGGCCGACAGGCGCGCGAAGCGGGTCACGACCACACCAGCGGCGTCCAGCAGCTGGCCGACGGTCTTCTTGTCGTCGCTGACGGCGGGCTGCTCGACCAGGCAGACGTCCTTGTAGAAGCCACCCAGACGGCCCTCGACGATGCGGTCGAGGATCTTCTCGGGCTTGCCCTCCTCCAGCGCGGTCTCCTTGGCGATGCGGGCCTCCTTCTCGACCAGCTCGGCGGGGACATCCTCGCGCTTGACGAACTGGGGCTGCATCGAGGCGATCTGCAGGGCCACCGAGTGCACCAGGGCCTCGTCCTCACCCGTGTACTCGACGAGCACGCCGACCTGCGGAGGCAGGTCCTGCGAACGACGGTGCAGGTAGGTGTGGGTGTTGCCCTCGTAGCTCACGGCGTCCTTGAGCTCGAGCTTCTCACCAATCTTGGTGGCCAGGGCCTCGATGGCGCTCTGGACGGTGCCGTCCTCGAGCGCAACCGCGTTGGCGGCCTCGACGCCATTGGCGCCAGCGGCGGCCACGGCAGCGACGACCTTGTCGGCAAGGGCGATGAACTCACCGTTCTTGGCGACGAAGTCGGTTTCGGAGCCCAGCTGGATCAGGCTCTTGCCCGAGGCAGCGACGATGCCATTGCTGGCCTCGCGGTCCGAGCGCTTGGCCATCTTGGCCTGGCCGGTGACGCGCAGGATCTCGACGGCGCGCTCGAAGTCACCCTCGGCCTCGGTCAGGGCCTTCTTGGCGTCCATCATTCCGGCGCCGGTGGCGTCGCGGAGCTTCTTCACATCGGCAGCAGTGATTGCCATGTCAGTTTCCGTTTCTTGGAAGTGTTTCGGGACGGATCAGTTGGCGTCGGCGACGGGAGCCTCGGCAGCCGGGGTCTCGGCCTCGACAACCTCAGCCGGAGCCTCGGTGGCGGGAGTCTCGACTGCCTCGACAACCTCAGCCGGAGCCTCGGTGGCAGCAGCCTCGTCCGCCGGGGCCTCCGCGGCGGGAGCCTCGGCCTTGTCGCCGGCCAGCAGCTCCTTCTCCCAGTCGGCCATCGGCTCGGCGGCCGGGGCGTCGGTGGAGGCATTGCCACCGGAGCGCTGCAGCAGGCCATCGGCGGCGGCGTCGGCGATGATGCGCGTCAGCAGCGAGACCGAACGAATGGCGTCGTCATTGCCCGGGATCGGGAAGTCGACCTCGTCGGGATCGCAGTTGGTGTCGAGGATGGCGACGATCGGGATGTGCAGCTTGCGCGCCTCGTCGATGGCGAGGTGCTCCTTCTTGGTGTCGACGATCCACACGGCCTGCGGGGCGCGGGCCATGTCACGGATGCCGCCGAGGGTCTTCGCCAGCTTGTCCTTCTCACGCTTCAGGCCCAGGAGCTCCTTCTTGGTGAGGCCGGAGGCAGCCACATTGTCGAAGTCCATGACCTCGAGCTCCTTGAGGCGCTGCACGCGCTTGATGACCGTCTGGTAGTTGGTCAGCATGCCGCCGAGCCAGCGCTGGTTCACGTAGGGCATGCCCACTCGGGTGGCCTGCTCGGCGATGGTCTCCTGCGCCTGCTTCTTGGTGCCGACGAACAGGATCTGGCCGCCGCGGGCCACGGTCTGGCTCACGAAGGCGTAGGCCTTGTCGATGTAGGTCAGCGACTGCTGCAGGTCGATGATGTAGATGCCATTGCGCTCGGTGAAGATGAAGCGCTTCATCTTGGGGTTCCAGCGGCGGGTCTGGTGTCCGAAGTGGACACCGCTCTCGAGCAGCTGGCGAGTGGTGACGACGGCCATGGCCGGTCCTTTCATTCGTGGACGCACAGCGTCCACACGGTTCCAAAGAGGCAGCAAACTCTTCACTGCCCACCTGATGCACCGTCGGGGCCCCGCCCGGCCGTGGCCGGGACCGCAGGAGACCCAACCCCGAAGGTTCGGGTTTGGCGCATGCGAAGTCAGCTCGAATCGGTTCGAGCTGCGCAGGCAGTCTACGGTGCATCCGCCCCGTGGGACAAACCCGGGAGGGGGTATCGGACCCGCCGCGGCCGCGGCCGGACTTTTCCACAGATTCCCGTAGCCGAGGAATTGTCCACAGGCGGGCTCGGGCCTGGAAATCCCGGAGGGGTCGACGCACACACTGCAGACATGCCCCGCCTGTTCCCTGTCCTGCTGGCGATCCTCACCTGGATGCTGCCCTCCCCCGCCACAGCCGCCGATCCCGCTCCCCCACCAGACCTGCTCCGGCCGGTCGGCGGCGCCCTGGTCCGCCCCTTCGACGCACCCCGGCAGCGCTGGTCCGCGGGCCACCGAGGCGCGGACCTGTCCGCACGGCCCGGAGAGGCGGTCCTGGCATCGGCCGACGGCGTGGTGGCCTTCGTGGGGCGAGTGGTGGACCGAGAGGTCGTCTCGATCAGCCATGCCGGCGGCTACAGAACCACGCACGAGCCGGTCAGGGCTGTGGTCCGGGTGGGTCAACGCGTGCGTGCCGGTGACCTGATCGGCCATCTGATGGCGGGCGACGAGTGTCCGAGCGGTTGTCTGCACTGGGGCCTCAAGCGTGGCGATGACTACCTTGACCCGATGTCCTGGTTGGTCGCCACCGGCATTCGTCTGCTGCCCGAAGGTCTTGAGCTGCCGCCTCCGCCGCCGGCGGCGACCGGCGGTCTGCTGCGTGAACTGGAAGCCACCGACCTGCCGGCTTCCTCGTACGGGCTCGTGCGCCCCTCTTCCGGCCCGGTGACCTCACGCTTCGGCCCGCGCTTCCACCCCGTGCTGCACGTCTGGAAACTGCACGACGGCCTGGACTTCGGCGCACCCTGCGGGGCGCCGGTCCGCTCGGCCGCGGCAGGCCGGGTGGTGCTTGTCGAGGCCAACATTGCCTACGGGAACCGGGTGGTCGTGGAACACGGGAGTGTGGGTGGACGCCGGCTGCGCACCTCCTACAACCACCTGTCGAGCATCGGGGTGGGCCTGGGCCAGGCCGTCTGGCAGGGGGCGAGCGTGGGCAGGGTGGGCACCACCGGCTATTCCACCGGCTGCCACCTGCACTTCATGGTCTGGGCCGACGGCCAGGTCTCCAATCCCGCGGGGTGGGTGTCGTGACCGCAGGCGAAGGGTCAGGCCCTGGGGTGGGCCTGCTGGAAGGCGGCTCGCAGCCGCTCGTTGCTGACATGGGTGTAGATCTGGGTGGTGGCCAGCGAGGCGTGCCCCAGCATCTCCTGCACGGAGCGCAGGTCCGCTCCCCCCTCGAGCAGGTGGGTGGCCATCGCGTGGCGCAGTCCGTGCGGACCCAGGTCCGGCGCCTGCGGCACTGCCTCCAGCGCCTGGTGCACCACGCGTCGCACCACCCGCGGGTCGATCCTGGCACCACGCGCCCCGAGGAAGACGGCATTGGTGGTGCCGGCCATCACCTCGCCACGGAGCCCGAGCCAGCCGGACAGAGCCTGCAGGGCGGGCGCCCCCAGGGGAACGGTGCGCTCCTTGTTCCCCTTGCCGAGCACTCGCAGCGCCCCTCGCTGGTGGTCCACGTCGGCCAGATCGAGGCCACACAGCTCGGAGACGCGGATCCCACTGCCGTAGAGCACCTCCAGGATGGCGACGTCGCGCACCCCCAGGGGTCCGTCGGTTTCGGCGGCACGCTCGGCGGCGGCCCGGAAGAGTTCATCCATGTCGTCCTGCGCGAGGTCCGGTGGCAGCCGACGCGGCACCCGGGGAGACTTCAGCGTCAACGCCGGGTCATGCTCCACCAGGGACTCCCGTCGTGCCCAGGCGAAGAAGACCCGGGCGACACCGCTGCGCCGCTGGAGGGTGGCGGGGCTGGCGCTGCCCGACTGCATCGCGGCGAGCCAGCCGCGCAGGTCCCGCAACCGCACGTCGTCGAGGCACGTGGTCCCCCGGGACACCAGATGGCGCATCATGGCCTCCATGTCCCCCCGATAGGCGCGCACCGTGTGCTCAGAACTGCCCCGGTCCAAGCGCAACCACTGGGTGAACTCCTGCAGCACCCCGGCCAATGGCACCGGAAGTTCCGTCGGCACCTCGGCGGTGTCGACGGATGACTCGACGCGATCGGATGACATGGTGCGAGTCTAGATTTCGATCCCCCGGCGGCTCGTGACGGCGCGCGCAATGCGGGGCCGAGCGCGGCGGCGCGGTAGGTTGTGCTGCGAAGATTTCGCATCACCAGGAGGGCAGGACCATGGGCGCAACGACTCTCGACGAGCTGATGACCGGCGGGACGGTGCGTCGCGTGACCCGCTGGGGTGAGCCGGTGCTGCACACCCCCACTCGTCCGGTGACGGAGTTCAATGACGAACTGCACGAGCTGATCCGGGACATGTTCGCCACCATGGAGAAGGCGCAGGGCGTCGGTCTGGCTGCCACCCAGGTGGGCGTCGACCTCGCCCTGTTCATCTACGACTGCCCCGACGAGGACTACAAGCGCCACGTGGGCGTCTTCTGCAATCCGGTGGTCACCCTGCCCACGGGCAGGGCACGCAACCTGGACTCCACCGACGAGGGCTGCCTCAGCTGGCCCGGTGGTTACCAGTCGCTGGCCCGCCCTGACACGGCGACCTGCACGGGACAGGATGCCTTCGGCAACCCCATCACCGTCACCGGGTCCGGCCTGCTGGCGCGCTGCCTGCAGCACGAGACAGACCATCTGGGCGGCATGGTCTTCGGTGACCGGTTGAGCGCGCGTTCACGTCGCAAGCTCGACGAGCAGGTGGCACAGCTTGCCCACCTCTACCCCGAGGACTGGCCCATCACGCCGAAGGGCCGCCGGGACGACGCGAACTGATGCACGCCACCCAGACCCCCTACGCGCAGAACCCGCTGCGCGCGCTGCTCCTGTTGGCCTGCCGCACCGTCCTGGGCGTGGTCTTCATCGCCCACGGCTGGAGCAAGTTCACTGACCCCACCATCCAGGCCACCATCAAGCAGTTCGCGGCCTGGAAGATCCCCTTCCCGGACATCACCGCACCACTGGTCGGTGCCCTGGAGGTGCTGGGCGGTGCCTGCCTGGTGCTCGGCGCCTACACCTGGGTGGTGTGCGTGCTGCTCAGTCTGGAGATGGCCGGCGCCATCTGGTTCATCCACCGCCACAATGGACTTCTGGTGGGCCGGGGTGGCTGGGAATACTGCGCCAGCCTGATTGCGGGGCTGATCAGCCTGTCGATCGCCTCGGCCGGCCAGTTCAGCTACGACGCCTGGGCCAATGGCCCAGAGGAACCCTCGGGCCGCAGCCGCAGCCGTCGCCGCTGACTCAGCGGCCCGTCACCAGCCGCCAGATCCGCGATGCGAGTGGCCTTCAGCTCCCTGCGCAGCTGGCGGCGCGCCTTCCACGGGGTGCCGTAGAAGTCCAGCCAGAAGTCGTAGCGGGCGTCGACCCATTCACTGCGAATGTTCATTTCTCCTCCTTGACGATGACCTCGACGGCGGCCGCGAGCCCACGCCAGGAGTCCAGCAGCCGCTGGTACTCCGCACGTCCCGCGGGGGTGGTGGTGTAGTACTTGCGCGCAGGCCCGGAGGCCGACGGTCGCAGCTCCGAGGCGAGCATCCCCGCCTTCTCGAGCCGGGTGAGCGCTGGGTAGACCGTGGCCTCCCCCAGATCGTCGAAGCCGGCCTCCCGGAGCCTGGTCACCACGGCGTAGCCGTAGTCCGTCCTGCGGTCGAGCAGGAGCAGGAGCAGGGGCGCGAGCACCCCCTTCAGCATCTGCGGATCGTGCTCCATGGCTAAATGCTGATGTCAGGTACTAGTCAATGTCAAGTACCTGACAAAGAAGAGATCAAGCGCCCACGATCCCCGAACACATCGAGGGCGATTCAGGGGCGCAGCACGTAACAGACGACGGCCGTCGCGGCGGCCACGTTCAGTGAGTCCACGCCATGCCCCATCGGGATGCGCACCACCTCGTCGGCCTGGGAGAGCCAGTGCTCGCTCAGACCGGCTCCCTCCGTGCCCATCAGCACCGCGAGCTTGTCGTTGGGGCCGATCCGCTCGGCCAGCTCGTCGAGGCTCACCGAGTCCTCCCGCAAGGCCAGCGCCACCAAGGTGAAACCGGCCTGCTTGAGGCGTGCGAGGTCGTCTTCCCACGAGTCCATCCGCGCCCAGGGCAGGCTGAAGACGGCTCCCATCGAGGTCTTGACCGAGCGTCGGTAGAGCGGGTCCGCCGCTCGTGGCGACAGCACCACCCCGTCCCAGCCCAGGCCTGCGGCCGAACGCAAGATGGCGCCGACATTGAAGGAGGGGCAAGGTCGCTCTGATGCCACCCGCGCATAAGTCCCTAGGCTCCATGCATCTGCAAGCGACAGGGAATCCCCTTGCCGGAGTGCTAGTTCCAACTGCCAGCCGCGCTCCCGTCAGAGGTAGAGTGTCCAGAAACCCTTCGAGCGTCTGCACCACATGAGCCGCAGCAGACGCGCTCGCCCCGCTCCCCCGGAGGATGGACCTATCCCACGCATCGGACTCATGCGCGTCACCGACGACCCTGGCATCAACCAACGCCAACTCGATGCCCTCACTGATGCATGCGACCGAATCATCCAGGAGTCCGCAAGCCGCCGCATCCTCATCAAGAACCGACCGGCGCTCTGTGAAGCCGTCCATGCGCTGGACCCCGGCGACTCGCTGGTTGTCGAACGCGTCCAACAGCTCGGAGACAGGCTCACCACCGCCCTGATAACCTTCGCCGAACTCGACGCCGCCGGCATCCACGTCACCCTCCTCCTCGGCACGGGATCCCGCGACGAGGACGCCCGCGAGAACGCACTCGAACTCGGCCGCCTCGAGCAAAGCCACCGAGCCGAGCGACTCACCCAGCGCATCAGGTCCGGACAAGCCCGCGCCAAAGACCAGGGCACCCATGTCGGCAGACCCTCCAAGATCGACAAAGCCACCCTCAGGGACATCCAGACCCGCCGCTGGAGGGGCGAGTCCATGCGCTCGATCGCCCGAGACCTCGATGTCTCCCCCACGACGGTGAGTAAGGCCTTGAAGCAGGTGCGTTCTGTTACCGCAGTGCTGCCCAACGCACTGCATCAGGGGCCGTAGTACGCCAACGCCTCCCGGTAGGATGAGCGAGCGTAGCCGCTGCGGGCTGCCGGGAGGAGATGGCTGCCAGTGAGACTGAATCTCAAGGCTGTGGAAGAGAGAGTTGCTCCACTCGGAGGGTGTGAGTCCTACGATCGCGAGTTCATCTTCGATCTGCTCTTGGCCTATGGCAAGCCGCAAGGAAACGTGACTCGCCTCCGCAAGGGTTCCTTGAACGTCGCCGATGACCCGGAGACCGAGGTCGCCCAGAAGAACGTGGTCTACTTCAAAGAGACCACGGCCGATGTGCTCGCGGTGATCGACGAGCTCAAGACCTCGCCCACAGTCGTGCGCTACAACACACGCTTCGTGATCGTCACCGACTACACCGAGCTGCTCGCCGTGGACACCAAAACCGGCGAGAACCTGATGATCCCGATCGGTGACATCGCCGAGCACTTCACCTTCTTCTTGCCATGGGCAGGCATGGAGAAGGCGCAGTACACCGCTGAAGCACACGCCGATGTCAAGGCCGCCGAGCGCATGGGCAAGCTGTTCGACGAGTTGCTCGCCGCGAACCCTGACCTTCTTGACGAACCGCAAGGACGACACGGGCTGAACGTCTTCTTCACCCGCCTGCTGTTCTGCTTCTTCGCCGAAGACACCGGGATCTTCGAGGAGAGCCAGTTCACCAACGCTGTCGGTTCACACACCCAGCCCGACGGTTCAGACGTTGCCGAGTTCCTCACCGACCTCTTTCGCGCCCTGGACACACAAGAGCCGACCGACAAACCCACCTACTTGGCGGGCTTCCCGTACGTGAACGGACGGCTCTTCACCATGAAGTCGCACGACTTCGTGCCCAGATTCACCAAGCAGGCCCGCCAGCACCTGATCGAATCAGGCTCCCTGATCTGGCGCGAGATCAACCCGGACATCTTCGGGTCGATGTTCCAGGCCATCGTCGCCCCCGGCAAGCGATCCGATCTTGGCCAGCACTACACGTCGGTGCCCAACATCCTCAAGACCATCGAGCCGTTGTTCCTGGACGACCTCAAGGAGAAGCTCGACGCCGGCTTCGATTCCCCCAAGAAGCTTGAGCAACTCTTGGATCGGATCAGCGCGATCAAGGTGTTCGACCCAGCCTGTGGGTCGGGCAACTTTTTGGTTATCGCGTACAAGGAGCTGCGCAAGCTCGAACACGCCATTCTTGAGCGCCTCGCGGAGCTCGATCCCAATCAGGTGCTGTTCACCGAATCCAGAATCAACATCGAGAACTTCTACGGCATCGAGATCGACGACTTCGCCGTCGAAGTCGCGATCCTCTCCCTCTGGATTGCCAAGCACCAGATGAACACCGAGTTCAAAGAGAAGTTCAACGTCTCCATTCCGCTGATCCCACTGAAAGAGACCGGACAGATCCACTCAGGCAACGCCACACGCATGGACTGGAATACGATCTGCCCCAACGAAGGCGGCGAGATTTACCTCATTGGGAATCCGCCGTATGCCGGAGTCAAGGAACAGACCCGGGAACAGAAGGCAGACTTTCTCCCAGTTTTCAACGGTCGCCCCTACTCCAAGAAACTTGATTACGTCTCCCTATGGTTCATAAAAGGCGCAGACTACATACGAAACACCAAAGCACGCCTTGCATTTGTTAGCACGAAGTCGATCGTACAGGGTGAGCAGGTAGGGTTAATGTTCCCGATGATCTTCGAAAGCGGAATGGAGATTGGGTACGCATACACCCCGTTCAAGTGGGAGAACAACGCCAAGCGGAATGCGGGAGTCACAGTAATTGTCGTATCCCTGCGAAACACAGACACGTTGGCGAAGTATCTGTTCCAAGACAGTATCCGCATCGAAGCGAAGAACATCAACGGCTACTTGGTCGACAGCGCTAACATCTTCATCACCCCGCGACCCAATCCCTTATCAGAGCTCCCACCCATGACGTTCGGCTCAAAGGGAACCGACTGGGGAAACCTAATGCTCGACCCAGAAGAGCGCGCCGAACTTCTCCGCAGCACCCCCCGTGCAGAACGGTTCATTCGGCGAATCCTGGGCACCGACGAATTGGTCAAAGATCAGGAAAAATACTGCATCTGGGTGCCCGACGACGAATACCAAGAAGCAATCGATATCCATTCATTCAAAGTCCGATTTGAACGGACAGCCACAATGCGATCCGAAAGCACCAAGGCACCGACGCAACGCTTGGCGCAGGTTCCCTATAGATTTGGCGAGATAAGATATAGACCAACTGAGTCGATCATCATGCCGAAGGTTTCTTCATCGCGCCGCGACTACATTCCCGCCGGATATCTCGACGCCAAATCCGTCGTAAATGCATCAGCATTCGCTGTTTACGACGCAGAGCCTTGGGTATTCGCGATATTGATTTCTAGGGCTCACGTCGCTTGGACCGGGGCCATTGGCGGGCGAATGCGCGAAGATTACCAATACTCAAATACGATCGTCTATAACAATTTCCCTGTGCCGGCCCTCAACAATGCAGTGAAAGAGCAACTCACCGCCGCAGCGCTGCGGGTGCTCGATGTGCGTGAGTATCACTGCGAACTGACGCTCGCCCAGCTCTACGATCCAGACTTGATGCCTTCGGATCTTCGCTCGGCTCACGAGGACGTCGATCGACTGGTCGATTCGCTGTACTCCAAGCGTGGCTATGAAACCGACGAGCAGAGATTGTCAGACCTGTTTGCTATGTATGAGGCGATGATCGCTGAGGAAGCCGCCAAAGCTCCTGCCAAGAAGACGAGGGGTACGAAGAAGTGAGCCTGTCTAAGAAGCCTGTCAACGTCGTCGATGTGTCCTACGCCCGCACTGGCGGTTCGGTCAACACCAACGAGCTCGGGATGCGCGAGATGCAGCAGCGCGTCTTCGCCAAGCGCGATGCCCAACACCTGCTGGTCAAAGCTCCGCCCGCGTCCGGCAAGTCTCGCGCCCTGATGTTCGTCGCCCTGGACAAGCTCTACAACCAGGGACGCAAGAAGGTCGTCGTTGCGGTTCCGGAGCGATCGATCGGCGCATCGTTCGCCTCGACCAAGCTGACCGATCACGGCTTCTTCGCCGACTGGGAGGTCAAGCCCGAGCACAACCTGTGCGACCCAGGTTCGTCGCAAGGCAAGGTCGGGGCCTTCATCGACTTCCTGAACGGGCCCGACGCCGTCCTGGTCTGCACCCATGCGACGCTGCGGTTCGCCTTCGAGAAGCTCTCCCCCGATGCCTTCAACGGCACGGTGTTGGCGATCGACGAGTTCCACCACGTGTCAGCCGATATCGAGGCCAGCCGGTTGGGCGCGCTTCTGCGAGACGTCATCAACGGATCAGACGTGCACATCGTCGCCATGACGGGCTCCTACTTCCGCGGAGACTCCGTGCCGATCCTGTCGGCGGAGGACGAGGCCAAGTTCACGCCGGTCACTTTCAATTACTACGACCAGCTCAACGGCTACCAGTACCTGCACTCGCTGGGCATCGGCCACCACTTCTACCAGGGCCGGTACACCGATGCGATCGGTGAGGTCTTCGACCTGGACAAGAAGACCATCATCCACATCCCCAACGTGAACTCTGGCGAATCGACCAAGGACAAGATCGAAGAGGTCGGGTTCATTATTGACTCGATCGGCCAGGTTGAGAACACCGATCCCGACACCGGGATCATCAGCATCCGCCGCTCCGACACTGGGGCGATCCTCCGGGTCGCGGACCTGGTCGACGACACCGACCAGAAGAAGCGCGCCGACACCCTGCATTACCTCGCCACCGTGGCGTCGAAGGAGCGCGACGCTGTTGATGTCATCATCGCCCTGGGGATGGCCAAGGAGGGTTTCGACTGGCCCTACGCCGAGCACGCCCTCACCGTCGCCTACCGTGCATCCTTGACCGAAGTGATCCAGATCATCGGCCGGGTCACCCGGGACTCCCCCGGCAAGGAGCACGCGCAGTTCACCAACCTGATCGCCGAACCCGATGCCACCCAGGGCGAGGTCAAGGTGTCGGTGAACAACATGCTGAAGGCCATCACCGCCTCGTTGCTGATGGAGCAGGTCTTGGCTCAGAACTTCACGTTCAAGACCAAGAACCCCGGCGATGACGGCGCGCCTCCGCCCGGTGTGATCGAGATCAGGGGCTTCAAGGAACCGTCCAGTGCTCGGGTGAAGCAGATCGTTGAGACCGACCTGAACGACCTCAAGGCGACAATCCTGCAAGACGACACGTTCGCCAAGGCCGCGGCCGGGTCTGTGGATCCGGAGACGACGAACAAGGTGCTGATCCCCAAGATCATCCGCGAGCGCTACCCGGACCTCGACGAGTCGCAGGTCGAGGAGCTGCGCCAGCAGGTCGTGGTCGACTCCGTCATCAAGAACGGCGAGGTCCGCGAGGTCGGCGACAAGCGATTCATCAAGATGTCGGAGAAGTTCGTCAACATCGACGACATCAACATCAACCTCATCGACTCGGTGAACCCGTTCCAGCGTGCGTTCGAGGTCATGTCCAAATCCGTCACCCCGTCCGTGCTGCGCATCATCTCGGATGCGATCACCGCCACGCGCGTTGATATCACTGAAGAAGAGGCCATTAGCGCTTGGCCCAAGATCCAGCTATGGGCCAAGGTCAACGGCCGCAAACCTGATGCTCGTTCGGAGGACCCCACCGAGAAGAGGTACGCCGAAGCCCTGCTGTACCTTCAGCGACGCAAGCAGCAGCACTTGGCCAAGCAAGCTGCCCCGCAGATTGACGAGGAGCCATGACAGACGGCGATCCCGCGCAGCACGTCGACATCTCCTACCCAGCCTTCGACATCCAAGTCCTCATCGACTCCGATGAGGACGGGCTGCTGGACGCCCCTGTCAAGGCCAAGAAGGTCACGTCAGCCGACCGGTTGGAACGCGCCTTCTCGGAGATCGTGGAGTTCCGGCGAGCCCACGGCCGCAACCCGAGCGCCACAACGCGGGACATCGCCGAACGCAGACTCGGGGCGCGGCTGGACGGGATCCTGGCGAACGAGGACAAGATCGCTGCGCTGAAGCATCTCGATGAGTTCGGCCTGTTGGAAATCCCCGAGGCCCCGGAGTCGATCGAAGACCTGCTGCAGGTCGATGATCTCGACCTGCTCGGTGATGACTCTGGATTGCTCGACGTCTCCGATCTGCCGGTACGCCGGCAAGTCTACGAAGGCACAGAAGCTGCCCGCCGCAAGAAGGCTGACGACTTCGAGCAGTTCGAACCATTCTTCAAGCAAAAGCACGCAGAGCTCCGAGCAGGGACGGCGAAGCTGCTGCCCTACGCCGGTATGTCACACATCGTCCCTGGTGCGTTCTTCGTACTCAACGGCGTCATGCTGTTCATCGCCGAAGTGGGCGAGACTGAGTACAAGAAGTCAACTGTTCGCGAGAACAAGCGCGAACGGCTCCGCTGCATCTTCGAGAACGGCACCGAGTCATCGATGTACCGCCAATCGCTGGCGATCCGGCTCAGCGACGAGGACGGCCAAGTGATTGTGCAGTCCGCACTGCCAGAGATCCTGACCGATGACGAAGTCAGCGGCTACATCTATGTCCTGCGCTCGTTGAGCACCGACCCCCAGATCGCCGCCATCAAGAACCTCCACAAGATCGGCTTCTCCCGAGGCCCCGTCGAGCAGCGCATCAAGAACGCCAAGACGTCACCCACGTACCTGATGGCCCCCGTTGAGATCGTGGCCACCTACCGGGCATACAACTTGAAGACCTCCGCCCTAGAGAACCTGCTCCACCGCGTCTTCGCCGAAGTACGACTCGACATCACCCAGATCGACCGCCACGGGCGCGACTACGACCCATCCGAGTGGTTCGACGTCCCTCTGACCGTCATTGACCAAGCAATCGACCTAATCATGTCGGGCGACATCCTTAAGTACGAGTGCCACGCCCAAAAGCAGCAGCTGGTGTCCCGCGATCAGGAAACCCCAGACAGTGCCCAGTAGTTTGGCCGCGTTCACTGTTCAAGAGAGTCTCGCCTGACCAGCTGACCCTCGAGCGTCCAACTAGCTGTCGACCGAGTCGCATGCGCCAATCGAGATGACGCGCACGTCGATCCCTCTCTCTTCAAGGGTCGCGACTTGGCGCACAAGGTTCACTTTCGAGAAGGTGAAGAGGCTCTGCGCAGTGATAGCTTGTCCGTCCCCTCGGTGCATGGCAATGATGATCCGAGCAGGCTTGGATCCGAACGTGGAGGGATTACCCCCTCCGACGGAGATCCTCGTGCACAGTTCCTGTCTAGCTTCCAAATCGCTGCACAGGGCCTCAGCTGACACGAGTGCCTGTGCCAACAGGTGGCTCACCGCAGCCGACTTGTCAGTCTTCTTGACGTGAATCAAGGTGCCATCAGGTAGGTACACATCGCACGCCTCCATCCCCCGACGATGCAGGCTGGTCGTGATCAACTTCCTGTCGAGACAGACCCCACCCAGGGCCGTTGCAAGCCTCTTGTTGTACGCCTCCTCATCTTCTGTTGATGCCCATGCTGGGAAGACCAAGTCATCATCGACCTGAGAGAAGATGGCTTCAGTTCGCTGGTTGATGTTGTCCGCGTAGTCATGGTGAAGCTGGTACCACGCTCCGTCGTAGAGCGCGTAGCGCTGTCCATCATGATCACATTCGAAGGCGATCCATCGCTTCAGCGGGATGGCTTGGCTGATGGGCTCATCACCCTCAGCGTCTCGGAACAGCTGGATCGACGCTTGCCCGACTCGTGCCAGCCGTCTTTCCGGGGCGTGGCTGTCTAGAGCGGCCTTGACCTCATCCCACTCCGGCTGGCCCTGACGCAGCTTGTTGCCTCCGCCTGTCCACAGGTTCTTGGGCATCCACGAGTCTGGAGTTCCGTTCTCGTCTACGCGCTCATGCGGCCACGCCAGAGCGATACTCCCCGTGCCGCTGACCAAGGCATCAGACAAACGATCCTCCAGCTGACTCTTGGTCTCTGGATTCTTGACGATAGCCAGCTGATCCAGAAGCTTGAGTTCTGGGTTCGGATCAGTTGCAAGCAACTGTTCGAGCAAGAGAAGGTCAGCGATGACTTCTTCCCCGGTAAGTCCGATGGGAACATTGAGAGCGTCAGCCCCGCGAATCTGCAGCGGTTTCCCTCCTGATCGCGACAGCCCACTCAGAGCAGCAGGGGCCACGATGCGACTCACGGCCTCACCGACATCTCCGAGACCGAACCCTCGCAGGCCGTCACCTTGAGGGATCGTCGAACGTGAGGTTCGAGACCGTTCATCCATCGTCGTCACTGTGAGCGAGCGAAGTTCATCCGGGCTGGCTGTGCGGATGGCGATGCGTTGTCCGAAGAGGTTATCGATCTTGCCGGGCTCAAGGAGCTGAAACCCCATCCCGTAGGTCAGTGCGTGAACAACCTCGTCGTCCTCAAACCCCGGGATCCGAATCAAGATCACTCCAGCCGGTGTGATCCCGCTGACCTCGATATCTTGGGCTGTCAGGTCAGATACCGCCGCGCACCACTTCGCTTTGTCTCTCGACATGGCCCCCGTTACCAAGAAACCGGGATGGCCCCCGACCTCGACGTCCTGATGCTCGAAGCCATCTGCCTCTAGGTACTTGTCCCGAATGGCTTCCTTGAAGTCCGCGACGCCCGTCATGCGGTAGATCGTCGTGCGCCTACCTGGCTTCTCTTTGGCCATTCGCGTGTCCTCTCGTGAGCTTCTGCGTCTCACACGAGACGAAGCACTGGTCGGGTGTCGGGCTCACCCAGCAGATCCCGAACAAGGGCCGGCGGCACCTTGAGCTCCTCTGCCAGCACCGGGATTCCAGCCCCGTGCTCCCCCGCCAGCCCTGCGGCCGCCTTCAGCAGCGCAGGCACCTCGCCCGGGTAGGCACTCGAAGGGTCAGCTAGCGGATCGTTGATCATCGCCAGCCGCTGGTAGGCACGCCGCGCCGACGACTCCGTCGTCCTGCCGCGCTCGACCATCCTGCGCACCAGCGAGTGCGGCGACACACCCCAGGTGCGCCCCAGGCGATCAAGCTCTGTCAGGTCAAGGCGCTGCGGCAGCGCCGCGTCCATGTCGGCAGCGGGGGTCAAGAAGGCCGCTGCGAACTCATCCGCCTCCTTCTCCATCACAGCACTGTGCTCGTCGAAGTCGCGATGCAGCAGCAGGTGGCCCAGCTCGTGCGCGATCGAGAAGCGATGTCGGAACACGTTCTCGGTCCGCCGCGGAGTCGTGATCACAAGCGGCCGGCCGACGACGACCACAGAGAACGCATCGACATCGCCAACCTCCTTGAGAGGCCGTACCGACACGACGATGCCGTGCGACTCCGCCGTGGTCACAAGATGCCGAACAGGACCATCAGGAAGACCCCAGTGCCGGCGCAGAGCAACAGCCGCCTCGGCCGGCAACGTTCCCGACTCGACCTGAGGAAGATCAGCGACTGGCAGCTTCACATGCCGCTCCAGAGCGAACGTGAGCTCCCACACCAGCGTGGCCATCGCCAACGCCTTCTGACGATCGCTGACCTTGGTCGAACGCAGACTGCGGAAGTGAGCGTTCACGGTCTCCAGACGAGCGTGCGGTCGTCCCACGGAGAAGAAGTCAGGGCGCACGCCCAGTGCCTTCGCCAACTGCTCGATGGTGTTGGCACGCGGCGCGTTCACACCAGCCTCGTACTGACCCACGGCAGCCGAGCTGACTCCGACCTCCTTGGCCAGCTGTGCTTTGGTCCAGCCCTTCCGACAGCGAGCCTGTGTCAGGCGAGCAGCGTCAAAGCGGCCATACGTTTGCGCCGAACCTGGAAGGTCGAACAGTCCAGGTCCATCATCGCGCATTGGGATCGGTTCCCTCCTGCTTCCTCGGCTCCAGCACCGGCGGCGTGGGAACGCCACTGTCGAACGACGCGACATCCTTCGCGGGGGTCTCAGTCTGCAGCTCGGCCAGCCACAGCATGGCCCGGCCATTCAAAGAGACATCGCCCGTCTCGGCGTTGAGCTCCGCCACTCCCCACTCGATCTTCTGCAACTGGCTCGGCGAGGACTGCACGGCAACGAGCACCAGAGGCATTGCGGTCACAGCAGCCTCCTCAAGGGCATCCGTCAGCTCGGAAAGCTGCTGGTCGTGATCCGTGGTTGCATCATCAACAGCCCCGGGACCAGGCTCAAACAGCATGGGCTGAGGCGGTACAGCCGAGAACCCGTTGATCCGAGTCGGGCTCGATGCGAACGCCTCCACACCACGAGAAGAGTCCGGCACGCGCCAGACGTACACGAGGCAGTTGTTCACAATTGGAAGCTTGTAGCCAGCGGGCATGAGTCGGTGGGTCTGGTACGCATGCTGCTGGAACGCTTCTGCCGTGTCGTCGAGCAGGTCACGCCACTGGGCTCCGAACCCGTTTCCATACCGCGACTCTGAGACAACATGAGCTTCAGCGAAGCGGTCATGCCGGTATCGAATCGTCTTGACCAGCAGGTCACGAGCGAAATCGATGTGCCGACCGAGCGCCTCAGTCGCAGAAACAGGATGCATGTATGGACTCCCATGTGTGCAGGTGCCGCCCAGGCGGACGATTACATGCAACTTTACTTCAGGTCACGTTTCGCGCACAAGTGCTTCATTGGGTCCCGCCGCTTTCACCGCGTCGCGTAGAACGCCACCGCCGACGCGGCCGCGACGTTGAGCGAGTCGACTCCTTGCATCATCGGGATGATCACCTTGCGGTCGAGTCGCTGCACCACGTTCGGCGCGAGGCCATGTCCTTCGGTCCCGAATACCAGAGCCAAGCGCTCATGATCCTCAGCCACGAGCTCATCCAACGTAATCGAGTCCGGTTCCAACGTCAGGCCAGCAACCACATAGCCAGCTTCATGGAGCGCATCGATCCGCGCAGGCCAGGACTCGATCCGCGTCCATGGCACCTGGAACACCGTCCCCATGCTCGTCTTCACCGAGCGTCGGTACAGCGGATCAGCACAGGTAGGAGTCACCAACACCGCATCTACACCGAGCGCAGCAGCTGACCTGAATCCCGCGCCGACGTTCGCATGATCCACGAGCCCGTCGAAGACCGCGATCCTCGACCTTGTGGACTGCGGGTTGCGCAGTTTGAGACCCTTCACGTTGGTGTGGTCGACGATGTCCTCCACCACCACCAGACGCCTGGCATCCAACAGGTCGTCGAGTGTGTGCCGGGTCTGGCGCTCCATGGAGGCCAGCGCCCCGCGGTGGACGTGGAAGCCGGTCACCTGCTCCGCCAGTTCGAAGCTGACCACGTAGACCTCCGCGTCGCACCCTTCCAGCAGGTCCGCCAGCTCCTCGGCCCAGCGCGGAGCGAGCAGGAAGGAACGCGGCCGGTAGCCGGCCTCCACCGCCCGGCGGATCACCTTGTCGCCCTCCGCGATGAACAGTCCTTCAGCCGCCTCCATCGAATGCCGCAGCGACGTGTCGCGTAAGCTCACATAGTCGCGCAGGCGCGGATCGGTTGGGTCGGTGATCTCGACGAAATGGGCCACCGCAGGAGTCTAGAGCGAGGTGACGGCGGACCCCGAGGCGTACTCCCCAATGGGCAGGCCTTCACGCCAGACGGCGGGCGTGGTGGTGGTGATGGCCACCAGGCCGGCCCGTTCCAGGATGGGACGGGAGTACTCGGTGCAGTCCGACTGCAGGTAGCGCTTGCCGCGCCTCTGGGCCGAACGGGCGCGCGCCGCGGTGAGGGCTCGGTACAGACCGCGTCCCCGGTGGTCCTCGTCGCAGGCGCCGCCCCACAGGCCGGCGAAGTCGGTGCCGTCCACGAAGTCGACCCTGCCGGAACACACCACGTCGCCGCCGGGACCGCGAACCAGCCACATCTCGAATGAGTCCGCTTCCTGCTCCCACCGGGCTACCAGTTCGTCGGCTCGCTGGGCGGACCGCTCGGGCGAATCCCCGAAGACCCTGCCCGCCAGCGCCTCGGCCTCCCGGATCGACGCGGCGGAACCAGCCAGTTCCAAGCGGTGGTCCTCGGGGAGCTGGGCCTCGGCCCGGATCGCCGCCTCGACGGGTCCCACCATCACCGTTTCGGTCTCTTCCAGCACGAAACCGTGCCGACACAGGACCTCCGCGAGCATCGGTAGCTGGTCGTGGCCCCGCGTCTTCCACTCCACGTGGTCCACACGGTCGTCGGCGGCGAAGTGCCGGACCACGTCCGAGACCAATCCTTCAAGGTCGGTCTGGGGCGCGATCTGCTGGTAGGTCACGAATCCCCTTCCTCGACGGGGGAACGTGGCTGCCCACAGCGGGCCGATCCGGACCACTTCCGGCGCGTCCACCACCTCTGCCTCGGCACGCAGCTGCTGGTCGTAGAGGTCACGGAATTGGGCCTCAGAGATGGTGCGGCTGCTCGGCATCACGATCCGCCTCCACCACGTCGAGACCGGGAATGGCGAGCGCCGCGGTCACGAACTCCCGCGAACCGCCCATGCCTGCCCAGTGCGGGTCCACGTCGAAGGCGAAGCACCAGGAGCGATCCTGGGGCCAGACGAAGGCGGGTGTCAGGTCCCCGAATCCCTGCTCGAGCAGCTCGTCGCGCGGCTGGCGCCGGACCCGGTAGCGGCGCGCGACACCGGCCAGCCATCCCTCGTCGACACCGGGCAGGGCGGACAGGTCTTCTCCCCAGCCGTCCCACACCGCCACGTTGACCTCCTGCGGAGGAGTCTGCGCGAGCAGCACGTGCAGCAGCAATTCCACCTGCTCGTTTTCCGGCATCGCATCATCCGCGGGTGCAGGCTCGGTCGCGCACTGTCCGGGCCAGAGAGGGTCTGGAACCACCCGCAGCCGGGCGTAGGCCTCGAAACCTGCCGGCCCGAAGCCGACGGTGGAGCGCCACCGCTCCTCGCCCAGGTCCAACCACCCCTCCACCGCATGGCTCTGCATGGGCCGAACGATAGTGGGCGACGGGGTTAGGCTCTGTCCATCATGAACCTGCGCCTGCCGAAGCCCGACTACTTCCTGCTCGCGATCATCACCGCCGCCGTGCTGGCCAGCATCGCACCGGCGACGGGTGCCATGGTCCCCGTGATCAGTTGGGCCAGCAAGATCATGATCGCAATCCTGTTCTTCCTGTACGGAGCCCGGTTGAGCCCGCAGGAAGCACTGCAGGGCCTCAAACACTGGCGACTGCACTCGGTCATCCTGACCTTCACCTACCTGCTCTTCCCCCTGATCGGGTTGGCCATGCGCCTGCTGGTGCCGGACGTGCTCAGCGAGGAGCTCTACCGCGGCATGCTGTGGCTGTGCCTGGTGCCCTCGACGGTGCAGTCCAGCATCAACTTCACCTCCATCGCCAAGGGCAATGTGGCCGGCGCCATCGTCAGCGCGTCCTTCTCCAACCTGATCGGCGTGGTGGTCACTCCCCTGCTGGCCCTGGCCCTGATGAGCACCTCGGGCGGGCTGCGGATCGAGGCCAGCTCCATCCTGGACATCGTCTTCCAGCTGCTGGTGCCCTTCATGGTCGGCCAGCTCTCCCGACGCTGGACCGCCGGCTTCGTCAAGCGCCACAAGAGGTTGAAGCTGGTGGACCAGGGCTCGATCGTGCTGGTGGTCTACTCGGCCTTCAGCGCGGGCATGCGGGAGCACATGTGGACCAAGGTGGACGTCGCCGACATCGTGAAGCTGGTGCTCGTCTGTTGCGCACTGCTGGCAGCCATGCTCTGGGTCACGTGGCATGTCGCACGCCTGCTGGGCTTCGGCCGCGCGGATGCGATCGCCATCCAGTTCTGCGGCACCAAGAAGTCCCTCGCGACGGGCGTGCCGATGGCCACGGTGCTCTTCGCCAACCTGCCGGACGTCGGCCTGATGGTGCTGCCGCTGATGGTCTTCCACCAGGTACAGCTGATGGCCTGCAGCGCGATGGCCAGCCGCTATGCCCGGCAGGCCACGTAGGCTCGGGTCATGGCCGAGATCCGCAAGCACAAGCCCACGGGAAACTCCCCCATCGCCAAGGCGCTGGAGCAGGCACTGGGCGCCGCCGTGCGCCCCGTCACGCCGGGCGCCCCGCCGCAGCCCAATGATCCGGGCAGGTCTCCCGCGGCGAAGCCCCCGACGGTCACGGGTGTGGCCAGCACCATGCCGGCGACGGGCTGGACCACCATCTCCCCGAAGCCGCCGGAGCACGACACGGACTCCTGAGCGACGGACAGGACGAGGGGCCCGGTGGAATCCACCGGGCCCCTCGGGCGTCATGCAGTGACCAGCCGACGGGTCACTGACCGTTGGCCGGCGGTTCCCAACCCGTCTGGTACAGCGGGCCGGCCGGCGGCCGCGAGGGCTGCTCCATCACCTGCGTGGGCTCATCGGGCAACGCCTGGGTCGCCTCCTCCGCAGCCAAGGCACCCCCCTGCCCCAGCTGTGCCTGATCGGACTGCTTCGCCGCACCGACTGCGGGCGTGCTGGGCGTGCGACGTGCCTTGACGGCCGGGTTCGAGAGCTTCTCGGCCTCCTCGATCACGGACTGCACCGTCTTGTCGCTCTGCGCACGCTCCTGGTCGGTCTGGGCCTGGATCTCGGCCATCACGTCGACCTTCTCCGGAGCGGAGAACTTGGTCTTGTCGACGGGGTCGAAGCCCTGCAGCTTCTCCGCCAGCTCGGTGCCTCCGACGGCCGAACCGAGCCCCTTGAGGGCGTCGTTCAGCTCGCTCGGGACGATCCACACCTTGTTGGAGTCGCCACGTGCCAGGGCGGGCAGCATCTGCATGTACTGGTAGGCCAGCAGCCCCTGGTCGGGTTCGCCGGCGTGGATGGCGTTGAAGACCGTGGTGATGGCCTGTGCCTCGCCCTCGGCGCGCAGCATCTGCGCCTGGCGGTCGGCCTGGGCGCGCAGCACCGCGGCCTCACGATCACCCTGGGCACGCAGGATGGCGGACTCTCGCTCGCCGCCGGCGGACAGGATCTGCGACTGGCGCTGACCCTCGGCCAGCAGGATCGAGGCGCGCTTGTCGCGCTCCGCGCGGGCACCCTTCTCCATCGCGTCGCGAATGGTGGCCGGCGGCTCGATGGCGCGCAGCTCCACGCGGTTCACCTTGATGCCCCACTTGCCGGTGGCCTCGTCGAGGACGGCGCGCAGCTTCTGGTTGATCTCCTCGCGGCTGGTCAGGGCCCGCTCCAGGTCCATGCCGCCGATGATGTTGCGCAGCGTGGTCATGGTGAGCTGTTCGATGGCGCCGCGGTAGTTCTGCGCCTCGTAGGCGGCGCGGACCGGGTCGACGATCTGGAAGTAGATGACCGAGTCGATGTTCACCATGAGGTTCTCCTCGGTGATCACTCCCTGCGGCGGGAAGGCCTGCACCTCCTCGCGCATGTCCATCGTGTAGCGCACCCGGTCCACCAGCGGCACCAGCAGGTGCGGGCCGGGCTCCAGCGTGCGGCGGAACTTGCCGAGGCGCTCCACCACGGCGATCTGCTGCTGCTTGATGATCCGCAGGGACTGCATCAGCGCAGCCACGACGAAGATCACGAAGAACAGCATCAGGATGAGTCCGAAGTCAGGCATCCACTTCTCCTATACGTCGCCCGGGAAGCCCTCCCGGAAGGGTCCTGCCAGGGTGATTGTCACCCTTCGATACTGGGACGTGGCAGCAGCTCGCCGCGTTCCACGGGATAGACGACCAGAATGGGTCCGTCCACCTCGTAGACCTCGAGGTCCGCACCGGCCTCGATGACGATGTCACCGGACATGGTGCGTGCGCTCCAGGCCTCGCCGTTGACCTTGGCCTCCCCCTCGGTGCGGGTGATCCGCTGAGTGGCGACGCCCTCACTGCCTACGAGCTTGCCAAGGCTGGAACGATAGCCCGGCGCGGTGTCAAGCCTCTTGAGCAGACTGGGACGGGCCATCGTCTGCAGCGCCACAGCGGTTCCCAGCGCCACCAGCACCTGCGCCCAGTACATCTCGGGCAGCACGACTGAGGTGAGCCCTCCGGCCAGTGCCCCCAGGGCCAGCATCAGCAGGGTCAGGTCAAGGGTGGCCATCTCCAGGGTCGCCAACAGCAGCGCGAGGATGCCCCACAGGGCCCACAAGTGTCCCCCGACCCAGCCGAAGAGGCCCTCCTGCGGGGTCATGACTGCTGCGCCCGCTGCGGCCCGGCGGAACGCACGGCCCAGCGCTGCCCGTCACGGGTGACGTGGAGCGGTATGTCGAAGGTCTCGCTGAGGGTCTCGTCGTTGATCACCAGGTGCGCGGGGCCCATGGCGACGATGTGGCCTTCCTTCATCAGCAGGGCATGGGTGATGCCGTCGGGCACCTCCTCCATGTGGTGCGTCACCAGGACCGTGGCGGGTGCGTGGTCATCCAGGCACAGCTCCGAGAGGCTGGCGACGAGTTCCTCGCGTCCGCGGATGTCCAGACCGGCGGCGGGCTCGTCGAGCAGCAGGAGTTCGGGATCGGTCATCAGGGCACGGGCGATCAGGACGCGCTTGCGTTCGCCCTCGCTGAGGGTGCCGAAGGTGCGGTCCGCCAGGTCCTCGACGTGCAGCTGCTGCATGAGCTCCTCGGCACGGCCGTGGTCCATCTGGTCGTACTGTTCGCGCCAGCGTCCCATCACGGCATAGGAGGCGGAGACGACGACGTCGCGCACCAGCTCCCCGCGCGGGATCCGGTCTGCTAGGGCGGCGGAGGTGACGCCGATCCGGGGGCGCAGCTCGAAGACGTCGACGGTGCCGAGCACCTCGCCGAGGATTCCGGCGACGCCGGTGGTGGGGTGCATCTGGCAGGACAGGATGTTCATCAGCGTCGTCTTGCCGGCGCCATTGGGGCCGATGATGACCCAGCGGTCACCCTCCTCGACATCCCACGTGATGCCGTCCAGCAGCCACTTGTTGCCACGACGAACCCCGACACCGGACAGATCAACGACACTTGCCATGGCTGAAACCTATCCCGTTCGCGGAGCACGCCCAAGCCCGAGGGTCTCGATATCCTCGCTGACATGTTCGAAGACTCCCTGCGCCTGGCCGTGGTGCTGAACGCCCTAGCCGAGCGGGCGATCAGCGCCCCTTTCGCTGAGCGCGCCCTGACCGGCGGGGAGACGCCGCATCATGTCCATGACCCCGAAGGGTTGCTCGGGCTGGACCCGGTCTCCGCCGTCCCGCTGCGCCAGGCCCTGGCGCGGCTCGAGCACGCGCCGGCGGGCCGGGCACGGCCGGCCTGGGCCCTGCTCCTGCCCCGGCCGGGACGGATGGCGGGACTTCGCGGTCCGTTGGAGGTGAACCGGGCCGCACTGGATGCCGGCGCGGTGGTGATGACGCACGACGGGTCACTGGCCTGGCTGGGCCAGCGAGTGGGTGCCGGCGTGCAGTGGCGGATTGCCCTGGCCGAAAGGCCCTTGCCGCCGCCGGATCCGCGGGAGGTGGCACGGCTCCTCCCCCGGACCATCGCCCAGGTGGCGCAGGAGCTGCACGGTCTGGATGTCACTGGGGGCGAGCGACCCGGGCCGGAGCCCGCACCGGAACTCGGGGACCACTACCCTGCCGCGTCACAGGCCCTGGTGGAGCGGGCGTGGACGGTGCTGGCCACCGCCGAGGCCGGTCTGGCGCAGCAGCACGAGGTACTGCACTCGCATGCCGTCCTGACGCGAGAGCGGCACCTGCGAGAACTCGCAGATGCCGCCCTGGATGCGATCAGTGCATCGGTGTCCTGGCCGACGCGCTCGATGGAGGTGTAGGCGCGCTCAGGCTCCCGTCGCGCCGAAGGCGCGCTCAGGCTCCCATCGAATGCACGCCGCCGTCGACGTGGATCATCTCGCCGGTGGTCTTGGGGAACCAGTCGCTCAGCAGCGCGACGACGCCCTTGGCGGTTGGCACCGCATCCTGCAGGTCCCAGCCCAGCGGGGCGCGGTCGTCCCACACGTCGTTGAAGGTGTTGGAGCCGGGGATGGCCTTCTTGGCGATGGTGTCCAGTGGGCCGGCGGCGATGATGTTGCAGCGCACGCCCTCGGGGCCCAGGTAGCGGGCGAGGTAGCGGCTGGTGGACTCCAGGGCCGCCTTCGCGACGCCCATCCAGTCATAGGTGGGCCAGGAGATGCGGCCGTCGAAGCTCAGGCCGACGACGCTGACGTCGTCGCTGAACAGCGGCTTGCAGGCCATGGTGAGGCTGGCCAGTGAGTAGCTGGAGACCTTGAGCGAGGTGGCAACGTCCTCCCACGGGGTGGTGAGGAAGCCTCCGCCCAGGGCGGTCTCCGGGTTGGCGAAGGCGATGGAGTGCACGACACCGTCGATCGTGTCGAAGCCGTTGGCGCGCAGTACGTCGGGCAGCGCGGCCAGGGCCTGTTCGTCGGTGACGTTGAGCTCGATCACCGGCGGCACCGGGTCGAGCGCCTTCACGACGCGGTTGGTGAGGCTCAGCGCGCGGCCGAAGTTGCTCACGATCACCGTGGCGCCTTCCTCCTGCGCGATCTTGGCCACCTGGTAGGCGATGGACGTCTTGTGCGTGACGCCGGTGACCAGGATGTTCTTGCCTTCGAGGATTCCCATGGACTGCCTTCTGTGCTTGGTCTTGCGGAGGGGGTGGAGGGGTCAGTGTCCCATGCCGAGGCCACCGTCGATGGGCACGACGGCCCCGGTGACGTAGCCGGCGGCATCACTGGTGAGGTAGCGGACGGCGGCGGCGATGTCGTCGGTGCTGCCGAGCCGGCCCACCGGGATGGACTTCTTGTAGGACTCGATCAGATCGTCGGAGAGCACGGCGGTCATGTCGGTCTCGATGAAGCCCGGCGCCACCACATTGCAGGTGATGCCGCGGCCGCCGAGCTCACGGGCGACGCTGCGGGACATGCCCACCAGCGCGGCCTTGGAGGAGGCGTAGTTGACCTGTCCGGCCGAGCCCAGCAGCGCGACGACGGAGCTGATCAGCACGATCCGGCCGTGGCGGGCCTTCATCATGGGGCGCACGGCACGGCGCACGACGCGGAAGGTGCCGGTGAGGTTGGTGTCGATGACCTGCTCGAAGTCGGCGTCGCTCATCCGCATCAGCAACCCGTCCTTGGTGATGCCGGCATTCGCGACAAGGATCTCCACCGGGCCGTGGGCCTCCTCGACGGCCTTGAAGGCCGCCTCGACCTGCTCCGGGTCGGTGATGTCGCACTGCACGCCGAGCACGCCGTCGGGGACGTCGCCGGAGCGGTAGGTGGCGGCCACCTTGTGCCCGGCCGCGGCGAGGTCCGCGGCGATGGCACGGCCGATGCCCTTGCTGCCGCCGGTCACCAGCACGCTACGGGCTGTGTGCGAGGGGGTCTGGGGGTCGATGGTGTCTTGGCTCACCGTCCCACGCTATCCGCGCGGGCCTCGACGCCCCGGTGTTCGGGCACACAATGTCGTCCGGTTTTGTTTGGAGGTTCCGCTGCGGTCGTAGAGTGGCTGGGTGACCACCGAAAGCTCTGCGCGCAGCACCGCCGATGCTGCGTCCGCTGACGAGCCCGTCGTCATCACCGACGCCCGGATGGCACAGAGTGACGACATCGACATGCGCCAGCGTCGCTATGTCATCACGATGGTGGTCCGCACTCTGTGCTTCGTCTGGATGTATCTGGTGCGCAGCCAGGGAATCTGGCTGTGGGTGGCGATGGCCGGGGCGGCGGTGCTGCCCGGTGTCGCCGTCGTGTTGGCCAATGCCCGTGACAATCGCACCCATCCGCAGGACCTCAATCCCGTCGACGAAGCCGAGGTCAGTGTGCCGAGGCTCGCCCCCGGTCCGGTGATCAGGGGCACTGTCGTCAACGACGGGTAGGGTCGGGGCCGTGAAGAAGCTGTGGGTGCGCTGGATCGGGTTGCTGGTCTTCGTGGCGCTGTTGGGCGCCGCCTTCGTCCGGCTGGGCGAGTGGCAGATGCACCGGCTGGAATGGCGTCGCGGCGTCAACGCCCGGATCGTGGCCTACCAGCAGCAGCCCCCGAAGCCCTATGAAGAGGTCTTCACCCACGAGATCACCGACAACGAGCAGTGGCAGCGAGTCACCGCGACCGGCACCTTTGACGCCAAGAACCAGGTGCAGGCGATGTACCGCAACCAGAATGACCAGGCCGGCAGCGAGGTGGTCACCCCGCTGCGCACGACCAAGGGCCATTGGCTGCTGGTTGACCGCGGCTTCATCCCGCGCGAACAGGGCGGCAAGGAGATTGCCGTACTCCCCGATCCCCCGTCGGGCACCGTGACGGTGACGGGCTATGTGCGCCGCAGCGAGCACGGCAAGGACAATGCCATCACTCCGCAGGATGGCATGGCACGGCTGATCAATGCGCCGGCGATCGGGAAGTCCCTCAACCGGGAGGTGCTGGACGGCTATGTGGGGCTGACCGAGGTCAAGCCCGCCCAGTCCGGCAACCTCAAGCCGATGACCACACCAGAGCTCGACGACGGTCCGCACCTGTCCTATGCCGTCCAGTGGTTCTGCTTCACCGGCATCGCCGTCGCGGGTGCCGGAATCCTGATCCGCGGTGACCTGCGTGACCGCAAGAAGGCGCTCGCCAAAAAGGCGCGTGCCGAACAGCGGGCCCGCGAGGGTACCGTTGCCACACCCGATTCCCAGGAGGTTGACGATGCAGCTCGGTCTTGACGGCAAGGTCTTCGTGGTGACGGCCGCCAGCTCTGGTCTGGGGCTGGCGACGGCCCGCGAGCTGGTGGCTGAGGGTGCCCAGGTGGTGCTGGTGGCACGCCGCGCCGAGGTGCTCGACGGCCTGGCCACCGAGCTGGGCGCCGCCACCCTGGCGGCGGACCTGGCTGATCCCCAGACCCCGCAACGCGCGGTGGACCTGGCCCTGGAGCGCTTCGGCCGCGTGGACGGTGCGCTGGTCAGCGTCGGTGGCCCGCCCAAGGGCAGCGTGCTCGGCACCACCGACGAGCAGTGGACGCAGGCCTTCGCCTCGGTCTTCCTGCCCGCCCTGCGCACCGCGCGAGCCGTCTTCGGGGCGAACCCCGCCGCGCGGATGGGCTTCGTGCTGTCCACCTCCGCCAAGGCACCGCTGCCGCAGATGGCGCCGAGCAATGGCCTACGCCCCGGCCTGGCGATGCTGATCAAGCAGCTGGCCGACGAGGTGGGCCCCCAGGGCGGCCGGGCCTTCGGCCTGATGCCCGGGCTGGTGGCCACCGACCGGATGACCTATCTCTACGCGCAGACCGAGGACCCGGCCGCCTCCCGCGCCGCTGACGAGCAGAAGATCCCGCTGCGCGCACTCGGCGAACCCGAGCAGTTCGGCAAGGTGGCCTGCTTCATGCTCTCCGATGCCGCCGGCTATGTCTCCGGCAGTCTGGTGGCCGTCGACGGCGGCTCGCTGCGCACCATCTGACGTGGGAATCGACGCCGCCGTCGCGCTCTTGGCCTGCCCCACCTGCCAACAGCCCCTGACACGCGAGGAGGGACGCCTGGTCTGCCGTCGCGGGCACAGCTTCGACATCGCGAAGCAGGGGCACGTGAACCTGTTGGGCCGCGCCGCACCGCAGAACGCCGACACCGCGGACATGGTGGCCGCCCGGGCACGCTTCTTGGGCGCCGGGCACTACGAGCCCATCATCGATGCCCTGGTGGGACGGGTGCGTGATGCCCGTCGCGTGGTGGAGGTGGGTGCCGGCACCGGGCACTACCTGGCCGGGGTGCTGGACTCGCAGCCACGGGCGGTGGGTCTGGCCACCGACATTTCCCCGATGGCCTGCCGCCGGGCCGCCAAGGCGCATCCTCGGATAGGTGCGGTGGTGGCCGACACCTGGGCGGGTCTGCCGGTGCGTTCCGGGGTGGCCGACGTCCTGTTGTGCTGCTTCGCGCCGCGAAATCCCGTCGAGTTCGCGCGGATCATGGCTCCGGGCGGTGTGTTGTTGGTGGTCACCCCGAATGAGGGGCACCTGGCACAAGCGCGGGAGTCACTGGGCCTGTTGGGCATCCAGGACGACAAGTTGGCCAAGTTGAACCGCAGCATGGCCGGTGCCTTCGAGGCCGTCTGGAGCCAGCGGATCCGTTGGACCATGGACCTCGATGCCGCCGCGGTGACGGACCTGGTGCAGATGGGTCCCAATGCCTTCCACGAGCACGGCGCGGTGTCCGAACAGATGAGCGTCGACGCCGACGTGCAGCTCAGTGTCTTTCGACGCCCGGGGATGTGAGCCCGACGGGATCTGGGCGGCCGAGTTCGAGGGTGCGGCTGGGTGTGACCAGATAGCGGAAACCCAGTGGGGTCTGCCACAGGAAATGCCCAGGCAGGGGCTGCTCGAGGCGGTAGCCGCCGTGGGTCTTCGCCCGGTGGGTCTTGCGGGTCAAGGGGCCGAGATTGTCCGGGCTGGTTGATCCAGAGGCCTCGACAGGCTCGGCCGACGTCCCCCGAGCTTGTCGAGGGGTGAAGGGAATGGTGTGGTCCAGGTCCAATCCCGGGGATTTTCGTGAGGAATACGGAAACACCTCGAAGGGATTGCGGTATTCAATCGCTTCCCGCATGGTGGGCGGGCATTCATAACAATCACTGGCCACTTGCCGATTGGCATCAATCACCGGACGCACCGTGAATTGATGATCCGGAAGCAAATCTCTCAGCCATTCCGCCAGGAGTGGCCCGATGCCCTTGGCCCGCACGATCCCTTCCCCGGCACTCAGCGTGGCGTCGGTCAGGTGCACCACGATGCTGGCCTTCGGTGCCAGGTCCTTCGCCTCGACCAGGAGGGTGCCGCAGGCATGCCCCACCTGACCATGCAGGTGGCAGTCGGTGGTGACGTCCAGGCCGGGGAGTTGATCCAGCAGGCAGGCCTGCATCAACTGCAGCGCCCGGGCCGGGTCGGCGAGGATCCCCAACGCCTTCGCCCGGCGGGCATTCACCGTGTCAGTGGAGCCGCCGGCCTTGAGGATCCCGGCCAGATGATCGAGGGTGGCATCCAGCCGCACGGCATCCGGGGCATCCATCACGGCAGCGACATCGGCAATGCCGTTCTCACCCACCGCGATCCAGACGCCGCGGGCCTCCTTGGCCTCGGCGCGGCGTTGTTCGGCCTCGTCAACCGGGAGATGATCAAGGACCATCCCGGCGACCAAGTTCTTCACCCGACGCCGGGTCATGCCGGGGATCTGCCGGGCCAATTGAAGATCAACAAGCCCCGCCGAATGCTGGTCCAAGACGCGGGTGGCGCCGGCGATGTCCCGGGCGGTCCACACCTCCACCTCACCATCAAGGGTCTGCTCCCAGACGTGTGGGAGGCGGTGGCGAAGATCAAGAACATCCGCGATCAAGGCATGAGCGGCAACATCACGCAGCCTGAGCGCGGCAGCAAGTTCCAGAGTGGCGAACTCGGCCACCGGCGGGGTCCCCTCACCACCCAACTGGACGAGCTGCTCGACACCGGGCACCAGCAAGCTCTGGTCGACGTGTCCGTTGAGGTCGGCGAAGTGCGCGACCATCTGCAATTCCTGCGCTTCGAGAATGCGGCGCTGGCGACGGTTTTCCCGGACCGCTTCGACCAGATCCGCGGCATTGTCCGGCAACCGGAATCCCTGCTCGTCCATGAGCTGTCCACCTCCCCCGAAGTGCTCTTGCTGAATGCCTCAATTCTACCCCGAAGCGATCTGTATTCAAAGAGGTTTTCGAAAATTGCTGGCGCAAGAAAGGCCCATCCAGCGAGTGTCCTCAGACACCTCACCCGGTACTGTCGAAGGCATGAACCTGTCACTGGTGGCGCTGCGACTTCCCGAGGAGGACGATGGCCTGGTCAGCTTCCTCACCAGCAATTCCTTCCCCTTCCACGTGGGGCGCACACCCAGCATGGACGAGGCTCGGCGACGCATCGAATCTGGCTCCTTTGCCGACGACGAGCACCAGACCTTCTGGCTGGTTGACCAAGAACTTGGACGGATCGGATTCATCCGCCTGGAGGACCTCGCCGATGACACCCCAATGTTCGACCTGCGACTCGCCGACGAGCACCGCGGCCGCGGTCTGGGTGTCTTGGCCCTCAGGGCTGCGGCTGACCACATCTTCACGACGCTTGAGGTCAATCGCTTCGAGGGCTGCACCCGCGCCGACAACCTGCCCATGCGTCGCACCTTCGAGAAGGCTGGCTGGGTACAGGAGGCGCATTTCCGACAGGCCTGGCCTGTTCAGGGTGAGCCTCCCGCCGATGCCGTCAACTACTCGATCCTGCGCCAGGACTGGGAGTCTGGATCCCGCACCCCAACGGCCCCTCTGGGCGGCAACGGTGTTCACCACATCGAACTGTGGACCCACGACCTGGCTGGGACCGAGGCCAGCTTTGGCTGGTTGATGACGGCGCTGGGCTGGCCCCTGGTGGAGCAGGACTGGGAACAGGGACGCAGCTGGCAGCACCCCTCGGGCGCCTACCTGGTGCTGGAGCAGTCCCCGGCCCTGACCGGCCAGCGCCATGACCGGCTGCAGCCCGGCCTGAACCATCTCGCCTTCACCGTCACGTCCCGAGACGCCCTCGACGCGCTGCGACGCGATGCCCCCGCCCACGGGTGGCGTGAGCTGTTCGAGGACCGGTACCCCACCGCTGGCGGTCACGAGGTTCAGCGCGCGACGTGCACGCGCACTCCGGCCGCAACGAACTCGTCCAACAGTTCCGGCGGGGCCTCCGAGGTGGTCACCAGGTCGTCGAGGTCCTCGATGACTCCGAAGCGGAAGGTGGAGGTGCGGGTCAGCTTGTTCCCCGTCGCAGCCAGGACGACACGCGACGAGGCCGCAATGATCGCCCGCTTGATCTGGGCGTCCTCATGGGTGGTGACGGTCAGCCCCTGACTGGGGTTGACGGAACAGGCCCCCATCACGGCAAGGTCCGCCCGGAAGTCCGACAGCGCCGCCAGGGATGCGGCGCTCCCACTGCGCAGGCTCGGGAACTGCACCGGGCCGCCGGGGGTGATCACCACCGGACCGGGTTCGGCGCTCATCTCCACGGCAGCGCGCAGGGACACTCACAGCGTGGTCACCCGTCGCCCGGCGAGTGCACGAGCCACCACATCCATCGTGGACCCGTTGTCCAGGATGATCGACATGTCGTCGCCAACCAGACCACCGATCAGGTGGGCAATGGACTGCTTGCCGTCGGCATTCTCCGCGGCACGCAGCTCATAGGGCAGCGGCGCCCCGCGCAGGTCCACGGCCACCGCTCCCCCATGGACCCGACGCACCAGGCCGTGACCCTGCAATTCGGTCAGGTCACGACGGATGGTCACGGCGGAGGCGCCGGTGAGTTCGCTGAGGGCCTCGACGGAGATCGGCTGCCTACCCAGCGCTTTGATGATCATTTTCTGCCGAGATGATCGTTGCACGCGATCATTTGATCACACATTCTGGGCTCATGAGGAACTTCTGGAACAAGATCTGGGCCGTCCTGTCCACCGAGGGGCTGACCGTCACCAGCACCCTGCTCTTCGGCAACCCCGAGGAAGGGGCCATCGCATGACCCGCATCGACCATGCCGCCCTGTACGTCGCGGACCTCGAGACCGCCCGGGACTTCTTCGTGACCTGGTTCGGCGCCACCGCCAATGAGGGCTACCACAACCCGAGGACCGGGCTGCGCACCCACTTCCTGAGCTTCGAGGGCGACGCGAAGCTGGAGATCATGACCCGCCCCGGCATCGAGCGGGCCCGAGAGGAGGGCCTGCTGGGCTGGGCACACGTCGCTCTTGACGTCGGCTCCCCACAAGCAGTTGATGACCTGGCCGCGCGCCTCACCGAGGCAGGCTTCCAGGTCATCAATGGTCCACGTACCACGGGCGACGGCTACTACGAGGCCGTGGTGCTGGACCCCGAGGGCAATGAGGTCGAGATCATCGGATGAGCCATCACTCGAACTGCGAGTGGTACAGCTGCGCGTAGGGGCCGTCGGCCGCGAGCAGCTCGGCATGCGTGCCACGCTCGACGATCCGACCGGCCTCCAGCACCAGGATCTGGTCCGCGGCTCGCACCGTCGACAGCCGGTGGGCGATCACCACCGACGTCCGGTCCGCCATCGCGGCGTCCAGGGCCCGCTGCACCGCCACCTCCGACTCGCTGTCCAGGTGCGCCGTCGCCTCGTCGAGGACGACGATCGGAGGGGCCTTGAGCATTAGCCGCGCAATGGCGAAACGCTGCCGCTCGCCGCCGGAGAGCCGGTAGCCGCGCTCCCCCACCATCGTGTCCAGACCATCGGGCAGCCGGTCCACCAGCGGCAGGATCTGCGCCGCGGCCAGGGCATCGCGCATCTGCTGCTCGCTGGCGCCGGGCGCACCGTAGGCCAGGTTGTTGCGGATGGTGTCGTGGAACATGTGCGCGTCCTGCGTCACATAGCCCACCATCTGTTGCAGCGACTCCTGGGTGAGCTCCCGCACGTCATCGCCTCCCACCCGCACGCGGCCTTCGGTGACGTCGTAGAGGCGGGTGAGCAGATTGGTGATGGTGGTCTTGCCCGCACCCGAGGGCCCCACCAGCGCGACGGTCTGCCCGGGTTCGGCCCGGAAGCTCACGTCGTGCAGCACCTGCTGGTTGCGGCTCTCGTGACCGGGAGTGACGGGCTCCAGCGAGGGAAGGGAAACCAGCTCCGGGTCCGGATAGGTGAAGCCGACCTGTTCGAAGTCGATCGACGGCACCCCGGAGGCACGACGGGCCTCGGGCGCATCGGTGATCAGCGGCTTGAGGTCCAGCACCTCGAAGACCCGCTCGAAACTGACCAGGGCACTCATCACGTCGATCCGCACATTGGTCAGCTGCACCAGCGGACCGTAGAGCCGCGCCAGGAGCCCCGCCAGGGCGGTCAGGGTGCCGACGGTGAGGCTGCCCTTGATCGCCATCCAGCCACCGGCGCCATAGACCAGCGCCGTGGCCAGCGCCGCCACCAGGGTCATCGCCGTCATGAACAGCCGCCCCACCATCGCGATGGTCACGCCATTGCCGCGCAAGGCCTCAGCCTTGCCGGCGAAGACCTCGTGCTCATGGGAGGGCCGTCCGAAGAGCTTGACCAACAGCGCCCCGGAGACCGTGAAGCGTTCGGTCATCATGGCCGAGAGCTCACCGTTGAGCTGCATCGAGTCCCTGGTCAGGTTGGCCAGCCGACCGCCCACGATGCGGGCCGGGATCAGGAAGACGGGCAACAGCACCAGGGAGGCCAGCGTGAGCTGCCAGCTCAGCGAGATCATCGCAGCCAGCACGAGCACCAGGGAGATCACATTGCTCAGCACGCTGGACAGGGTGGTGGTGAAGGCCCGCTGGGCCCCCAAGACGTCGGACTGGAGCCGGCTGACCAGCTTTCCCGTGTGGGTGCGGGAGAAGAAGGCCAATGGCATCGAGCTGACGTGGTCGAAGACCTGGGTGCGCAGGTCATAGATCAGGCCCTCACCTACGCGGGCCGAGCACCAGCGTTGCAGGATGCCCAGGACGGCCTCGGCCACGGCGAGCGCGGCCACGATGCCCGCCATCCGCAGCACCAGGCCGGTGTCACCCTTCAGCACGCCGTCGTCGACGATGGTCTTGAACAACAGAGGGGGCACGACGCCCGCCACGGCGGAGAGCACGACGCAGACCAGGAAGACCAGCAGAAGTCCCTTGTAGGGGGCGCCATATCCGATCACCCGTCGCACCGTACCCGGCGCAAGGTCATGGTTCTTCAGTTCGGGGTCCTTCTTCAGGCCCCCCATCATCCGGCCACTGGGGCCACCCATCCCGCTCATCGTGGCCCCCTGCCCGCCACCCCGCAAGTGGCTACTTGTTCTTCTTCTTGGATTTCTTGTCCCTCTTCTGCTTCTTGGGCTTCTTGGGCTTCTGCGCGGGCGCCTCGACGGGCGCGGCCTGCGCAGATTCCTTGTTCTTCCTGGCCGGCTTGTCGGCCTTCTTGACCTTGGCCAGCTTGTCGACCTTCTCGACCTTGGCGGGCTCCTCCGCCTTCTTGGCCTTGGCCGGTTCCTCGGCCTTCTTGACCTTGGCCGGCTTGTCGATCTTCGCGGGCTTGTCGATCTTCGCCGGCTGGACAGCCTTGGCCGGCTTCTTGACCTTGGGCTTCTTCTCGACGGGTTCGTGGGCCGCGACGGCGACCTCCTTGGGAACCTTGGACCCTTCAACCACGGCGGGCCGCCGATTATTCCCCCGGGCGATCCGGGCGCGCTGCGCCCCGGCCGCCCCACGGGTTGCTCCGCCGCGCCCGCGGAGCGTCACGCCGGCTTCCTTCAGCAGGCCCTGCACCCAGCCATAGGAACGTCCAAGATCATCTGCCATGAACCGGATGGACTCACCCCGCCCATAGCGCGCGGCCAGTTCCGCGGCGACCCGCTCGCGTTCGGCTCCCGTGATACGCGCGCCACGGCCCAGGGGGCTGGCGAGGGTGGATGCGGCCATGACAGGTCCCTTCGTCGCACACCGCCACGTCTGGCGGTGTTGACCAAGATCAAATCACACCGGTGGCCGCCACCGCAGGCGACATACCGGCATCGCCCTCAGGCCAGGGCGACGATGTCGCGGTAGTCCTGGCTCCACAGGTCCTCGTCACCATCGGGCAAGAGCAGCACCCGGTCCGGGTCCAGCGCATCGACGGCACCCGCGTCGTGCGTGACCAGGACGATCGCACCGGTGTAGCTGGCGATCGCCTTGAGCACTTCCTCTCGGCTGGCCGGGTCGAGGTTGTTGGTGGGCTCGTCGAGCAGCAGCAGGTTCGCCGAACTGACCACGAGCATGGCAAGGGCCAGACGGGTCTTCTCGCCACCGGACAGCACCCGGGCGGGCTTGTCGACGTCGTCGCCCGTGAACAGGAAGCTGCCCAGCACCTTGCGGCATTCGGTGGCGTTCATGTTCGGTGCACTGGCCACCATGTTGTCGAGCACGCTCGACGACAGGTCGATCAGGTCGTGCTCCTGGGCGAAGTAGCCGACGCGCAGGCCGTGGCCCGGGATGAGCCGGCCGGTGTCCGACTCCTCGACGCCCGCCAGGATCCGCAGCATGGTGGTCTTGCCCGCGCCGTTGAGACCCAGGATGACCACTTTGGAGCCCTTGTCGATGGCGAGGTCGATGCCCGTGAAGATCTCGAGCGAGCCGTAGGACTTGCTGAGCCCCTCCGCCATCAGCGGCACCTTGCCCACCGGAGCGGGCTCCGGGAAGCGGATGCTTGCCACCTTGTCGGCCTCGCGCTCGGCCTCCAGCCCACCCAGCATCCGTTCGGCGCGCCGCTGCATGTTGTGCGCGGCGGCGGCCTTGGTGGCCTTGGCACCGAGCTTGTCGGCCTGCAGCATCAACTGCGCGGCCTTCTTCTCGGCATTGGCGCGCTCGCGACGACGACGCTTCTCGTCAGTCTCGCGCTGCTTGAGGTAGAGCTTCCAGCCCATGGAGTAGACGTCGATCTCGGCACGGTTCGCGTCCAGGTGGAAGACCTTGTTCACCGTCGCCTCGAGCAGTCCCACGTCGTGGCTGATCATGATCAACGCACCCGGATAGGTCTTGAGGAAGTCGCGCAGCCAGGTGATGGAGTCGGCGTCCAGGTGGTTCGTGGGCTCGTCGAGCAGCAGGGTGTCGGCGCCCGAGAAGAGGATGCGGGCCAGTTCGATACGGCGACGCTGACCGCCGGACAGGTTCTGCAGGGGTTCGGCCAGCACCCGGTCGGGAAGGCTCAGGTTGGCCGCGATCCGGTGCGCCTCACTCTCCGCGCCGTAACCGCCGGCGGCGACGAACTGCGCCTCTGCCTTGGAGTAGGCGGTCATGGCCGCCTCACGCTCGGCACCCGTGGTGGTGCTCATCTGCTCTTCCAGGTCACGCATCTTCACGATCACCCGGTCGAGCCCGCGCGCCGAGAGGATCCGGTCGCGGGCCAGGACGTGGAGGTCACCGTCGCGAGGATCCTGCGGCAGGTAGCCGAGCTGACCGGTACGGGTCACCTCGCCGCCCGCGGGCAGCCCCTCACCAGCGAGGATCCTGGTCAGCGTGGTCTTTCCGGCACCATTGCGGCCCACGAGACCGATCCGGTCACCGGGGATGACCTGGAAGGAGATGGGAGACAGCAGTAGGCGGGCGCCGGCCCGCACTTCGAGATCCTTGACTTGCAGCACGTCTTCAAGTCTCCCATCCCACCCCGTCCCCCGTCGAAAGCCCGCCAGCTGGTTGCCAGCCGCCGGCTCACCCCCGAGCGGGGAGCCGGCGGCTGGATGGGGAAGGAGGCAGGTGTCAGCCCAGCAGCTTCAGGCGGGCCGGGTCGTTCGCGAAGGCCTCCTTGGCGTTGTCCTTGGTGACGACGACCGGATCCAGCTGGAAGAGCGACACGTCGACCTTGCCGTTGTTGGCCTTGTCCTCCGTGGTGGGGCTTTCGCCCTTCTGGAAGGCCTGGATCAGCTCGACGGTCTTGGCGACCAGCTTGTCCGTGGGCTTGTAGACGGTGCAGTACTGGGTGCCCCTGGCCACCAGGGCCACCGACTCGTTCTCGGCGTCCAGCCCGGTCACCACGGGCTGGGTCTGCCCGGCCTGCTTGCAGGAGGTCAGGATCGCGCGGGCGATGCCGTCATTCGGCGACAACACTCCGTCGATCTTCTTGCCCGAGTAGTTGCCGGACAGCAGCGAGTCCATCCGCGACTGCGCCTTGCCGTTGTCCCAGTCAGGAGTGGCGCACTGGGTGAACTTGGTCTGGCCGGAGACGACGACCACAGTCTTGTCGTCGATCTTGGGCTGCAGCACGCTCATGGCGCCCGTGAAGAAGTTCGGGGCGTTGGGGTCTGCCGGACCGCCACCGAAGAGTTCGATGTTGTAGGGGCCCTCGCCCTTGACGGCCTTGAGGCCGTCGAGCAGGGCCTGGCCCTGCAGCTCACCGGTGCGCAGCGAGCCGAACTGCACGACGCCGTCGATGGCGGCCGTGTTCTCGATCAGGCGGTCGTATCCCAGGACCTTCACGCCAGCATCATGGGCCTTGGTGAGCACGGTGCCCAGCTGCTTGCCGTCGATGGGGCCGACGACGATGACCTTGGCGCCCTGCTGGATCATCGTCTCGATCTGGGACTGCTGCTGGGGAACCTTGTTGTCGGCGGCCTGGACGATGGCCTTGAAACCGGCCTTCTCCAGCTGCTCCTTGAACATGTCCTGCGCCTCCTTCCAGTTCTGCGTGCCCAGCCAGGGCAGCGAGATGCCGATGGTGGCATCGGCGGCAAAGCCGGCACCGCCGGCCGAGGAGCCGGAGCTGGCAGAGGCGCCCGCGCTCGAGCCGCCGTCGCGGCCGCCGCCGCAGGCGCTCAGACCAACCAGTGCGGTCATGCCGGCAGCGCCGCCGAGAAGTGACCTACGCGTGACCTTCATGGGTTTTCCTTTCGTGGTGCCGAGAATCCTCGACGTGGATGGTGCCGGACGCCCTCGTCCAGCGGGAGTGGGGAGGTTCAGTGGGTGGCGGGGTCTGCCTGGATGGCCGGCGCCTCGGGGGTGTGGTCCGCGGGGGCGGCGGGAACGGGCTTGTCCTCGTTGATCTTGTTGCCGCCGCTCAGCCTGCCGATGATCGAAGGTCGCCCCTGGGTCTTGTTGTAGACGTCGAAGGCGACGGCGCCCAGCAACACCAGGCCCTTGATCACCTGCGTGCGGTCCTGGCCGACGCCCAGCAGGCTCAGCCCGGAGTTCAGCACCGCCATCACCAGGCCACCGATCAGGGATCCCATCACGGTGCCGATGCCACCGCTGACTGCCGCGCCACCGATGAAGACGGCGGCGATGGCGTCAAGCTCCCAGTTCGTCCCGTCGGTCGGGCCGGCAGCGGTGGAGCGGCCGAGGAAGAGGATGCCCGCCAGTGCGGCCAGGAAGGACATGTTGAGCATCACCAGGAAGTAGGTGCGCTGGACATTGACACCGCTCAGGCCGGCGGCGGCCTTGTTGCCACCCACGGCATAGACGTGGCGGCCGAAGCGGGTCCGCTCGGTGATGGTGTGGTACACGATCGCCAGCACCAGCAGGATGACACCGGGCACGGGGAAGGAGGTCCCGGAGCGGCCGGAACCGAAGATCCAGGTCAGGTAGCCGATGACGAGGGTGATCAGTGCGATCCGAACGAGGGTGGCCCACAGTGGCGACTCGACCCCGCGGCGCAGGCTCTGGCGCCGGCCGGACAGTTCCTTGAAGACGAACCAGCAGATGCCCAGCAGACCGAGCAGCAGGGTGGAGTTGTTCATCCCGGTGGCACCCGGGCCCCACTCGGGCAGGTACCCGGCGCCGAACCACTCCAACTCGGCCGGCGCGGCCACGGAGATGGAGCCGGACATCCAGATCACGGCGCCGCGGAAGATCATCATGCCCGCCAGGGTGGTGATGAATCCCGGGATGCCCACCTTGGCCAGCCAGAAGCCATGCCAAGCACCGATCAGGATGCCCATGCCCATGCCTGCCAGGACGGCGGACCACCAGGGCCAGCCGTGATTGGTGGCCATCATCGAGCAGAACATGCCGACAAAGCCGGCCACCGAACCCACCGAGAGGTCGATCTGCCCGATCACGATCACCATCAGCATGCCGATGGCCATGATCAACACATAGGCATTGCCGGTGATCAGGTTCTGCATGTTCGACGGGGTCAGCATCTTCCCGCCGGACTTGATCTCGAAGAAGATGGCGAGCACCACCATGGCGAGCACCATGGTGTACTGCTGCAGGTTGTTGCCGAGGACTTGCTTCAGCGCTTTCATGCGGGGCTCCCAGTGGAAGTGGTGGTCATCCGACGCATCAGGGACTCCTGGTCCGCGTCGGCGGCGTCGAGGCAACCGGTGATCCGGCCCTCGCAGATGGTGTAGATCCGGTCACTGACACCGAGCAGCTCGGGCAGTTCGGAGGAGATCATGATCACGGCCTTGCCCTCGTCGGCGAGCTTGTGGATCAGCTTGTAGATCTCGTACTTGGCGCCGACGTCGATGCCGCGGGTGGGCTCGTCGAGGATCAGCACCTTGGGTTCGGGGTACATCCACTTGGCCAGCACCACCTTCTGCTGGTTGCCACCGGACAGGGTGGCGACACCGACATCGGTGGTGGGTGTCTTGATCCGCAGGTCCTGGCGGTACTGGTTGGCGACGTCCTTCTCCCGCCCCAGGTCCAGCAGGAAGCCCTTGATGATGGCCTTGAGGTTGGCCGCGGTGACCGTTGTCTTGATGGAGTCAAGCAGGTTGAGCCCCAGCGTCTTGCGGTCCTCGGTGACATAGGCGATGCCCAGGTCAATGGCCTGCTGGACGGTCTTGGGGTTGACCCGCTTGCCGTCCAGGACCATCTCCCCGCTGCGGTAGATGCCGTAGCTGCGGCCGAACAGGCTGCGGGCCAGCTCGGTGCGTCCGGCGCCCATCAGGCCGGCGAAACCGACGATCTCACCGGCGCGCACGGTGAAGTCCGCGTGCTTGGTGACCAGCCGACCGGGCACGTCGGGGTGTTCGACGGTCCAGTCCTTGACCTCCAGCAGCACCTCGCCGGGGTGCGACGCGTGGTCCGGGTAGCGGTTCTCGATGGAGCGGCCGACCATCGCCTTGATGATCCGGTCCTCGTCCACCTGCCCGGCCACCACGTCATAGGTCTCGACGGTCTTCCCGTCGCGAATCACGGTGACGGCGTCGCTGATGGCGGCGATCTCGTTGAGCTTGTGGCTGATCATGATCTGGGTGATGCCCTTGGCCTTCAGGCCACGCATCAGGTCCAGTAAATTGGCCGAGTCGTCCTCGTTGAGGGCGCTGGTGGGCTCGTCGAGGATCAGCAGCTTCACGTTCTTGCTGAGCGCCTTGGCGATCTCCACCAGCTGCTGCTGGCCGACGCCGAGCCGCTTGACCGGGGTGTCGGCATTGATCTCCAGACCGACGCGTGCCAGCAGGTCCATCGCCCGAACACGTGCCTCCTGCCAGTCAATCAGACCTCCCTTGGTCACCTCCTCGCCGAGGAAGATGTTCTCCGTGACGGACAGTTCCGGAATCAGCGCGAGCTCCTGATGGATGATCACGATGCCCTCGGCCTCGGAGTCCTTGATGCCGCCGAAGCTCATCTCTCGTCCGTCGAACAGGATCTGGCCTTCATAGCTGCCGTGCGGGTAGACACCGGACAGCACCTTCATCAGGGTGGACTTGCCGGCGCCGTTCTCGCCGCAGATGGAGTGGATGTCAGCTCGACGCACGCGCATCGTGACGTCATCCAGTGCCCGGACACCCGGGAAGGTCTTCGTGATGCCGCGCATCTCGAGGATGATGTGTGGTTCGTCGGCCATCGCTCGTCTCCTTTGACTCGCCAACGCACGGGCCCCAACCCGGCGAAGCTGAACTCAACGTAGATCCGCCCCCGGCTTGGCGTCAAGAGTTGAAGTCAACCGTGATCAATTCGTGACCTTCCCTTCAGGTTTCCCGGATTCTTGACTTTGGGACGTGAACCGAAGCATGGTCGTGTGACAGGCTGGGCAGACATTCCGATCCAATGAATTCCACACCGTGAATTCCACACCGCAGGAGGTGGTCCCCGTGGCATCCGGCCACCAGACTGCCCCCGGCTCCCAGACCTCCCTGCGGGAACAGAACAGCCAACGCATCCTCGACGGGGTGCGCACCTTCGGCGCAATCACCCAGGTGGAATTGGCCGCCGCCACCGGCCTGTCGCCGGCAACGGTCTCCAACATCGTCAAACAGCTGGAGTCCGAAGGACAGCTCGTGACCAGCGCCACCACCCGCTCCGGCCGTCGGGCCCAGCAGGTCAGCCTGGCTCGCAACTCAGCCCTCAGCTTCGGCGTCCGCATCGGGCCGCGTGCGCTGAGCGCCTACCTCGGCGACGCGTCGCACACGGTCCAGCACGCCCGGCATCTGCCCCTGCCCCACGAACACCGCTACGACACGACGCTGGACCGCGTCGCCCTCCTCGTGGGCGAGGCCACCGAGGAGGTGGGGGCCAGCCTCGACGACGTCGCCACCATCGGCGTCGCACTGCCAGACGTGCTTTCCGCCCAGCTCACCGCCGGTTCGCTGCCTGGCTGGGAGGAGGTCGACGTCGCCGAGACCCTCTCCCGACGCCTGGATCGTCCCGTGGTCCTCGAGCGGCAGGCTGACGCCGCGGCCGTTGCCGAGTACCGCTTCGGAGCGCTGCGCGGAGCCGACGTGGCCCTGTACATCCGGGTGGGTGACGGCGTGGAGGCGTCGCTGCTGCTGGACGGGCGCCCGCACCGTGGCCGGTCTGCCGCGGTCGGCGCCCTGGGGCATGTCCAGGTGGATCCGGCCGGCGCCATGTGCCGCTGCGGCGCGCGGGGCTGTCTCAACACCGTCCTGTCCCCCATCGCCCTGGCGGACCTGCTGCGCCTGAGCCACGGACCCATGGGGCTTCGACAAATCATCCAGGCCGCCAACCGCGGGGATGCCGGCTGCCGTCAGGTCATCGCCGACGGCGCCGCGGCACTGGGCCGCGTCGTGGCCAACACCGCCATGGTGCTGGGGCCGGACCGGATCCTGGTCAGCGGGGAACTCTCCGAGACGGGCCGGCTCCTGCTGGACCCGGTGCGCGAGGCGCTCAATGCCCGGACACTGCTCGGCGACGTCGATGACCTGTTGGTCGACCCCCAACTCGGACGTGATGCGGAGGCCATGGGCGCCTCCGCCCTCGCCCACGACGGCGCAGGCCTGCCCGTCGTGTCAGGAAGGAGTGCCACGTGAGGGATGCACTGCTCAGCCTCCGCCGGATCAGCCGGACCTTCGGGGGTGTCCAGGCCGCCGTCGACGTCGACCTCGACGTCCATCGCGGGGAGGTGTTGGCCCTGGTGGGAGACAATGCCGCCGGCAAGTCCACCATCGCCCGGCTGATGGGCGGCGTGTTGCAGCCCACCTCCGGCGAGATCTGGTTCGACGGCCGCCAGGTGTCGATCCCCTCACCGCGTGCCGCGACCGCCCTGGGGATCGCGTCGGTCTTCCAGGAATCCTCCCTGGTGGAGAACCTCGACGTGGTCGACAACCTCTATCTGGGCCAGGAGCTGCGCACCCGGCTCGGCCTGCTGGACCACCACCTGATGCGCCAACAGGCCCGTCACCACCTGGGTGCCCTGAGCGCTCGGGTGCCGGACCCGTCGGTGCCCCTGCGCCAGCTGTCCGCGGGCCAGCGGCAGTGCGTCGCCATCGCCCGGACCCTGGTCAGCGATCCCAGCCTGGTGGTGCTCGACGAGCCCACGGCCTCACTGTCGGTGGGACAGACCGCGGAAGTGCTGAGCTACATCGACGGCCTGCGCGAGCAGGGGCTGGGAGTGGTGCTGATCAGCCACAACCTCGGCGACGTGCGTGCCATCGCGGACCGGATCGAGGTGCTGCGCCATGGCCGCAACAATGGCAGCTTCCTGGCCGACGAGGCCAGCTATGAGGCGGTGCTGGCGGCCATCACCGGGGCCACCCACCTGCCACCCCGTCGGTGACCGTTTGGCAAGACCAACGTGCATTCCCCCGGGAAGTGCGAGAGAGTTCCTTTGGTGGTTGACATTGCGGGCGATTGAGCACCGTTCGCGAGCGTCCCACCGCGTGCCGCGAGCCCCTAATCGCGGCACAACACGCCAGCGGCGGCCGGTGACCCCTGTGGGGGGAGGTCCCGGCCGCCGCTGGTCAACACACGGAAGGACGCGCAAGCTCCTTGCACCGATGGCGAGCGGAGGCGAAGCCGCAGCGAGCCGGTGTGTCTAGACGTTGAAGCCGATGGAGCGCAGCTGCTCGCGGCCGTCGTCGGTGATCATCTCCAGCGACCACGGCGGCAGCCAGACCCAGTTGATCGTCGCGCTTTCAACCAGGCCCTCGAGAGCGGCCTGCGTGTCGTACTCGATCCGGTCGGTCAACGGGCAGGTGGGGCTGGTCAGCGTCATGTCGATGGTGGCGTGGTTCTGCTCGTCGACGTGCACGCCGTAGACCAGGCCGAGGTCGACGACGTTGACCATCAGCTCGGGGTCGACCACGTCGCGCATGGCCTCCTCGACGTCCTCGATCAGCGCGATCTTCTTCGCCTCGCCGGTGGGCAGCTCGTCCTTGACGAGGTCACTGGGACGGCTGGCCTCTGTCGCGTCTGCATTGTGGCCCTCATGGGGTTCGTACACCTCAGTGCTCCTCAGTGGTGTCGTGGGTTGGTTGGGGGTCCTGGGCGCCCTGGGCGCGCAGGATGGCGTCACGCACGGCCGACCAGCCAAGCATGGCGCACTTGACGCGCGCGGGGAACTGGCTGACGCCGACGAAGGCGATCCCGTCCTCCAGGCGGTCCTCGTCCGGTTCGGCCTTGCCCTGGCTCTGCATCATCTCCAGGAATTCGTCGTGCAGGGCCATGGCGTCGGCCACCTCGCGTTCGATGAGCAGTTCGCTCATCACGCTCGTGGAGGCCTGGGAGATGGAGCAGCCCTCGGAGTGGTAGCTGACGTCCTTGATCTTGTTTCCCTCAAGATCGATCCGCAGGGTGATCTCGTCACCGCAGGAGGGATTGACGTGGTGCACCTCGGCCTGGAAGGGCTCGCGGAGACCGGAGTTCAACTTCTCCCGGTAGTGGTCCAGGATGATCTCCTGGTACATCTGTTCAACGCTCATCGCGTCTCCTTCCTTGCCCTGCGGCGGATCCGGCCGGCGCCACCCGTGGCGAACTTCCCCGCGAAGAAGTCGCGGGTGTGGACAAGTGCCTCCGCCAGCGCATCCACCTCGGCAGGCGTGGTGTACAGGTAGCCGCTGGCCCGCACCGACGACTGGATCCCCAGCCGGTCGTGCAGCGGACGCGCACAGTGGTGACCACCGCGCACGGCGACACCGCGGGCATCCAGCATCTGCATGATGTCGTGCGGATGCACTCCCTCCAGGGTGAAGGCCACCGCTCCCCCGCGCTCCACGTTCTGCGTGGGGCCGAGGATCCGCAGGCCCTCGATCTGCTGCAGCCGCTCCAGCATGAGCCCGGTGATCATGGTCTCGTGGTCCGCGATCCGGTCCATCCCGAGGCCGTCGACGTAGTCCAGCGCCGCGGCCAGACCGACGGCCTGGACGACCGGCGGGGTGCCCGCCTCGAAGCGGTAGGGCGGCGGGGCGAAGGTGGATCCGGTCATCCGGACCACCTCGATCATCTCGCCACCCCCCAGGAAGGGCGGCAGCTCGGCCAGCACCTCGTGGCGTCCCCACAGGACGCCGATGCCGGTGGGACCGCAGATCTTGTGGCCGGTGAAGGCCAGCAGGTCACAGCCAAGTTCGGCCACCGAGGTGGGGCGCTGCGGGACGCCCTGGGATCCGTCGACCACCATCGTCGCGCCGACGGCGTGTGCCATCTCGGCGATCCTCGCCACGGGGTTCACGGTGCCCAGCACATTGCTGATCCAGGTTACCGAGACGATCTTGGTCTTCTCGTTGATCAACCCGTCACGCTCGGCCGCCTCAAGATCGAGACGCCCCTCGTCGGTGATGTCGAACCAGCGCAGGGTGGCGCCGGTGCGCTCGCAGACCAGCTGCCACGGCACGATGTTGGAGTGGTGCTCCATCACGGAGACCACCACCTCGTCGCCGGGCTTGAGCGAGGCGCCCAGGGTGTTTGCGGCCAGGTTGAGGGCCTCCGACGCGTTCTTGGTGAAGACCACCTCGTCCGGGCTCTTCGCCCCGAGGAAGCGGGCGATCCGGGCGCGGGCGCCCTCGAAGGCCTCGGTGGCCTCCCCGCCCAGCAGATGCATGGCGCGGGCGACATTCGCATTGTGCTGCAGGTAGTGCTCGCTGATGACGTCGACCATCTGGCGCGGCTTCTGCGAGGTGTTGGCGCTGTCCAGGTAGACCAGCGGATGGTCACCGACGGTGCGCTGCAGGATCGGGAAGTCGGCGCGGATGCGGTCAACGTCGAGTGTCTCGACGGTTGTGGGAATTGTTCCCATGATGTGCTCCTTGCCTTGCGGGGGCGTGGGCCCCGGAGTGCGGGACCCACGCGGTGAGGACTGCTCAGGCCTGGGCCTGGGCGGCCTTGATGTACTTCTCGTAGCCCTCGGCCTCGAGGTTCTCGGCCAGCTCCTTGCCGCCCTCGGCCACCATCCGGCCATCGACGAAGACGTGCACGTGGGTGGGGTGCACGTAGCGCAGGATGCGGGTGTAGTGGGTGATCAGCAGCACGCCACGGTCACCCTGCTCGCTGAAGCGGGTGATGCCCTCGGAGACGACGCGCAGGGCGTCGATGTCCAGGCCCGAGTCGGTCTCGTCCAGCACGGCCACCTTCGGGTTCAGCAGCTCCAGCTGGGCGATCTCGTGGCGCTTCTTCTCGCCACCGGAGAAGCCCTCGTTCACGGAACGGGCGCTGAACTCCTTGTCCAGCTGCATCTTCTCCAGCGCGGCGTTGACGTCCTTGACCCAGGTGCGGACCTTGGGGGCCTCACCGTCCAGGGCCGTCTTGGCGGAGCGCAGGAAGTTCGCGACGCTGACGCCGGGGACCTCGACGGGGTACTGCATGGCCAGGAAGAGGCCGGCGCGGGCGCGCTCGTCGACGGTCATCTCGGTGAGGTCCTGGCCGTCCAGCAGCACCTTGCCCGAGGTGATCGTGTACTTGGGGTGGCCGGCGATGGAGTAGGCCAGGGTGGACTTGCCGGAGCCGTTCGGACCCATGATGGCGTGCACCTCGCCGTCATTGATGACCAGGTTCACACCCTTGAGGATCTGCTTGGGACCGGTCTCGGTCTCGACGTCAACGTGCAGGTCGATGATTTCCAGCTTCGACATTCTCAGTTCTCCAGGGTTTGGGTGGTCTTGATGGGGTTGTCGAGGTCGACGAGCACGCGGCCGTCCTCGATGGTGGTCGGGTAGACGGGCACGGGCTCGGTGGCCGGCAGGTCCAGAGGCTCGCCGGTGCGCAGGTCGAAGCGTGCACCGTGGCGCCAGCACTCCAGGGTGCTGTCCTCCACGTCGCCCTCGCTCAACTTGATCTTGGCGTGGCTGCACTCGTCGAAGATCGCAAAGACCTCCTCACCGCTGCGCACGAGGGCCAGGTCCACGTCGCCGACGGTGACCGCCAGCGGCGTCTCGCCCAGCTCGTCGAGCGCGCAGGCGTCGACGAGGCTCACTTCTCGGCCTCGAGCGTCTGGGTGACGACGGCGAGCTCCTTCTCGACGGCCTGCATCAGGCGCTCCTCGACGGCCTCGACGCCGATCCGGCGCACGATGTCGACGAAGAAGCCGTGCACCACCAGGCGGCGGGCCTCCGCCTCCGGGATGCCGCGGCTCATCAGGTAGAAGAGCTGGTTGTCGTCGAAGCGGCCCGTGGTGGAGCTGTGCCCGGCGCCGGCGATCTCGCCGGTCTCGATCTCCAGGTTCGGCACGCTGTCGGCCTTTGCGCCCTCGGTGAGCACCAGGTTCTTGTTGGCCTCGTAGGTCTCGATCTCCTCCGCGACCTTGCGGATCAGCACGTCGCCGATCCACACCGAGTGGGCACCCTGGCCCTGCAGCGCGCCGCGGTAGTCCACATTGGACTTGGTCCGGGGTGCGTTGTGGTCCACGAAGATGCGGTGCTGGATGTGCTGGCCCGCGTCGACGAAGTAGACGCCGTACTGGTTGAGTTCGCCACCGGGGCCGGCATAGCGCACGTCCTCCTGCAGGCGGATCACGTCGCCGCCGAGGCTGGCGGTGACCATCTTGACGCTGGCATCGCGGCCCACCAGCACCGAGCGCTGGCCACCGTGGACGGCCTTGTCAGCCCAGTCCTGGAGGGTGACGATGCTGACCTGGGCACCGTCGCCGACGCGGATGTCGGTCTTCTCCGCGAAGGTCCCCTCGCCCAGATAGTGCAGGATGATGGTCGCCTTGGCGAAGGCGCCGACGGTGATCACGGTGTGCTCACTGACCACGCCGCCGACGCCCGTGCCGGTCAGCTGGATCGGCTCGGCCACCTCGAGCTCGGCGGGGATGTCCAGCCGCACCCCGTAGGCGGCATTCTCGGCGGCCAACGCGCTGACGCGGTCGAGGGGGGCCTCGACGGCCAGCTCGCGCGCCTCTTCCTTGGAGATGGAGCTCAGGGTGACGCCCTCGGGGATGCTGGTCTGCCAGTCGAGGTTGTCGCTGGTCAGCTTCGCCCGCAGCAGCGGGGCGATGCGCTTCATCGGCGTGAAGCGCCAGATCTCCTCGCGGCCGGTCGGCTCGGGGTGGTCGGACAGGTCCCACGAGGGATTGGGGTGCAGGTGCGAGGCAACCGTCTCGATTGCGCCCGCGACAGCCGGTGTGGTGTCGGTGGACAACTGTGTGCTTCTTTCTGTGGGTCAGTGCAGGGATGGAAACCGGTGTGCGGGTCAGCCGACCGCACCCTCCATCTGCAGCTCGATGAGACGGTTGAGTTCCAGGGCGTATTCCATCGGCAGCTCGCGGGCGATCGGCTCGACGAAGCCGCGCACGATCATCGCCATCGCCTCGTCCTCCTCCAGACCACGCTGCATCAGGTAGAAGAGCTGGTCGTCGGAGACCTTGGAGACCGTGGCCTCGTGCGCCATCGAGACATTGTCCGTACGCACATCGACATAGGGGTAGGTGTCCGAGCGGCTGATCTGGTCCACCAGCAGGGCGTCGCACTTCACGCTGGAGGCGGAGTGATGGGCATTCTCCTGCACCTCCACCAGGCCACGGTAGGAGCTGCGGCCGCCACCACGGGCGACGGACTTGGAGATGATCGAGCTCGAGGTGTGGGGGGCGCAGTGCACCATCTTCGAGCCGGCGTCCTGGTGCTGGCCCTCGCCGGCGAAGGCGATGGACAGCGTCTCACCCTTGGCGTGCTCGCCCATCAGGTAGACGGCGGGGTACTTCATGGTGACCTTGGAACCGATGTTGCCGTCGATCCACTCCATGGTGGCCCCCTCTTCACAGGTGGCGCGCTTGGTCACCAGGTTGAAGACATTGTTCGACCAGTTCTGGATGGTGGTGTAGCGGACGCGGGCGTTCTTCTTCACCACGATCTCCACAACGGCCGAGTGCAGCGAGTCGGAGGAGTAGATCGGGGCGGTGCAGCCCTCGACGTAGTGCACGTAGGAGCCCTCGTCGGCAATGATCAACGTCCGCTCGAACTGGCCCATGTTCTCCGTGTTGATGCGGAAGTAGGCCTGCAACGGGATCTCGACGTGGACGCCCTTGGGCACGTAGATGAAGGAGCCACCGGACCAGACGGCCGAGTTCAGGGCGCTGAACTTGTTGTCACCGACGGGGATGACGGTGGCGAAGTACTCCTGGAAGAGCTCGGGGTACTCCTTGAGCGCGGTGTCGGTGTCCAGGAAGACGACGCCCTGGCGCTCCAGCTCCTCGTTGATCTTGTGGTAGACCACCTCGGACTCGTACTGGGCCGCGACGCCGGCCACCAGGCGGGCCTTCTCGGCCTCCGGGATTCCCAGCTTGTCGTAGGTGTTCTTGATGTCCTCCGGCAGGTCCTCCCAGGTCTGGGCCTGCTTCTCCGTGGAGCGCACGAAGTACTTGATGTTGTCGAAGTCGATGCCGCCGAGGTCTGCACCCCAGGTGGGCATGGGCTTGCGACCGAAGAGCTTGAGCCCCTTCATGCGCAGGTCCAGCATCCACTGCGGCTCGTTCTTGAGCTCGGAGATGTTGCGCACGACGTCCTCGTTCAGGCCGCGCTTGGCGGCCTGACCGGCGTCGTCCTTGTCATGCCAGCCGAAGCGGTAGTTGCCCAGCGCATCGAGGTGTTCGTCCTGGCTCGCGCCGGTGCCGGGGACGACCGGCTTGTTCTGCAGGTCAGTCATGGGATGTGGCCTTTCGATCGGGTGCTTCGGAGGAATCGCCGACAGTGGGTGCCAGCGTGGGAATGTGGGTGGTGCAGACGCCGTCGCCGTGGGCGATGGTGGCCAGCCGCTGGACGTGGCTTCCGAGCAGCCGGCTGAAGAGCTGGGTCTCGGCCTCGCACAGTTGCGGGAACTGCTCGGCGACGTGGGCCACCGGACAGTGGTGCTGGCACAGTTGCTCGCCGGCGTTCGCGCCGCCGGGGAGCTGGGTGGGCTTGACGCTCGCGACGTAGCCGTCGGTGTTGAGTGCCTGGGTCAGGACCTCGGAGGCGGCTGCCTCGGGCTGTTCGGCCCGGATCCGGTGGAAGGCATCCTCGACGTCGGCGACCCGCTGCTCAGCCAGGGCGCTGACGGCAGTGGGGCCGGCGGCCAGCACCAGCTGCTTGAGCGCGGCGATGGCCAGTTCGTCATAGGCCTGGTAGAAGGTCGCCCGGCCGGAGTCGGTCAGGGTGAAGACCTTGGCCGGACGCCCCCGGCCGCGCGATCCGTAGACCCGCTGTTCCCGGCCCTCGATGTGCCCTTGCTCCACCAGCACGCCGAGGTGGCGGCGGATGGCCGCCGGCGTCAGGTTGAGCCGCTCCCCCAGCTCGGCAGCCGTGCTGGCACCGTGCTCGAGGATGGAGCGGGCCACGCGTTCCCGGGTGGAAGCGTCCTCGTCGGGCTCGACGAGGCCCGGCTGTGCCACCTTCGCTGTCGTCTCGTCCGATTTCACAACGCCATGCTTACCTAATTGACTGGGGTCTTTCAAGAAAGCCTTGCCTAAGTTGCCCGAATCCCGCGGAGTGACCGTGCTTGGACCACCCCTCGGACGATCGACGTGGATTCAGCTGATCCACAGGTCCATTCCCACCCCGACCACTTGCTCCTTCAACAACTAGTGGGAACATGGTGAAACATCGCACGCGTCGCAGCGTCCGATGCCTCACCATGTCGGTGTTCCCACCCGGCCGGACAACGGTTGCCCGGCGCGAAGGGACACGAGAAAGGCACACCCACCATGAGTTCCACCATTGGCCGCCGCGGATTCATCGGCCTGGCCGGGCTGGCCGTCGGCGCCACCGCCCTCACCGCCTGCGGCGGCGAGTCCACCAGCAGCAGCACTCCCGCCGCCACCGCCTCGGCCGGCGGTTCCGCCGCCGCTGACGCCGGTACCATCACGGTCTGGACCGACTCCAACCGCGAGCCCGTCCTGAAGCCCGTGGCCGCCAAGTTCAAGACCGACACCGGCGTCACGGTGAAGCTGGTCGTCAAGGATTTCGGCAAGCTGGCCGATGACTTCGTCACCCAGGTCCCCACCGGCAAGGGTCCCGACGCGTCGATCATGCCGCACGACGCCACCGGCCGCCTGGTGCAGAACGGTGTCGTCTCCCCCATCGAGCTGGGCGACGCGAGCCTCTTCGAGGACGTTGCCGTCCAGGCCTTCACCTATGACGGTCAGGTCTACGGCCTGCCCTACTCCACCGAGTCGATCGCCATCCTGCGCAACACCGCCCTGGCTCCGGACAAGACACCGGACACCTTCGACGCCATGATCGAGGCCGGCAAGAAGGTCGTCGCCGGTGGCAAGGCCAAGTACCCCTTCCTGCTGGGCCTGGACGCCAAGACCTCCGACCCCTTCCACCTGTACCCCTTCCAGACCTCCTTCGGCGCCCCGATCTTCGAGCTGGGCGACAAGGGCTTCGACGCGTCGAAGCTGGCCATGGGCGGGGACAAGGGCGCCAAGTTCGCCACCTGGCTCGCCGACCAGGGCAAGGCCGGGATCCTCAACCTCAACATGACCCAGGACATCGCCAAGGCGCAGTTCTTCGCCGGCAAGGCCCCCTACTTCATCACCGGCCCGTGGAACCTGGCCGATGCCAAGAAGGCCGGCATCAAGTACGCCGTCGACGCGCTGCCCAAGGCCGGGGACCAGGAGGCCCAGGCCTTCGTCACCGTGCAGGGCTTCGTGATGTCCGCCAAGACCCAGAACTCGGTGGCCGTCAACAAGTTCCTCGTCGAGTACATCGGTTCCGTGGAGGTGCAGACCGAGCTCTACAAGGCCGGCCTGCGGGCCCCCGCCAACAAGGCCGCCTACGAGGCCGCCAAGGCCGATGCCGATGTCGCCTCCTTCGGTGAGGTCAGCGCGAAGGGCGTCCCGATGCCGAACATCCCCGCCATGAGCGGCGTGTGGACGGACTGGGGCACCGCCCAGGCCCAGATCATCGGCCAGAAGGCCAAGGATCCGGCGAAGACCTGGCAGGCCATGGTGGACACCCTGGACGCCAAGATCAAGAAGTCCTGATCCCAGGGCACTGGCCCCGGGGACGCCGCGCGCGTCCCCGGGGCCAGTGAACTCTCCCTGCAGACCAGTAGCCGTCACGAACAGACGAAGGGCCATGAGCACTCCACAGACCACCCTGTCCGGGGCAGAGCGCGAGCAGGCAGTCACCCGCGCCCAGTCCACCTATTCCGCCGGTCCACTGCCGTGGATCATCAAGATCGTCGTGCTGGGCCTGCTCGACGCCTTCCTCGTGATGGGCGCCATCACCGCTGTCGCCTCGGGCGCCTGGTGGATCCTGGCCGCCATCATCACGCTGCTGGTTCTGCTGAACGGCATCTACCTGCCGCCCAACCGCTTCCTGCCGGCGAAGTACCTCTTCCCGGGCCTGGTCTTCCTGTCCATCTTCTCGATCGGCGTGATCGGCTACACGGTCTACATCGCCTTCACCAACTACGGCGACGGGCACAACTCGTCGAAGGACGATGCGATCACCTCGATCCAGGCCAACAACACCACCCGCGTGCCCGGGTCCAAGGCCTACAAGTCCACGGTGGCCCTGAAGGACGGCAAGCTGCAGCTGGTCATCGTGGACCCGGCCACCAAGAAGGTGCGCGCCGCCGCGGACCAAGAGGTGCTCACCGATGTCGAGGGCGCCGAGCTGAGCAGCATCGGCGGCATCAAGGCGGTTCCCGGTTACGAGGTGCTCTCCTTCTCCGACGTCACCAAGCGCACCAAGGAGATTGCCGCCCTCAAGGTGAAGCTGGACGAGGACCCCAACTCCGCCTTCATCCGCACCACCACCGGCTCGGCGTCCTACGAGTACAAGTCGACACTGACCTACGACCCAGCCAAGGACACCTTCACCGACGCGAAGGGTGCCGTCTACCACGACTCCGGCAAGGGCTCCTTCGTCACCGACGACGGCAAGCGGATCGAGCCCGGCTGGAAGGTGGGCGTGGGCTTCGAGAACTTCAAGCGGGCCTTCACCAACCCGGACATCCGCGGCCCCTTCCTCAAGGTGACGGCCTGGACATTCGCCTTCGCCTTCCTCAGCGTCGCGAGCACCTTCGCGCTGGGCCTCTTCCTGGCCATCATGTTCAACGAACCGCGGATGCGGGGGCAGAAGATCTACCGCGTGCTGATGATCCTGCCCTATGCCTTCCCCGGCTTCCTGTCGGCATTGGTCTGGGCGGGCCTGTTGAACCAGGAGTTCGGCTTCATCAACGAGGTGCTGCTGGGTGGTGCGCGGATCCCGTGGCTGACGGACCCGGTCTGGGCCAAGGTCGCGGTCCTGCTGGTGAACCTGTGGCTCGGCTTCCCCTACATGTTCCTGGTGGCCACCGGTGCGCTGCAGTCGATACCCGACGACGTGCTGGAGGCCGCCCGGATGGACGGCGCCAGCACCTGGCAGACCTTCCGCCAGATCAAGCTGCCTCTGCTGATGGTGCCCCTGGCGCCGCTGCTGATCAGCTCCTTTGCCTTCAACTTCAACAACTTCGTGTTGATCTACCTGCTCACCAATGGCGGCCCGCAGTTCCAGGGCACCTCGCTGACCGCGGGCCACACGGACCTGTTGATCTCCATGGTCTTCAAGGTGGCCGGTTTCGGCGGCGGCAACCATGACTACGGTCTGGCCAGCGCCTTCGCCATCATCATCTTCTTCATCATCGGCGGCATCTCCTACCTGGGCTTCCGCCAGACCAAGACCCTGGAGAACCTGAACTGATGTCTACTCCCGTGGAACGCCATGACCTGGCCAGCGACCTGGTAGAGGTCGAACGTGTCGTGACGGCACACGATGGTTCTGCCATCGAGCTGCCGCCCCAGCCGAGGATGGGTTTCGGCAAGTGGATGAGGACCATCGGCTGGCGCCATCTCGTCGGCCTGGTCGCCGTCATCTTCTCCGCCTTCCCGCTGGTCTACGTGTTGTCCGCCTCGTTGAACCCGGCCGGCACCCTGACCGGCTCCAACAAGCTCTTCGACGCGGTCAGCCTGGAGAACTACTCCAAGCTGCTGGCCGACGAGAGCCGCCCCTACCTCAAGTGGTACGTCAACACCATCGTGATCGCCGCCGTCTCGGCCATCGGCTCGGTGCTGATCGGTGCCGCGGCGGCCTATGCCTTCAGCCGGATGCGCTTCAAGGGCCGCCGGCCGGGCCTGATGGGCCTGCTGCTGGTGCAGATGTTCCCCGCCCTACTGACGGTGGTGGCCATCTTCCTCCTGCTCACCAATCTGGGCGACGTCTTCCCGTCCTTGGGAGTCGGATCCCGGCTGGCACTGATCCTAGTCTACCTGGGCGGCGCGCTGGGCACCAACACCTACCTGATGTACGGCTTCTTCAACACCGTTCCCGCCTCACTGGACGAGGCGGCGCGGGTGGACGGGGCCGGCCATGCCCGGATCTTCTTCACGATCATTCTGCGCCTGGTGGCCCCCATCCTCGCGGTGGTCGGCCTGCTCAGCTTCAACGGCACCTTCACCGAATTCGTGATCGCCTCGGTGGTGCTGGGCAATGACTCCTCGAAGTCGACGCTGGCCATCGGGTTGTACCAGTACGTCTCGACGGAGAACAACACCTACTGGCCGATCTTCTCCGCCGGTGCCGTGCTGGCCGCCATCCCCGTGATGATCCTCTTCCTGTGGCTGCAGAAGTACATCGTCAGCGGCCTGACGGCTGGCTCGGTGAAGTAGGACGGGAATCGGGACCTCGGCTCACAGCGGCCAGGCCTCCTGCGCCGACGACGGGCGGATCACCAGACCGGTGATTCGCCCGTTGCGGTTCACCTGCACCTTGAGCAGGAGCTCGCCGTGCTCGTGCCGCAGCTCGACGCGGCCGACGGCGGGACCGACAACGGGACCGTCCCCGAGCCGCCCACCGGTCGGTGCGTGGCAGGTCACGGCAAGGGCGCTGACCGGATCGCCGTAACTGCCCAGCACGTCGCTCCAGACCTGCGCCACCAGACCGGCCGTGAGCTGGCGCGAAAAGGCCTGGGTCATCCGGGAGCGCAGGCGGCCGAAGTCGCCGGCACCGAGGTCGGCCACCACGTCGCGAACGAGGCTGGCCAGGTCGAGCTGCGGCACTGTCTCCATCACTGAACCGGTCTCGGGGTCGGTGGGGTGCCCGAAGCGTTTGAAGGCGGCCTGACGGGTGACGCCGAGCACGTCGGCAACCTCCTGCCAAGTGCAGCCCTCGACGCGAGCTCGCCGGACGCTGTCGTGCAGCGCCTGCTCGGCCCGCGACAGGTCGTCGCGAGCCGTGGCGATGGCATCCAGACTGTGCATCACTCCAGTGTGGCACCGCCTGTGCGGCCGGGCATCAGGAATCCGATCCCCAGTGCGGCGACGATCCCCCAGATCGCAGCCACACCGGGCTTGTCGGTGAGCAGCAGGAGGGCGAGGTAGCCCGCTGCCCCACCCCCGACGAGCTGCGCATTCTTGGCGCGACGCCATATGGCATCGCTGGTTCGGGCGAAGAGCTTGCCCGCCGCGGGGGCGCACCAAGCACCCACGACGAGGGCCAGGGCGGCGACGAGGGCCACCAGCACGACGGTGAGGGACAGCTGCCCTTGGAAGGGACGGCAGAACAGGACGGTCAGGACGGCTGTCACGAAGACTGAGGTCTGCATCGGGTTCATGGCTCCAGCATTGGACAGCATCGCGTGGCTGTCAACCATAGGTTGACATGCTTGAGCCGCGCACTGGAACAGAGACCCTCCCGTGGCCCCCACGGCTAGGGTTGGCGCGTGCGCTACATCTCGACGCGATCCCTGCCCGGCGACCCCGGAGCTCCCTTCTGCGACATCGTCCTGGAGGGCCTGGCCCCCGATGGTGGCCTCTACCTGCCGGTGAGCTACCCGCAGATCGGCGAGCGGCTGCCCGAACTACGCCGCATCTGGGAGACGGAGGGCTATGCCGGGCTCGGCTTCACCATCCTCAGCGAGTTCATCGACGACATCCCGGCCGAGGACCTGCGCGGCATCTGCCAGCGGGCCTGGAATGCCGACGTCTTCGGCAGCCCGGAGGTGGCACCCGTCGAGGAATTGCGCGACGGGCTGTGGCTCTGCCACCTGTCCAACGGCCCTACCGCCGCCTTCAAGGACATGGCGATGCAACTGCTGGGCCAGCTCTTCGAGTACGAGCTGGGCCGCCGCGGACGGGAGATGAACATCGTCGGCGCCACCAGCGGCGACACCGGATCGGCCGCCGAGTACGCGATGCGCGGCCGGCAGCACATCCGGGTCTTCATGCTCACCCCCAAGGGCCGGATGACTCCCTTCCAGCAGGCCCAGATGTTCTCCATCGACGACCCGGCCATCACCAACATCGCCGTCGACGGCGTCTTCGACGACTGCCAGGACCTGGTGAAAGCCGTCAGCAATGACCTGGCCTTCAAGGCCGAGCACTCCATCGGGGCCGTGAACTCCATCAACTGGGCCCGCCTGGTGGCACAGGTGGTCTACTACGTCGCGGCCTGGGTCCAGGTGACCGGCAGCGACGAGCAGGAGGTCTCCTTCTGCGTGCCCAGCGGCAACTTCGGCAACATCTGCGCCGGCCACGTCGCACGCCAGATGGGACTGCCGATCAGGACCCTGCTCCTGGCCACCAATGAGAACAATGTCCTCGACGAGTTCTTCCGCACCGGCGTCTACCGGGTGCGCAGCTCCGCCGAGACGCTGGAGACCTCCAGCCCGAGCATGGACATCTCCAAGGCCAGCAATTTCGAGCGATTCGTCTTCGACCTGCTGGGCCGCGACGGCGAACGCGTCGCGGACCTCTTCGGGGTCCAGCTTGCCCAGCAGGGATTCTTCGACCTGTCGGAGACCGACGAGTTCCGCAGCCTGCAAGAGGACTTTGGTTTCGCCTCGGGGTCCTCCACCCATGCCGACCGCGTCGCCACGATCCAGCAGGTCTGGGACGAGTGCGGGGTGATGATCGACCCACACACCGCCGACGGGGTCAAGGTCGCCACGTCGACCGAGCCTGTCGAGGTCCCCATGGTCGTGCTGGAGACGGCGCTGCCGGTGAAGTTCGCCGCCACCATCAGGGAAGCGCTGGACCGTGAACCGGAGGTCCCCGCGGCCTTCGCACACCTCGATGCCCTGCCCCGCCACGTCGTCGACCTGCCCAAGGACGTCGAGGCGCTCAAGGCACTGATCGTGTCCAAGGTCTCCACGAGCCCGGTCTAGACTGTCGCGGTGACTTCTACCCCCCACGCCAGCGAGCCCAGCGCAGCACTGGACCTGCGCGACGTGGCGGTGAGCTTCGGTCGCAAGACCGCCCTTGCCGGCCTCAGTCTGAGCGCCGCACGAGGCGAGATCACCGCTGTCCTCGGCCCCAACGGTGCCGGCAAGACCACCATGATCCGCTGCTGCACCGGTCTGGTGGCCCCGGACGCCGGCAGCATCCGGGTGCTCGGGCACGCCGCGGGAAGCCCCGAAGCATCCAACCGGATCGGGCTGATGCCGCAGTCCACCGGCGCCTGGAGCGGCATCCGCGCCGAGGAGCTGCTGCACTACCTGGCCGGTCTGTACGCCAATCCGCAGGACGTCGACGAGCTGATGGACCTGCTGGGCATCACCGACTTCGCCCGGACCCCCTACCGTCGGCTGTCCGGCGGCCAGCAGCAGAGCGTCAATCTTGCCGGAGCCCTGGTCGGACGCCCGGAGTTGGTCTTCCTCGACGAGCCGACGGCCGGCATGGACCCGCACGTGCGCCGTCACACCTGGCAGGTGATCCGCAAGCTGCGCGACGACGGCGTCGCCGTGCTCCTCACCACCCACGCGATGGACGAGGCGGAACGGCTGGCGGACCACGTCTGGATGGTGGACCAGGGCCGCGTCGTGGTCAGCGGCACCGTACAAGAACTGACCCGTGAGGCGCCCCTGGAGGACGTCTTCCTGCTCAACACCACCGCCCGCGTCGGCGGCCACTCCCGACGAGGAGGACGTCGATGATCGTCGACAAGCCACTGGACACGCCGCTGGACTTCGCCCCGGATGCCGCGCCGGCCAATCGCGGGGCGATGATCCGCAACCACGCCCTGACCGAGGCGAAGCTGATCCTGCGCAATGGCGAACAGCTGATGATCGCCCTGCTGATCCCGCTGGGACTGCTCTTCTTCGGGCACTTCGCCGACGGCCGCTACGGCATCACGGAGAACCACGTCGCCCCCAATGTGCTGGCGTTGGCCGTGTGGAGCTCCTGCTTCACGTCACTGGCCATCGCGACGGCCTTCGAACGGCGATACGGCGTCCTGGAACGACTGTCCGCCACGCCGCTGGGCCACGGCGGCCTGCTGGCCGGCAAGGCGGTGGGCATCACCATCATCGCCACCGGGCAGTTCCTGCTGCTCGGTGCCGTCGGGCAGCTGCTGGGCTGGCGGATCGAGCCGTCTGCGCTGCAGTGGCCCGTGATGCTGCTGGGCGTACCCCTGGCCATGTTCGTCTTCGCCAACCTGGCGCTGGCAATGGCCGGCCTTCTGCGCGCCGAGGCCACGCTGGCCTTCGCCAACATCATCTACCTGGTGGGGCTGATGGCCGGGGGCATCATGTGGCCGGTCAGCTCCTTCCCCACTCGCCTGCAGCCCCTCATCGCCGGCACCCCGACGGGTGCACTGGGCGAGATCCTGCGCCACTGGACCTCCGGTGGCGTCACCTGGACCTCACTGCTGGTCCTGATCGTGTGGGCCGTCGTGGCCCACCTCATTGCCCGAAAGGCCTTCCGATGGACGTCGTGACAAGCTCTCCTGCCGCTGAGATGGGCGGCCTGTTCGGCACCCGACGCGCCCTGCGCGGCTGGACCATCGCCAACCTGGTGGCCAACTGCGGAATCATCGTCACCGGCGCCGTGGTGCGGCTAACCGGCTCCGGCCTGGGCTGCGACACCTGGCCCAAGTGCAGCGACGAGTCCTACACCGCCCACCCCGCGCTGGGCTGGCACTCCTATGTAGAGTTCGGCAACCGCACGCTCACCTTCGTGCTGCTGGCCATCGCCATCGCCACCGTGGTCACCGCCATCCGTTCGGGTGCCCCGCAGCGGGAGCGGATGATGGCGTGGTTGATCTTCGCCGGCATCCCCTTGCAAGGTGTGATCGGCGGCATCACGGTACTCACCCACCTGAACCCGTGGGTGGTGGCGCTGCACCTGTTGCTCTCGGTGATGCTGATCGCCTGGTGTGTGCGCCTCGTTCAGTGGAGCGGCGACGGCGAGCCCGTGACGGTGGCTCCCCTGCACCGCACGCTGGTGACCGTGCTCTTCTGGCTGCTGATGTTCGGCCTGTGGCTGGGAACCGTCGTCACCGGCGCCGGCCCCAACTCCGGTGACCATGGCGCGGCTCGCAACAACCTGGAGATCGAGACCGTCGCCAAGGCCCACGCCTGGACCATCTGGGCGGTCGTTGCCCTCACCATCGCCCTGCTCGTCATCGCGATCCGCACTGGCAACCTGCGACTGCGCTCGATGGTGCTCTGGCTGCTGGCCGCCGAACTGCTGCAGGGTGCCATCGGCTACGCCCAGTACTTCAACGGACTGCCGATGGGCCTGGTGATCTGCCACATGATCGGCATCGGCCTGGTGACCACCGCCGTCAGCTGGCTGTACTACGGCACCCGTCGCGGCCTGCCCGCCTGAGGCCCTCCGTCCGGTCAGACCCGGGTGGGGTTGAAGCCCCCGTCGCTGAACAGGCGCTGGCCATTGATCCAGCTCCCCTGCTCCGAGAGCAGCCAGGCCACCAGGTTGGCGGTGGTCTCCGGGCCGCCCAGCTTCCCGCCCGGGGTCATGCCGCCCAGCGTCGCGCGGGTCTCGTCGTCCATCCAGCCGGTGTCGATCGGGCCCGGGTTGATCACATTGCACCGGATCTGGCGATCGGCCAGTTCGGTGGCCCCGGCGATCACCAGCCGGTCCAGCGCGCCCTTGGTGACGCCATAGGGCAGGTTGAAGGCGACGTGGTCGCTGGTCAGCGCCAGCACCACTCCCCCGTCCGGCCCCGCCTTCTCCGCGAAGGCGCGGGTGAGCAGCCACGGGGCGCGCACGTTCACCGCATAGTGCCGGTCGAAGCTGTCCACGGTGGTGCTGAAGTAGTCGGAGTCGACGCTCTCGCAGTGGCTCATCACCAGCGCGTCCAAGACTCCCAGCTGTCTGTGTGCCTGCTCCACGACAGTGGCGGGGACCGCAGGGTCTGACAGGTCCCCCGGCACCAGCGTGACGGTGCTGCCGGTGGCACGCAGTTCGTCGGCCAGCAGCTCCACGTCGGAGGGCTCGTGCATGACGCGCTGGTCATAGTCGGCGTGGTAGCCCAGGGCCAGGCTCCAGCCGTCATCGGCGAGACGTCGAGCAATCGCCGCCCCGATCCCGCGTCGACGGCCCACTCCGGTGATCAGGACAGCACTCATGCGCCCCAATCTAGCGGCAGGGATCAGAAGACGAGCGGATCAATGGCGATGGCGAGGAAGAGGATGGCCAGGTAGCTGTTGGACCAGTGGAACAGGCGCATCGCCTTCAGCTCGGCGTCACGCTTGCCGGCCTTGGCGCGCAGCAGCAGCTGCACGGCCTCCCAGAGGAAGACGGCGCCGGAGACGATGGCAACCAGCGGGTAGAGCCAGCCGGTGTGCGCCACGGGCCACAGGGCCAGGGTGGTGGCGACGGTGGCCACCGAGTAGGCCAGGATCCGACGGCAGACACCCACGGCGTCCATCACGACGGGAAGCATGGGCACCTCGGCGGCGGCATAGTCCTCGCGGTAGCGGAAGGCCAGCGCCCAGGTGTGCGGCGGGGTCCAGAAGAAGACCACCAGGAAGAGGATCAGCGGCGTCCAGTCCACCCGTCCGGTGATGGCGGTCCAGCCGATCAGGGGCGGGAAGCAGCCGGCGATGCCACCCCAGACGATGTTCTGGCTGGTGGAGCGCTTCAGCCACATCGTGTAGACGAAGACGTAGAAGGCGTTCGCCGCCAGCGCCAGGCCGGCGGACAGCCAGTTGGCACCCAGGCCCAGCATCAGGGTGGAGACGACGGCCAGGGCCACGGCGAAGATCCAGGCATTGCGGGCGGGCACCTGGTGGCGCGGCATCGGACGGCGCCGGGTGCGGCGCATCTTCTCGTCGATGTCCGCATCGAGGATGCAGTTGAAGGCATTGGCGCTGCCGGCGCTCAGCATGCCGCCGAGCATCGTCCAGGTGGCGACGCCCAGTGGCGGCAGGCCCTTCGCGGCGAGGAACATCACCGGAAGCGTGGTGGTCAGCAGCAGTTCGATGATGCGGGGCTTGGTGAGGGCGACATAGGCCTTCACGACGTCGGCGGTGTTGGCCCGGCCGAGGTGGAGCTCGGGATCCGCAACGGCATCGACTGCCCGGCCGGCGGCGCCGTCACGAACGGCGGTCGCGGCATTCCTGACAGTGCTGTGCGTGGTCACGTGGCTATTCCCTCCCCTGGGCGCGGCCGTCGCCATGCTGCCCTCGACCCCGGTCTGCCGGGGTAACTGGAGCGATTCTACGCACTCGGACCAACAAAACCGATTCCGTGTGCCGGGGCCCGGTTCCGGGCAACACCCGCCAAGCGCTGGGCGCGGCGTCCACCACTGGCTAGCGTTGGTGCTGGAAACGCATCCAGCCCAGGAGGTAGCAGTGAACGACCGTCTCAAGGCCCTTGCAGACCAGGGCGTGTCCATCTGGCTGGACGACCTGTCCCGGGAGCGCCTGACCAGTGGGGACCTCGCCGAACTCATCGAGCAGAAGTCCGTCACCGGCGTCACCACCAATCCCACGATCTTCGCCGCCGCCCTGTCCCACGGCGAGTCCTATGCCGGGCAGGTCGCCGAGCTCGAGGCCGCCGGCGTGACCGCCGTCGACGAGGTGATCAGGCACCTGACCAGCACCGACGTCCGTGACGCCTGTGACCTGTTCGCGGGCATCAACGCGGAGACCGACGGGGTCGACGGCCGTGTCTCCATCGAGGTGGAGCCAGGATTGGCCATGGACGCCGAGGGCACCGTCGCGCAGGCCAAGGAGCTCTTCACCACGGTGGACAGGCCCAATGTCCTGGTCAAGATCCCCGCCACGAAGCCGGGGCTGGAGGCCATCCGGCGCACCATCGCCGAGGGGATCAGCGTCAATGTCACCCTGATCTTCTCCATCGAGCGCTACCGCGAGGTGCTCGACGCCTGGCTGGGCGGCCTGGAGGATGCCCTGGCCGCCGGGCGGGAGATCGACGAGATCCACTCCGTGGCCAGCTTCTTCGTCTCCCGGGTGGATGCCGAGGTGGACAAGCAACTGGAGGCCATCGGCACGGACGAGGCCTTGGTCCTGCGCGGGCGCGCGGCAGTGGCCAATGCCCGGATCGCCTACGCGGCCTGGCTGGAGGTGATGACCGGCGAGCGCTGGGCCACCCTCAGGAACCGCGGTGCCCACCCGCAGCGTCCGTTGTGGGCGTCGACGGGCGTGAAGAACCCCGACTACGACGACACGATGTACGTCACGCAGCTGGTGGCCGACGGATGCGTCAACACCATGCCCGAGAAGACGATGGATGCCGTCGCGGACCACGGCCAGGTCACCGGCGACACGATCACCGACAACATCGACGACGCGATCGGCGTGATGGGGCAGCTGCAGGAGGTGGGCATCGACCTCGACGACGTCGTGGCCCAACTGGAGGACGAGGGCGTCTCGAAGTTCAATGCCTCCTGGGAGGAACTGGTCAGTAGCGTAGGTTCGGTGCTGCAGGAACCGCAGCCCTGACCGTCCCCCACCCAAGGAGCGTTCGTGAACGACGACCACCGCAGCAATCCGCTGAGGGATCCCCGGGATCGCAGGCTCCCCCGCATCGCGGGCCCCTGCGCCCTGGTGATCTTCGGCGTGACCGGTGACCTGGCCGGCAAGAAGCTGCTGCCCGCCGTCTATGACCTGGCCAATCGTGGGCTTCTGCCGCCCGGCTTCGCGCTGGTGGGCTATGCCCGTCGCGACTGGGACGACGAGGCCTTCGCGTCGGTGGTGCTGGAGAGCGTCAAGAAGAATGCCCGCACCCCCTTCAAGGAGGAGGTGTGGACGCAGCTTCGCCGCGGCATCCGGTTCGTCAGTGGCAACTTCAGCGACGACGAGGGCTTCCAGGCCTTGCGCGAGACCCTGCGTGACCTGGAGGAGAGCCAGGGCACGGCGGGCAACAATGCCTTCTACCTGTCCATCCCGCCGGGCCACTTCGACGGTGTCGTGGGCAAGCTGCGTCGGCTCGGTCTGGCCGACCAGGGCGGTGCCCGGTGGAGCAGGGTGATCATCGAGAAGCCCTTCGGCCATGACCTGGAGAGCGCGCAGGAGCTGAACCGGGTCGTGGGCAGCGTCTTCCCACCCGAGTCGGTCTTCCGGATCGACCACTACCTGGGCAAGGAGACGGTGCAGAACATGCTGGCGGTGCGTTTCGCCAACCAGATGTTCGAGCCGATCTGGAACAACAACTACGTCAGCCACGTGCAGATCACCATGGCCGAGGACATCGGTATCGGCGGCCGCGCGGGCTACTACGACGGCATCGGCGCTGCCCGCGACGTCATCCAGAACCACCTGCTGCAGTTGATGGCATTGACCGCGATGGAGGAGCCCAACAACTTCGAGGCCGACGAGCTGCGGGCGGAGAAGCGCAAGGTGCTGGCGGCTGCCTCCACCCCGGCCGACCTTGCGGCCCACACTGCCCGTGGGCAGTACCTGGGCGGCTGGCAGGGCGGAGAGAAGGTCAGGGGCTATCTGGAGGAGGAGGGCATCGAGCCGGGCTCGATGACCGAGACCTATGCCGCGATCCGAGTCGACGTAGACAACCGACGTTGGGCGGGCGTTCCCTTCTACCTGCGCACCGCCAAGCGGATGCCCCGACGGGTGACGGAGATCGCGCTGAACTTCAAGCGGGCCCCGCACCTGCCCTTCGCGGACACCGACACCCAGGAGATGGGGACCAATGCCCTGGTGATGCGGATCCAGCCCGACGAGGGCGTCACCATGCGTTTCGGGGCCAAGGTGCCCGGCACCGCGATGGAGATCCGCGAGGTGAGCATGGACTTCGGCTACGGCGGCTCCTTCACCGAAAGCTCACCGGAGGCCTACGAGCGCCTCATCCTGGACGTCCTGCTGGGCGACCCGCCGCTCTTCCCGCAGCACGAGGAGGTGGAACTGGGATGGAAGATCCTGGACCCGGTGCTGGACTTCTGGGCATCGACGGGTGAGCAGCCGGAAGGATATGCGGCCGGCACCTGGGGCCCAGCCAGCGCCGACGAGATGCTGGCCCGTGACGGTTTCACCTGGCGACGTCCCTGAAAGGCGCGGACATGATCATCGAACTCGAGAACACCTCCACCGCCCAGGTCGCGCGGGAGATCCGCCACGGCCACCGCAGCACCGGCACCTCCGCGATGGCCTTCACCCTGGTGGTGGTCACCCAGGAGAAGCACTACGACAAGGTGATCCACGCCTGCCTGCAGGCGGGAGGTGAACACCCGTCGCGGATCCTGGTGGTGGTGCACGCCATCGGCCAGGAGTCACGGCTGGACGCCCAGATCCGGATGGGTGAGGGAATCCCCGGTGACCTGGTGACCCTCCGGATGTCCGGGGAACTGGCCCAGCACAGTGCCTCGGTGGTGCTGCCATTGCTGCTGCCCGATTCCAAGGTGGTCGTCTGGTGGCCCAATGCCTCCCCGGAATCACCCTCCGACGACCAGATCGGTGCCCTGGCGACCCGTCGGATCACCGATGCCGCGGGGGCCAGCGACCCCGTCTCCGCCGTCGTGGTGCGGGCCCGCTACCACTCCCCCGGCGACACGGACCTCACCTGGACCCGTCTCACGCCCTGGCGAGCCCTGTTGGCCGCAGCCGTGGACCAGTACCCGGGCCGCGTACGGCACGCCACCGTCGAGGCGGCCAAGGACAATGCCCCCGCCGAGTTGATGGCCGCCTGGCTGCAGGCACGGCTCGGCGTCGAGGTGGAACGCAAGTTCACCAAGGGACCTGGCATGACCGGCATCCGGTTGACCACCGCGGCCGGTGACATCGCCCTGCTCCGCCCCGGCAAGGCCAGCACGGCCACCTACCTGGTGCCCGGGCAGCCGCAGCGCGAGGTGGCACTCAAGCGTCGCGAGATCAACGAACTCATCACCGAGGAGCTGCGCCGCATGGACCCGGACCTGATCTTCCACCAGGCAACACAGGTGCTCCTGGAGCGCGAGACGGCGCGCGCGGCGCAGCCGGAGGGAAAGGCTGACGAGAAATGAGCGCACCGCGCGTGCTGCGGCACGATGACCTCGACGAGCTGGTGCAGGACGCCGCCCAGTCACTGATGGACACGCTGCTGGGGCTGCAGGCCACCCAGGAGACCGTGCACCTGTGCCTCACCGGCGGCCGGATGGCGAACCAGATCTATGAACGTTTCGCGGAACTGGTCCCCGACTCCGGGCTCAACACCCAGGCGCTGCACCTGTGGTGGGGGGACGAGCGCTTCGTGCCCACCACCGACCCCGAGCGCCATGCCCTGCGCACGCTGTCGATCCTGGCCCGCACGCTCCAACTGTCCAGCGCCCAGACCCATCCGATGCCCGCCAGCGGCGGCAAGGCGGATCCGGGTGAGGCCGCCTACGCCTATGCGCACGAGCTGGGCAACACCATCTTCGACGTCTGCCTGCTGGGGCTGGGTGTCGACGGTCACGTCGCCTCCCTCTTCCCGGGACGGCTGGACGACACCTCCAGCTCCCTGGCCGTGGGCGTGAACGACGCGCCGCAGGCCCCCTCGGAACGGATCAGCCTCACCCTGAACGCCATCAACCGCTCGCGCCGGGTGTGGCTGTGGGTTGGTGGCGAACAGAAGGCCTCCGTCGTGGCGCGGGCCCTGGCGGGTGACCCCGATCTGCCCGCCGCCCATGTTCGCGGCCAGTTGGAGACGCTGTGGTTCCTGGACGCCGAGGCAGCCTCCCAGCTGCCCCAGTACCGGTGTGAACTCTGAGGCACGACAGCCCCGGAAGACGACGACGGCCCCCGACCAGCAGGTCGGGGGCCGTCTCAGCCAGTTGGGCGGTCAGTAGATGACCTCTCCGTTCTTGCGGCGGGTGCGCAGCATCTTCAGCGCCTCGGCCAGGATGGCCTTGGCCTCGGCATCGGAGCGACGCTCCTTCACATAGGCCAGGTGCGTCTTGTAGGGCTGGATCTTCGGCGGAGGCGGCGGATTCTCCGCGTCCGTGTTCGCCGGCAGTCCGCAGCGCGGGCAGTCCCAGCTCTCGGGAATGGTTGCCTCGGCCGCGAAGGCCGGACGGGTCTCGTGTCCGTTGGAGCAGAAGTACGAGACGTACAGACGAGGAGCCGCGTCTCCGCGCTCCGCTTCGCCCATGGGCCCTGCCCCTACGCGGCTCCCCCGGATGGCGCTGCCACCTGCCACAGTTGTTCTCCTATTTTCACAAGTACTTGATACGACGACGCCAGTGGTGCGCCGACGGTGGGTAGGTACGACGACGTGGGCCGCTCAGCCGCCGAAGCGGTAGAGGGCCAGCAGGCCGATGATGGTGCCGAACCACAACAGGCCGACGATGACCGTCAGCCGATCCAGATTGCGCTCGGCCACGGACGTTCCGCCCATCGACGTCGACATGCCGCCACCGAAGAGATCGGACATGCCGCCACCGCGCCCCTTGTGGAGCAGGATGAACAGGCCGAGGATCACGCTCAGGACGACCAGGATGATCGACAGCGTCATGATGGGCCAGGTCATCAGCAGTACCAGATTCACGTGGGCAAGCGTAACCCACCGTCACCCGAAAGAACGAACGGGGCGCCACCAGCGGTGACGCCCCGTTCGGGTCAGTGCTTCGATGCCTCAGGCAGAGACGGCGGGCAGCTCGTAGAAGCGCACGATCCCGGCGAACTCCTCCGGGTCGAGGCTGGCGCCGCCGACCAGTGCGCCGTCGACGTCGGGCTTGGCCATTAGCTCGCCGACATTCTTGGCCTTCACCGAGCCGCCGTACTGGATGCGCACGGCCTCAGCGGTGGGGGCGTCGTAGATCTTGCCGATCTCCTCGCGGATGGCGCCGCAGACTTCCTGCGCATCCTCGGGAGTGGCAACCTCGCCGGTGCCGATGGCCCAGACGGGCTCGTAGGCGATGACCAGGTTGGCGACCTGGGCGGCGCTGATGCCGTCGAGGGCACCCTTGACCTGGTCCAGCGTGTACTGCACCTGGTTGCCGGCCTTGCGGATGTCCAGACCCTCACCCACGCAGATGATGGGGGTCATGCCGTGCTCGATGACCTTCTTGGCCTTCGCGTTGACGGTGGCGTCGTCCTCACCGTGGTACTGGCGACGCTCGGAGTGGCCGACGGCCACGTAGGAGCAGTTCAGCTTGGCCAGCATCGGGGCGGAGATCTCGCCGGTGTAGGCACCGGACTCCTGGGTGGAGACGTCCTGGGCACCGAAGGCGATCGGCAGGCGATCGGCCTCGATCAGGGTCTGCACCGTGCGAATGTCGGTGAAGGGCACCAGGACGGCAGCCTCGGACTTGCTCTCGTCGTAACCCTTGTCCTTCAGGGTCCAGGCGAGCTTCTGCACCAGGCCGGTGGCCTCGACGTGGTCGAGGTTCATCTTCCAGTTGCCGGCCATGAGTGGCTTGCGTGCCATCAGTTCTTTCCTTCCAGAACGGTGAGACCCGGGAGCTCCTTGCCCTCCAGGTATTCGAGCGAGGCTCCACCACCGGTGGACACGTGACCGAAGTCGCTGTCGGCGTGGCCGAACTCGCGCACGGCGGCGGCGGAATCGCCACCACCGACGACGGACAGGCCGTCGACCTCGGTCAGAGCCTTCGCCACGGCCTTGGTGCCATTGGACAGCTCCTCGATCTCGAAGACGCCCATCGGGCCGTTCCAGACGACGGTCTTGGCGGCCTTGATGGTGTCCGCGAACAGCTTCTCGGTCTCCGGGCCGATGTCCAGGCCACCCTGGTCGGCGGGGATCGCGTCGGACTTCACGACGGTGACGGCACCGTCGACGGTCTTGGCATCGAAGTCCATGCCCTTGGCGATGCGGACGTCGACGGGCAGCAGCAGCTGCTTGCCGGCGGCCTTGGCCTGCTCGAGGTAGCCCTTGCAGGTCTCCACATTGGCCTCGTCGAGCAGGGAGCTGCCAACCTCATGGCCCTGGGCCTTGAGGAAGGTGTAGGCCATGCCACCGCCGATGATGACGGTGTCGGCCAGCTTGAGCAGGTTGTCGATGACGGCCAGCTTGTCGGCCACCTTGGCGCCACCCAGCACCACGACGAAGGGACGCTCGGGGTCGGAGAGGACCTTGGAGAAGACGTCGCCCTCCTTCTTCACCAGAAGACCGGCAGCGCTCGGGAGCAGCTTGGCGATGTCGTAGACACTGGCCTGCTTGCGATGCACGACGCCGAAGCCCTCGGAGACGTACACGTCGCCCAGCTCGGCGTACTTCTTGGCAAGCTCGATGCGCTCGGCCTCGTCCTTGCTCTCCTCGCCCTTCTCGTAGCGGACGTTCTCCATCAGTGCGACCTCGCCATCGGCGAGGGCGGCAGCGGTCTCCTGCGCGGAGGGACCGACGACGTCGCCGGCCAGCTTGACCTCGGTACCCAGCAGCTCGCCCAGTCGCTTGGCGACGGGAGCCAGGGAGTACTTGGGGTTGACCTCACCCTTCGGGCGTCCCAGGTGGGCCAGCACGACCACGCGGGCGCCGGCCTCGCGCAGCTCGCCCAGGGTGGGCAGGGCGGCCTTGATGCGGCCGTCGTCGGTGATGGTGTCGCCATCCAGCGGCACGTTGAAATCGCAGCGGATGACTACCCGCTTGCCCTTCAGATCGCCAAGATCCTTGATCGACTTCACGTCAATCCTTCCGTTGGGAATGGTGGGGCGGCTTCGCCCCGGAATTACGCAGCAGGTGTTGCGGGTGTGGAAACGGGGTGGGACGCCGGAGCGTCCCACCCCGTCACACGGTTTGATCGGGAGATCAGGCCAGCTTGGAGCCGACCAGGGCGGTCAGGCGGACCAGCGAGTTGGAGTAGCCCCACTCGTTGTCGTACCAGGACAGGACCTTGACCAGCTTGCCGATGACCTTGGTCTCATTGGCGTCGAAGATGCTGGTGTGCGGGTCGCCGACAATGTCGGAGGAGACGATCGGGTCCTCGGTGTACTTCAGGACACCCTTGAGTTCACCCTCGGCGGCCTCCTTGACGGCAGCCTTGATCTCGTCGACGGTGACCTCCTTCGAAGCCTCGAAGGTCAGGTCGGTCAGCGAGCCGGTGGGGGTGGGAACGCGGACCGCGAGGCCGTCGAACTTGCCCTTGAGCTCGGGGATGACCAGGGCGACGGCCTGGGCGGCGCCGGTCTTGGTCGGGATCATGTTCAGCGCGGCGGCGCGGGCGCGACGCAGGTCGCTGTGCGGGGCGTCGAGCAGGCGCTGGTCACCGGTGTAGCTGTGGATGGTGGTCATGATGCCGCGCTCGATGCCGAACTTGTCGTTCAGCACCTTGGCCAGGGGGGCCAGGCAGTTGGTGGTGCAGGACGCGTTCGAGATGATGTTCATCTCGTTGGTGTAGTCCTTGTCGTTGACGCCCATGACGAAGGTGCCGTCGACGTTCTTGCCGGGGGCCGAGATGATGACCTTCTTGGCGCCGGCCTCGATGTGGGCCTTGGCCTTCTCGGCGTCGGTGAAGAAGCCGGTCGACTCGATGACGATGTCGACACCCAGGTCGCCCCAGGGCAGGTTCTTCGGGTCGCGCTCGGCGAGGGCGCGGATCTTCTTGCCGTCAACGGTGATGTACTCGTCGTCGAAGCTGACCTCACCGGCGAAGCGGCCCATCAGGCTGTCGTACTTCAGCAGGTGGGCGAGAGTCTTGTTGTCGGTCAGGTCGTTGACGGCAACGACCTCGATGTCGGCACCCTGGTCGATGAGGGCGCGGAAGTAGTTGCGGCCGATGCGGCCGAAGCCGTTGATTCCAACCTTGACGGTCATGCGTTATCTCCTTCGAGATATTCAGTGCCTCTGCACCAGGTGAAGAGGCGTGTTCGGACGCTTCCGAGTCTAACGAATCGATCGCGCCCGCGCGCCAGCAGACCGCACAACGTGGTGGTATCACGGCACAAAGGTCTAGCATTCGGCGAAACACACCGGATGAGACCCGGCTTCAGGGGATGAAAGTCCTTGTCACAGAAAATTCACCGCTCGTCGAGCATCTCCGCACTGAGGTTGGCCTCCGTGGAGGCAATTCCGCGTTCGGCTGCAATCTTGTCCGCGGTGGCCAGCAGGCGACGGATCCGTCCCGCCACGGCATCCTTGGTCAACGGAGGATTGTGCAACTGACCCAGTTCTTCCAGGCTCGCATTCTTGTGCTCCAGGCGAAGAAGTCCCGCGGCCTTGAGGTGGTCCGGGACCTCGTCCCCGAGGATCTCCAGAGCGCGCTCCACGCGTGCCCCTGCAGCGACGGCGGCCCTCGCAGAACGGCGCAGGTTGGCGTCGTCGAAATTGGCCAGCCGGTTGGCGGAGGCGCGGACCTCGCGACGCATCCGCCGCTCTTCCCAGGCCAGCAGGGACTCGTGGGCGCCCAGCCGGGTCAGCATGGCGGCAATCGCGTCACCATCACGGATCACCACCCGGTCCACATTGCGCACCTCGCGCGCCTTGGAACCGATCTGCAGGCGACGAGCGGCGCCGACCAGCGCCAGCGCGGCCTCCGAGCCGGGGCAGGTCACCTCGAGGGCCATCGATCGGCCGGGTTCGGTGAGCGAGCCGTGGGCAAGGAAGGCTCCCCGCCAGGCCGCCACCTGGCAACAGGTGCCGCCGCCGACCACAATGGCGGGCAGACCCCGCACGGGGCGGCCATGGGCATCGGTCAGTCCTGTCTGGCGAGCGAGTGACTCCCCCTCGGAGACCAGGCGCAGGGTGTAGCGCGTACCGCGGCGGATCCCCGAGCCATTGACCATGATCATCTCGGCGGTGAAGCCGTAGAGGTCCTGGATGGCGGTGCGCAACCTGCGCGCCGCGGCTCCGGTGTCGAACTCCGCCTCGATCACGATGCGTCCGCTCACGATGTGGATGCCTCCGGCGAAACGCAGCATGCTGGCCACTTCCGCCCTGCGGCAGCACGGCTTCGTCACCCTGATGGTGGCGAGCTCCGTCTTCACCTGCTGTGTCATGGCCATGAGGTCTGGTTCCTTCCTGTCCTGCTGCGCCCCGAGGCCGGGGCTGTGCCCCGAAGACATGAAATTGAACCACGCCACGAGCCGACGAGGCATCCCGCCGTTGTCAGCATCCCATCACGTCGGCGAAGACCGACGCGAGGCGCAGCGGGTCATGCCGCGCCGAACCGTCCCTCATGGCGACATCGGCCACCACCAGCTCGGCGCCCAGGGAACGGACATAGCTGTCCAGGTGCTCGTCGGCAAAGCTCTGGTCCGCAATCACCGTGTCCAGCCGCAACCGGGGGGCGTGCTCGGCGAGCAGCTCAATGTGCCGCGAGGGTGTGAAACCGTCGGTCTCCCCGGCGGACGACATGTTGAGCGCGACGACCTTGCGGGCCGAAGAGTCCACGATGGCGTCGGCCAGCTCCGGAACCAACAGGTGAGGGAGCACCGAGGTGAACCAGGAACCGGGCCCCAGCACCACGAAGTCGCTGTCCGCGATGGCCTCCAGCGAGTCGGGGCAGGCTGACGCATCCTCGGGTTCCAGCCGGATCTTCTGCACCTCGGCCCGGGTCTTGGCGACGGTGGCCTGGCCGGACAGGGTGCACACCTCGTCGGGCCGCAGCGGATCCAGGCCGATCACCTCCGCCGCAATCGTCAGGGGGGTCAGCGACATCGGCAGCACCCGGCCGCGGGTGCGCAGCAGCTCCCCCACCTGGTCAAGGCCGGCCACCGGGTCGTCCAGGTGCTGCCACAGGCCTGCGATCAGCAGGTTGCCGACGGCATGCCCGCCCAGCGGACCGCTGCCGGTGAAGCGTGACTGCAGCACGTCGGCCCACTGTCGTCCGGCGTGGTCGTCCTCACACAGGGCGGCCAGCGCCATCCGCAGGTCCCCCGGCGGCAGGCAGTCGAACTCGCTGCGCAGACGGCCAGATGAGCCGCCGTCGTCGGCCACCGTGACGATGGCGGTGAGGCGGTCCGTGACGCGTCGCAGGGCGCTGAGGCTGGCCGACAGTCCGTGTCCACCTCCCAGGGCCGTGACGGCAGGACGGCTGGTCCGTTCGCCCCGGGCGGGGCGCCGTGCGGCGTTCACTCCTTGCCCAGGTCTCTGTGCATCACGGTCACGGGGACGTCCTTGGCCCGCAGGCGGCGGCCGAACTCCTCGCTCATCGCCGTGGAGCGGTGTTTTCCTCCGGTGCATCCGATGGCGACGGTCACCTGACGCTTGCCCTCCCGGATGTATCCGGGAGCCATCGTCTCGAAGAGCCCCTCCAACCGGGTCAGGAAGTCCTCGGCACCGGGCTGGGCCAGCACATAGCTGCTGACGGCCTCCGACAGGCCGGTCTGGGGGCGCAGCTCCGGGATCCAGTGCGGGTTGGGCAGGAAGCGGACATCCAGCACCAGGTCCGCATCCAGCGGCAGGCCGTTCTTGAAGCCGAAGCTCATCACCGCCACCCGGATCCGGTTGCCCTCGTCGCCTCCGTAGGCGTGGGCCACCCGGGCGGCCAGCTGGTGCACGTTGATGTTGGTGGTGTCCACCACCAGGTCCGCCGAGGCACGGAGCGTGGACAGCATCGCCCGTTCCTTCTCGATGCCGTCCATCAGCCTGCCATCCCCCTGCAGGGGCAGCGGGCGACGGGTGGACTCCTGCCGCTTCACGATGGCGGCATCGTCGGCCTCGAGGTAGAGCACCTCGATGTCCAGGCCCTGCTCGGTGAGCTCGGCGAAGACGGAGCCCAGCTGCTCGAAGAGGGTGCGGCTGCGCACGTCCAGCACCACCCCGAGCTTGCCGATCCCCTTGCCCCGGGCCAGGTCCACGAGATTGGGCAGCAGCGACGGGGGAAGGTTGTCCACCACATACCAACCCAGGTCCTCCATGGCGTGCGCGGCCGTGCGACGCCCGGCCCCGGACAGGCCGGTGATGATCACCAGGCGCGGGTTCACGGCTGCGGCTGGGGTAGTGGTAGGTGTGCTCACGAGGCCCATTATGGCCGACCGGGCAGCACCTCGCCCGTGGTCATGTTGATCGCCTCCCCTGGTTGCTGGGCGCCGAGCGCTTCCACCACGTTGGCGGCCAGCCGCGGTCCGAAGCCCGGCACGAGCGCAATCTCCTCGACCGACGCTGCGCGCAGCTTGCGCAGGCTGCCGAAGTGCTTGAGCAGTGCCTTGCGACGGGTCTCCCCCAGCCCTCGCACGTCGTCCAGCACGGACTCCACCATCGCCTTGCTGCGGCGGCCGCGGTGGTGGGTGATGGCGAAGCGATGTGCCTCGTCGCGCAGCCTCTGCAGCAGGTAGAGCCCCTCGGAGGAGCGGGGCAGGATCAGGGGATACTCCTCGTCGGGGATCCACACCTCCTCCAGGCGCTTGGCCAGGCCGCACAGCGCCACCTCGTCGGCCAGCCCGAGCTCCTCCAGCACCTCGGCGGCCGCCGCCACCTGCGGTTCGCCGCCGTCGACCACCACCAGGTGCGGGGCGTAGGCGAACTTGCGGGGAGCCCCCGTCGTGGCATCGACCAGCACCGGGCCGCCCTCGGCCTCGTCGCTCATCGACGCGCGGTCGTCGAGCAGGCGACGGAAGCGACGGGTCAGGACCTCCTTCATGGCGCGCAGGTCGTCGGAGCCCTCGAAGGACTTGATCACGAAGCGCCGGTACTCGCTCTTGCGCGGCAGGCCGTCCTCGAAGACCACCATGGAGGCCACCACCTCGGTGCCCTGCAGGTGCGAGATGTCATAGCACTCGATGCGCAACGGAGCGGTGGGCAGCTCCAGCGTGGCCTGCAGCTGCTCCAGGGCACGGTTGCGGGTGGACAGGTCACTGGCCCGCTTCATCTTGTGCTGCTGCAGGGATTCGGCGGCATTCTTCGCGACGGTGTCCAGGAGGACTCGCTTGTCCCCCCGCTGGGGCACGTGCAGGTTGACGTGGGCTCCACGCTCCTCCCGCAGCAGCTGCACCATCGCCTCCCCCGAGGCGGGCATGACCGGCACCAGCACCTCCCGCGGGATGGCGCTGGCCACCTCCGTGTCCGCGGTCCGGGCATCGGCATAGATCTGCAAGAGGAACTGTTCGACGAGTTCTGCGGTGTCCCCGTCGTCGGCGCGGTCCGCCACCCAGCCGCGCTGCCCACGCACCCGGCCGGAGCGCACGTTGAAGATCTGCACTGCAACCTCCAGCGGGTCCTCCGCCAGGGCAATGACGTCGGCATCGGTGCCGTCAGCCAGCACGATGGCATTCTTCTCGGTGGCCTGATTCAGGGCGGTCAAGGAGTCCCGGAGGACGGCGGCCTTCTCGAACTCCAGGTTCTCGCTGGCCTGCGTCATCTGGCGCTCGAGCTTGCGGGTGAGCTGGCCGGTACGGCCCGCCATGAAGCTGGCGAAGTCCTCGACGATCTCGCGATGGTCCTCCGGGCTGATCCGTCCCACGCAGGGGGCCGAGCACTTGCCGATGTAGCCCAGCAGGCACGGGCGGCCGGCAGACTTCGCATTGTTGAAGACCCCAGTGCTGCAGGAGCGCATCGGGAAGACGTGCAGCAGGGCGTCGACGGTCTCCCGAATGGCCCAGGCCTGCCCGAAGGGGCCGAAGTAGCGGTATCCCTTGCGCTTGCTGCCCCGCCCGACGAAGACCCGCGGGTACTCGTCGGACCAGGTCAGGCAGAGCCAGGGGTAGGACTTGTCATCGCGGTACTTCACGTTGAAGCGCGGGTCATACTGCTGGATCCAGGTGTATTCCAGTTGCAGGCTCTCCAGCTCGTTCTGCACCACCGTCCACTCCACCTTGGCCGCGGTGCGCACCATGGTCTGGGTACGGAAGTGCAGGTTGGCCGGGTCCGCGAAGTAGGAGTTGAGGCGCTGGCGAAGGTTCTTGGCCTTGCCGACGTAGATCACCTGGCCGTGGGCGTCGCTGAACCGGTAGACCCCCGGGTCGGTGGGGATGGTGCCGGGCGCGGGGCGGTAGCTGGACGGATCGGCCATGCGGGCAAGTGTAGGAGCCGCCACCGACAGGACCTGCTGGATCACGCGGGGAACCGCTCGGCTAGGTTGGCGGGACCAGATCCGTCGAGCACTGGAGCACCCCATGAGCCCTTCCCGCCGAGATGTCCTCAAGACCGCTGGTCTGGCCGCCGGAGCCGCAGCCACCACCGGCGCCGTGACCGGCTGTTCCTCCCCCGAGGAGATCAAGGCCGGCCCGGCCTCGATCAAGGCCGCCGATGTCCCCGTGGGCAGTGCCACTGTGCTGCAGGACTCGAACTACGTCGTCGCGCAGCCAGAGCCGGGCCAGTACAAGGCCTTCAGCCGGATGTGCCCACACGCCGGATGCAAGGTGGACAAGGTGGAGAAGGCCGAGATCGTCTGCACCTGCCACGATGCCCGCTTCTCCGCGGCCGACGGGGCTCGGCTGAGCGGCCCGGCCGAGACCGGCCTGACCGCAGCGAAGGCCACGCTGGCCGGGGACACCATCACCGTCGCCGACGCCTGACGGGGTAGCTTGGGGCAGAACAAGTCGATCTCCCAGGAGTGCCCCATGAGTCCCACCCGTCGTGACGTCCTCAAGACCGCCGGCCTGGCCGCCGGAGCCGCAGCCACCACCGGTGCGGTGACCGGATGCTCGAAGCCGGAGGAGGTCAAGACCGGCCCCGCCTCCATCAAGGCCGCCGACGTGCCCGTGGGCGGCGCAGCCATCATCGAGGAGAGCAACTTCGTGGTGGCCCAGCCGAAGGCCGGCGAGTACAAGGCCTACACCCGGCTGTGCCCGCACGCCGGCTGCAAGGTCAGCAAGGTGGAGAAGGCGGAGATCGTCTGCACCTGCCACAACTCCCGGTTCAGCGCCGCCGACGGTGCCCGGCTGAGTGGCCCCGCGACGGCAGGCCTCGGACCGGCCACCGCCAAGCTCGACGGCGACACCGTCAACGTCAGCGCCTGAGCGCACCCACGGCTACTTCTTGGTGGCCACCTTGCGGGCCGTCGCCTTCTTGGCGGCGGCCTTCTTCATTGTCCTCTTCGCCGCCTTCTTCGCGGCCGGCGCCTCCACGAGGGCCGCGACGGGCTCCCCCACCAGGACCTCCTTGCCTGCCAGCATCGGCTTGAGGAAGTGGCCGGTGTAGCTCTCCTCACAGGCCGCCACCTGTTCCGGGGTGCCCTCGGCCACCACCAGGCCGCCGCCGGAACCGCCCTCAGGGCCCATGTCGATCAGGTGGTCTGCGGTCTTGATCACGTCGAGGTTGTGCTCGATCACCACCACCGAGTTGCCCTGGTCCACCAACTGCTGCAGCACACCCAGCAGTTTGCGGATGTCCTCGAAGTGCAGGCCCGTGGTGGGCTCGTCGAGCACGTACATGGTGCGCCCGGTGGACCGTCGTTGCAGTTCCGTGGCCAGCTTCACGCGCTGCGCCTCACCGCCGGACAGCGTGGTGGCCGGCTGGCCCAGCCGCACGTAGCCCAGACCCACCTCCACCAGGGTCTGCAGGTGACGCGAGATCGCATTGTGCGCCTCGAAGAAGTCGGCGGCCTCCTCGATCGGCATGTCCAGCACCTCGGCGATGGTCTTTCCCTTGAAGTGCACCTCCAGCGTCTCCCGGTTGTAGCGCGCCCCATGGCAGACCTCGCAGGGGACGTACACGTCGGGCAGGAAGTTCATCTCGATCTTGATGGTGCCGTCGCCGGAGCAGTTCTCGCACCGGCCGCCCTTGATGTTGAAGCTGAACCGGCCGGCCTGGTAGCCGCGCATCTTGGCCTCCGGAGTGGCGGCGAAGAGGGTCCGGATCTTGTCGAAGACGCCGGTGTAGGTGGCCGGATTTGAACGCGGCGTGCGGCCGATGGGCGACTGGTCCACGTGGATGACCTTGTCGATGTGCTCCGTCCCGGTGATGGAACGGTGCCGCCCGGGCACGGCCTTGGCCTTGTAGAGGCGTTGCGCCATGGCCGTGTAGAGGATGCCATTGACCAGCGAGGACTTGCCGGACCCGGAGACGCCGGTGACCGCGACGAACTGGCCGAGCGGGAAGCTCACGTCCACGTCGCGCAGGTTGTTCTGGGTGGCACCGTGCACCGTGATGGCGCGTCCCGTCGCAGGACGGCGCACCGCAGGCAGCGGGATGGAGCGGCGGCCGGACAGGTAGGCACCGGTGATGGAGCTCTCGCTGGCCAACAGCTCGGAGACAGGTCCGCTGACCACCACATTGCCGCCATGCTCGCCGGCGCCGGGACCGACGTCGACGGTCCAGTCCGCCACCCGGATGGTGTCCTCGTCATGTTCGACGACGATCAGGGTGTTGCCCAGGTCCCGCAGCCGCTTCAACGTCTGGATCAGGCGGTGGTTGTCCCGCTGGTGCAGGCCGATGGACGGCTCGTCGAGGACGTAGAGCACGCCCACCAGGCCGGAGCCGATCTGGGTCGCGAGCCGGATCCGCTGCGCCTCGCCGCCCGACAGGGTCCCCGCGGACCGGGAGAGGGTCAGGTACTCCAGGCCCACGTCCAGCAGGAAGCGCAGCCGCTCATTGATCTCCTTGACCAGGCGTTCGGCGATCTGTGCCTCCCGTGCAGTCATCTCCAGTCCGGCCAGGAAGTCGGCCACCTCGCGGATGGACATGCCCGCCAGCTCGGCGATGTTGCGGCCGCCGACGGTGACGGCCAGCGAGGTCGGCTTGAGGCGAGCCCCCTGACATGTGGGGCAGGGCACCTCGCGCAGGTAGCCACCCCAGCGGTCCCGTGCGGAGTCGGTCTCCGCCTCGTCGAAGCGGCGACGCACATAGCGCAGCACCCCCTCGTAGTTCTGGGTGAAGGTCCGGGTACGGCCGAAGCGGTTGCGGTAGCTCACATAGACCGGGTCACCCGCGCCCTGCAGCAGGATGGCCCGCGCCTGCTCCGGGAGCTGCTCCCAGGGCGTCGTGACCTTGAAGCCGTGCTTGGCGGCCAGCGACTCGAAGACGTGCTCGTAGTGGGCGGCGACGTGGGCATTGGCCCATGGCGCAATCGCCCCGTCGGCCAGCGACTTGCCGCGGTCCGGGACGACGAGGTCCGGATCCACCTCATGCGTGGTGCCCAGGCCGGTGCAGGCGGGGCAGGCGCCCCACGGACCGTTGAAGGAGAACTGGCGAGGCTCCAGCTCCTCGATGGAGATGTCGTGCTGGTTGGGGCAGGCCATCTTCTCCGAGTAACGGCGCTCGCGGCCCGGGTCCTTGGCATCCAGGTCGACGAAGTCGATGCCGACCACGCCTTGGGCAAGCCGCAACGCCGTCTCCACCGAGTCCGTGAGGCGCTGCTTCGCGGTGGGCTTGACGGCCAGCCGGTCCACCACGACGTCGATGTCGTGCTTGAACTTCTTGTCCAGCGTCGGCGGATCGGTCAGTTGGTGCACCGTCCCGTCCACCCGGACGCGGCTGAAGCCATCGGTGGCCAGCTGGCGGAAGAGGTCGGCATGCTCGCCCTTGCGTCCCCGGACCACCGGCGCGAGCACCTGGAAACGGGTGCCCTCCTCCAAGGAGAGGAGACGGTCCACGATCTGCTGCGGACTCTGCCGGCTGATCGGCTCACCGCACTCGGGGCAGTGCGGATGGCCGATCCGGGCATACATCAGGCGGAGGTAGTCATAGACCTCCGTGATGGTGCCCACTGTCGAGCGCGGATTGCGACTGGTGGACTTCTGGTCGATGGAGACTGCTGGTGAGAGGCCCTCGATGAAGTCGACGTCCGGCTTGTCCATCTGCCCGAGGAACATCCGGGCATAGGCACTGAGGGACTCCACATACCGACGCTGCCCCTCGGCAAAGATCGTGTCGAAGGCCAGCGAGGACTTGCCGGAACCGGACAGGCCGGTGAACACGATCAGCGCATCGCGCGGCAGGTCCAACGAGACATTGCGCAGGTTGTGCTCGCGGGCACCTCGGACGACAAGACGATCATTCACGTCGTCAAGAGTAGATGGCCCCACTGACAGAAGTTCAACGTTGCGTCGCACGAGCAGTCCGCACCGGTGGTCAAGGCACTCCGTCTTGGTTAGGTTGGAGCCATGAGCCCAGAAGAGCAGGAGCCGGTTTCCCTGCCGGTCAGCGCGTCGGTGGCTCATCTTCGCCGCCGCAAGCTGGAGGCCACCCAGGGACTGCTGGGCGACACGATCTCCATCAGCGACGAGGACTGGCAGCAGCCCAGCCGGTTGCCGGGCTGGACGCGAGCCCACGTCGCCACCCACATTGCGCGCAATGCCGACGGCATCCGCCGCGTGGTGCATGGCCTGCTGACCCACACCCCCAGCCTGATGTACCCGGACTCCCGGCAACGACGACGAGACCTGGAGGCCGGCTCGCGGCGGGGCGCACTGGACCTCCAGATAGACCTGGACACCTCGGCCGGGCAATTGAACGACACCTTCAGCTACCTGCAGGAGTCCGGCAGCACGGAGGAGGTCCAGGTACTGCCGGGGCTCGCCATGCCGGTGCACCACCTGATGGTGGCCCGGCTCAACGAGGTGGTGCTGCACCGCATCGACCTCGACCACGGATTCAGCGCCACGGACGTGGAGGCGGACATTGCCCGGTGGCTGCTGGAGTGGAACTGTTCCCGGCTCGGACAACGGACAGATCTGCCACCCCTGCGAATCCTCAGCAGCTCCGGTCTGCAGGCCACCGTGGGCCGCCCTGCCCCCGAGCACGAGGTACCGGTGGACGTCCATGGAACAGATGCCGGCCTGTTGGGCTGGTTGACCGGCCGCGGCGGCCCCGAGCTGGTGGGCGGCGCGGAGAGACTCGGCATACAGGAGTTGTGATGCAGACGACGACCTTCGACGACGGACTCACCCTGACCCGCGTGGTGGTGGGCGGCATGGGCAACAATGCCTATCTGCTCGACGACGGCGCCGGCCGAGCCCTGTTGGTCGATGCCGCCGCAGAACCAGAGACCCTGGCCCGATTGGTCGACGGTTTCACCGTCGAGACGATCGTCACCACACACCGGCACCATGACCACGTCGGCGCACTCCTCGCGACGGCCCGGCTCACGGGTGCTCGCACCCTGGCCGGCCGCCCGGACTGCGACGACATCGAGCGCCGGACCGGCATTGCCAGCGAGCCACTGTGGACCGGGGACGGGGTGCAGCTGGGCAAGCACCGGATCGGCGTCATCGGTCTGGTGGGGCACACCGCGGGTTCCATCACCCTGGTGCTGCGCCCGCAGAATGCCCCGGTGCAGCTCTTCACGGGAGATTCGCTCTTTCCCGGCGGCGTCGGCAAGACCGGCACGCCGGAGGACTTCTCCAGCCTGCTCGACGGGGTCATCACCCAGCTCTTCGAGGTCTTCGACGACGACACGGTGGTGTGGCCGGGACACGGCGAGCCCACCACCCTGGGGGCCGAGCGCCCCCACCTCGACGTATGGCGCCAACGCGGCTGGTGACCGCATCGGTTCTGGATGCTGAATTGGGCCGAGCCGTGATCCGTGGGAGGATTTCCCCCGGAGGGGAGTAATCCCACGCAGCAGGGTCGTCATCACGATGCCACCAGCACGGCGTCCGGCCCGCGGTCATCCTGTCCCATGGACGGGTGGCGGACGAGACCTCCAGCACTCCCCTGACCCTCTCGAAAGGTCCTGGATGAACATCCATCTCTACACCTGGCTCATCACGATCGGCGTGATGGCAGCCGTCCTGCTCTTCGATGTCTTCGTGATCGGCCGCAAGCCGCACGAGCCCTCGATGAAGGAGTGCGGCATCTTCGTCGGTGCCTTCGTCGGCCTGGCCATCCTCTTCGGCATCGGCGTGACCTATTTCTCCGGGCCCCAGTACGGCAAGGAGTTCTTCGCCGGCTGGCTCACCGAGTACAGCCTCAGCCTGGACAACCTGTTCATCTTCATCATCATCATGGCGAAGATGAAGGTCCCCCGTCAGCTGCAGCAGTACGCGCTGCTGGTGGGCATCATCCTGGCCCTGGTCTTCCGCGGGATCTTCATTGCGCTGGGCAAGAGCATGATCGAGGCCGCGGCCTGGGTCTTCTTCATCTTCGGCGCGTACCTCCTGTACACCGCGATCGACCTGGTCAAGGACTACTTCGAGAAGGACCACGACGACGAGGCAACCGAGAACCTGATGATCCGTTGGGTGAAGCGCACGCTGCCCTTCACCGAGGACTGGCAGGGCACCAAGAGCGCCGTCAAGATCAACGGCAAGCGCTTCTTCACCCCGATGTTCCTGGTGATCGTCGCCCTGGGTTCCACCGACGTGCTCTTCGCCCTGGACTCCATCCCCGCCATCTACGGCCTCACCCAGGAGCCCTACCTGGTCTTCACCGCGAATGCCTTCGCGCTGATGGGCCTGCGCCAGCTCTACTTCCTGATCGGCGGCCTGCTGAACAAGCTGGTCTACCTGCCGATCGGCCTGTCCATCATCCTGGGCTTCATCGGTGTGAAGCTCGTGCTGCACGCGGCGCACCACTACCACCTGGTGGGCGACTGGGCGGAGATCGGCATCGAGATGAGCCTCGGCGTGATCGTCGTCACCCTCGTCGTCACGACCGTCGCCAGCCTCATGAAGACCCGCAACATGTCCGACGAGGAACTCGCCGAGATGCACTGAGCCCCGCCGGTCAGGACCCCCGAGCGCCCCATCACCCCTCCGGGTGGTGGGGCGCTCGGCTGCTACTTGTTCGCCTCGATCATGCTGCGGAGCTCCTTCTTGAGGTCACCCACCTCGTCGCGCAGCCGGGCCGCGAGCTCGAACTGCAGCTCCTTGGCCGCCGTGTGCATCTGTTCGGTGAGCTCCTGCACCAGGTCCGCCAGCTCACTGACGGCCATGTTCGACGTGTCGAGGGCCCGCTTCTCCCCCAGCTGCGGCACCGGCTGCGAGGGCTTGCGCCCCCTCGGCTGGGCCTTCTCCACCAACGCGGCGGTGTCCGCATCCTCCCGGTTCAACATGTCGGTGATGTCGGCGATCTTCTTGCGCAGCGGCTGCGGGTCGATGCCGTGCTCGGTGTTGTAGGCGACCTGGATGGCGCGGCGACGATTCGTCTCGTCGATGGCACGCTCCATGCTGGGCGTGATCCTGTCCGCATACATGTGCACCTGACCGTCCACATTGCGGGCGGCACGGCCGATGGTCTGGATCAGGGAGCGGTCCGAGCGCAGGAAGCCCTCCTTGTCGGCGTCCAGGATGGCCACCAGGCTCACCTCGGGCAGGTCGAGGCCCTCACGCAGCAGGTTGATGCCCACCAGCACGTCGTACTCACCCATCCGCAGCTCCCGCAGCAGCTCCACCCGTCGCAGGGTGTCCACCTCGGAGTGCAGGTAGCGGGTACGCACCCCGTTCTCCATCAGGTAGTCGGTCAGGTCCTCGGCCATCTTCTTGGTCAGGGTGGTGACCAGGATGCGCTCGTTCTTGTCCGCCCGGGTGCGGATCTCGCCCAGCAGGTCGTCGATCTGCCCCTTGGTGGGCTTCACGACGATCTCCGGGTCAACCAGGCCGGTGGGGCGGATGATCTGCTCGACGAAGCCGTCGGCACGGGCCATCTCGTAGTTTCCGGGGGTGGCGGACAGGTAGACGGTCTGCCCGATCCGCTCGACGAACTCCTCGAAGCGCAGCGGGCGGTTGTCCATGGCACTGGGCAGCCGGAAGCCGTGCTCCACCAGGGTCCGCTTGCGGCTGGCGTCTCCTTCGTACATGCCGCCGATCTGCGGGACTGTGACGTGTGACTCGTCGATCACCAGCAGGAAGTCCGAGGGGAAGAAGTCCAGCAGGGTGTGCGCGGGGTCCCCCGCCTGTCGGCCGTCCATGTGCCGTGAGTAGTTCTCGATGCCCGAGCAGGTGCCGATCTGGCGCATCATCTCGATGTCGTAGTTGGTGCGCATCCGAAGCCGCTGCTCCTCCAGCAACTTGTTCTGCTTGTGCAGCTCGTCGAGCCTCTCCTCGAGTTCCTTCTCGATCCCGACGATGGCCCGCTCCATCCGTTCGGGGCCGGCGACGTAGTGCGTGGCCGGGAAGATGTACATCTCCTCGTCGGTGGTCAGCACCTCACCGGTCAGCGGGTGCATGGTGGACAGTGCCTCCACCTCGTCGCCGAAGAACTCGATGCGGACCGCATTCTCCTCGTACATCGGGAAGACCTCGAGCGTGTCGCCACGCACCCGGAAGGTGCCGCGAGTTCCCGCCAGGTCATTGCGGGCGTACTGGATCTCCACCAGCCGCCGCAGCAGGGCCTCCCGCTCGTACTCCTCGCCGACCTTGAGCCGGACCATCCGGTCCACGTACTCCTCGGGCGTACCAAGACCGTAGATGGCGCTCACGGTGGCCACCACGATCACGTCGCGGCGGGTCAGCAGGGAGGCCGTGGTGGAGTGCCGCAGACGCTCCACCTCCTCGTTCAGGCTGGAGTCCTTCTCGATGTAGGTGTCTGTCTGCGGCACATAGGCCTCTGGCTGGTAGTAGTCGTAGTAGCTGACGAAGTACTCCACCGCATTGTCCGGGAAGAACTGCCGCAGCTCGTTGGCATACTGCGCCGCCAGGGTCTTGTTCGGCTGCATCACCAGCACGGGCCGCTGCAGCCTCTCCGTGAGCCACCCGATGGTGGCGGTCTTGCCGGTGCCGGTGGCACCCAGCAGCACGACGTCCTGCTCACCGGCGCGGATGCGCCGCTCCAACTCGTCGATGGCCTTGGGCTGGTCCCCTGATGGCTCGAAGCCCGCCTGCATTGTGAAGGGGGCCACCACGCGCTGGATCTCGTCGACTGCTCGCATGCCTTGAAGGCTACAAGGAGGCTCCGACAAAACCGCCGGCCGATCAGCTGCAGGGCGAGGTGGGCATGTTCTGGCGGAGGTGCTTGGAGGAGATCCAGCGGCCGTCTGTCAGGTAGTACCACTGCGGACCATTCTTCTGTTGGGAGGGCACGGCGCAGACCGCGGTGATCGTGCTGCCCTTGCGAACGGTGCGCACCTGGGCGGCGGCCGTCAGCGGGGCCTTGCGGATGGGGATGTTGACGAGGGCCTTCACGGGCACCCGGTTACCGGTGCACCACCGCGGCGCGTTGCCGACATTGCGCACATAGCGGGCGGAGACGAAGCCCACCCCCTGGATGGGGACCTTGTACCAGATGTCATTGCCGCGCACGGACTCACCGCGCACCTTGCAGACCAGCATGATCTTCTCCTTGCCGAAGTGGCTGTCCTTCGCGACGCGAGCGCTGGGGGCGGTTCGAACCGTCACGGTGTTGGAGGTCACCTGGCCGTAGTACATGGTGGCGGCCTCGGCCGGTGTCGTGGCGGTCAGCAGGCTGCCTGAGATTCTCCTCCGAACTCGCTGAGCAGTGCTCTCAGCAGCCGCAGCCGTCGCCCTGCTGCCCGCGGCGCTTGAGGAGTTCGTGCCAGACGGCATGGGTGCGATCGGCCAGCTCCTCCATTCCGGCGTCGTTGCGGATCACGAAGTCCGCGACGCGCAGCCGGTCCGTGCGCGAGGCCTGGGAGTCGATACGTGCCTGGGCCTCGTCCTCGGTGAGGTCGTTGCGCGCCATCAACCGGGCCCGCTGGGTGTCCTCGTCGACGTCCACCACCACCAGCGCGTCGAAGGAGTCCTGCTGCCCCGTCTCCACCAGCAGCGGGATCATGTGCACCACGATCGCGTAGGGGTCGCTCACCTGGGCCTCGAGGGTCGTGGCGGCCGCCCGGACCCGGGGGTGGATGATCGCGTTGAGCTCCGCCCGAGCCGCGTCGTCGGAGAAGACGAGCCGCCCCAGGGCTGCTCGGTCCAGGCCTCCGTCGGGCAGCAGGATTCCCTCGCCGAACCGCTCGATGACGGCGGCCAGACCCGCGCTTCCCGGGGCGACGACGTCACGGGCCAGTTGGTCCGAGTCGATGACCAGCGCCCCGTGCTGCCGCAGCAGCTCACCGACGGCGGACTTCCCGGACGCGATCCCGCCGGTCAGGCCGACGCGGATCATGCCCCGCCCCCGACTGCGGCGAAGGTCCCGGTGACGGCAAAGCTGTCGGCCGCACGGCACCACAGTTCCATCATGTGCGGCCCACCATGCCCCTCGGACTCGACGACGTGCAGTTGGGCCGCGGGGAGCTCTCGCTTGACGGCCCAGGGGGTACTGACCGGATCCGAAACGTCTCTCCGGCCGTGGATCATGCAGATCGGCAGGCCCCGGAGCTCCTGGAGGTGCGCCGCCAACCCCCCGTCTGGAACCCACCCGGAGGCCTGCCCCGCGTGGTGGGACCAGTAGTGGCTGACCAGGGTGGTGAAGGCGATCTGCTCCTCGATGGGCGCTTCGCACAGACCGACGGGACGCAACTGGGCGACCGGCAGCCCGATCTGGATGTGGGTCTCCTCCCAGGCCATCCAGGCCAGGGCCAAGTCCAGCCGCGCCTCGGCGTCATCGCCGGTCATCACGCCGGCCACGGCATCGATGAGGCGTCCCTGCCCCGGCCGCCAGCCGCTGTGGGTGATCACCACGTCACAGAGGGACTGGAAGGCCTCGGGGTAGAGGGCACCGACACCCTCGGTGATCCAGTCCACCTCGGCAGGGCTGGTGGTGGTGACGGAGACCAGGACGATGCCGCGCACCCGGCCCGGGTGCGCCAGGGCGTACTGCAGGGCGAGGGTCGAACCCCAGGAGACGCCGGCGAGCAGCCAGGACTCGATCCCCAGATGGGCGCGCAGGGCCTCGATGTCCCGCACGAGATGCTCGGTGGTGTTGTGCTCCGGGCGGTGCGCGGGGGACGCGGCGCTGGGAGTGCTGCGGCCTGCGCCTCGCTGCTGCAGGCCGATGATGCGGTAGGCGGCCGGGTCGAAGTGGCGTCGATAGCCGGGCTTCAGACTGCCACCGGGGCCGCCATGGAGGTACAGGGCAGGGATGCCGTCGGGATTGCCGGAGGACTCCCAGTAGACCTGGTGACCGTCGCCAACCGTCAGCATCCCGTGATCGTGGGGGGATATCGGGGGATACACACGCAGAAGACTAACCCCCCGTACGCAAGAACCGGGGCCCCGACATGGTCGGGACCCCGGTTCAATATTCAGCTGATCAGCTGGCGCCGCCCGACAGTTTGTCGCGCAGGGCCTGCAGGGCCTCGTCGGAGGCCAGCGAGCCCTCGGGCTCCACGTCGGCCTGAGCGGTCGACGAGTAGGTGGCCGCGGTGACGGACTCGACAGCGGCGGTCTTGTCGGCCTGCTCGGCCTCCTCCGCCTGCTTCTTGAGCGCCATCCAGCGGGCCTGGGCCTCGGCGTACTGGGCCTCCCACGCGCGCTGCTGGTCCTCGAAGCCCGGCTTCCACTCGTTGGTCTCCGGATCGAAGCCCTCGGGGTAGATGTAGTTGCCGTTCTCGTCGTAGCTGGCGGTCATGCCGTACAGCGATGGGTCGAAGTCGTCGGCACCCAGGTCGACGCCCTCATTGGCCTGCTTCAGCGAGAGGCTGATGCGACGACGCTCGAGGTCGATGTCGATGATCTTGACCATGACCTCGTCGTTGACGGTGACGACCTGCTCCGGGATCTCCACGTGGCGCTCGGCCAGCTCGGAGACGTGCACCAGGCCCTCGATGCCCTCCTCGACACGCACGAAGGCGCCGAAGGGGACGAGCTTGGTGACCTTGCCGGGAACGATCTGCCCGATCTGGTGCATGCGGGCGAAGGTCTGCCACGGGTCTTCCTGGGTGGCCTTCAGCGACAGCGAGACGCGCTCGCGGTCCATGTCGACGTCCAGCACCTCGACGGTGACGGGCATGCCGACCTCGACAACCTCGGACGGGTGGTCGATGTGCTTCCAGGACAGCTCGGAGACGTGCACCAGGCCGTCGACGCCACCCAGGTCCACGAAGGCACCGAAGTTGACGATGGAGGACACGACGCCCTTGCGGACCTGGCCCTTCTGCAGCTGGGTGAGGAAGTTCTGGCGAACCTCGCTCTGGGTCTGCTCAAGCCATGCACGACGCGACAGGACGACGTTGTTGCGGTTCTTGTCCAGCTCGATGATCTTGGCCTCGAGCTCCTGGCCCACGTAGGGCTGGAGGTCGCGGACGCGACGCATCTCGACCAGGGAGGCGGGCAGGAAGCCACGCAGACCGATGTCGACGATGAGGCCACCCTTGACGACCTCGATGACGGAGCCGGTGACGACGCCGTCCTCTTCCTTGATCTTCTCGATGGTGCCCCAGGCGCGCTCGTACTGTGCGCGCTTCTTGGACAGGATCAGGCGACCTTCCTTGTCCTCCTTGGTCTGGACCAGGGCCTCGATCTCATCGCCCACGCTGACGACCTCGAAGGGGTCGACGTCGTGCTTGATGGAGAGTTCCTTGGAGGGGATGACGCCTTCGGTCTTGTAGCCGATGTCGAGGAGAACCTCGTCGCGGTCAACCTTGACGACGGTGCCGGTGACGATGTCGCCGTCGTTGAAGTACTTGATGGTGGCATCGATGGCGGCCATGAAGGCCTCGGCGGAACCGAAATCGTCGATGGCAACCTGAGGTGCGGCCTCAGAAGTGGAGGTCATGTAGTAGGACTCCGTAGTGGATGTGTGTGTCGGTGATGCTCCGTGGCCCTCCGACGAGCCAGGATCGGGCCGGAACGAGTTCCGACGGTTGACATGACACGACGAGCACAGCCTGCTCCGTCCGAGGATGCGCAGACCACAGCGCCCCAACAGCCTATCTTTCGCCCTGCTGAAGGGTCAATCCGGGTCTCAGGGAGCTGCCGCCCTTGACGGGTAGGGTCGGTGACATGGATCGACGACGCGGGCGGGGCCGCAGCATCCTGGCAATCGTCTCCGGCCTGCTGGCCGTGGGACTGTTCGTCGCTTGGTGGCTCGGAAGGGACTCCACCCGGGACCACCAGGGCACCGAGGCTCCCGTCCAGGGCACACCGTCTGCGGCAGGCCACCCGTCATCCCGCCCCTCCTCCCCCGGATCCACCTCCAGCGCATCCACCTCCAGCGCATCCACGGCAACGACGAGGGCGTCCACGGCGTCGAGGACCCCGTCTGCCGGTGCATCATCATCGGGCAGCTCGCCATCTGGCCGGCCGCCCGGTCCATCCGCGAGCTCGCTTCCCGAGGGCTGCTCCACGTCGGCCTCCCCCCTGGTGCCCACCCGGATCACCCTGGGCGACGTGGCCTCCGACGCCCCCGTGATGTCCCTGGGCCTGGCCGCGGACGGCACCGCGGCGGCCCCACCGAAGGACCAGCCGAAGACCGTCGGCTGGTACAACCTCGGTCCACGCCCCGGATCGGACAAGGGCAAGGTCGTGCTGACGGCGCACACCTACCACCGGGGCGGCGCCCTGGGCAATGCCCTCAACTCCGAGCAGGGACTGCGCCTCGGCGACGTGATCCGCCTCACCGACGCCTCCGGCCGCACGCTGTGCTACCGCCACACCCGCACCGCCAAGGTGATGGTCAAGGACTACGACCCGAAGTCCACAGTGCTCTACGACGACCACGGCGCGCCGATGCTGGCCATCGTTATCTGCTGGGACTACGAGAGGTCCACCAAGTTCTGGGCGTCGAGGATCATCTTCTACGCCGAACCGCTGGCCGCTTCCTGACGGCGCCCCTGGTTGGCAGCTCAGTGGGCGGCGTCGTGCCAGCTGCGCCCGGTGCCGACGCTGACGTCCAGCGGCACCTGCAGGTCCATCGCGTGACCCATCTTGTCCCGCACCAGCGCCTCCACCTGCTCGCGCTCGCCGGGTGCCACCTCGAGCACCAGTTCGTCGTGCACCTGCAGCAGGATCCGGCTGGCCAGCCCCTGCTGCACCAGCGCGGCCTCCACATCCAGCATGGCGATCTTGATCATGTCGGCGGCGGAGCCCTGGATCGGTGCGTTGAGCGCCGCGCGCTCGGCCATCTCACGCCGCTGGCGGTTGGACGAGTTGAGGTCCGGCAGGTGGCGGCGGCGTCCCAGCAGGGTCTCCGTGTGTCCGGTGCGCCGGGCCTGGGCGACGACGCCCTGCAGGTAGTCCCGCACCCCGCCGAAGCTCTCGAAGTAGTCGTCCATCAGCGCCTTCGCGTCGCTGTTGGTGATCCCCAGCTGGTTGGCCAGACCGAAGGCGCTCAGCCCATAGGCCAGCCCGTAGTTCATCGCCTTGATCTTGGCCCGCTGCTCACCGGTGACCTCGTCGGCCGGGACGTCGAAGACCTTGGCGGCCGTCACGCTGTGGAAGTCCATCCCGCTGCGGAAGGCCTCGACGAGCTGCTCGTCGCCGGAGACATGGGCCATGATCCGCATCTCGATCTGCGAGTAGTCGGCGGTCATCAGGCACTCGTAGCCGTCGCCCACGACGAAGGCATCGCGGATCCGACGGCCGGCCTCGGTGCGGATCGGGATGTTCTGCAGGTTCGGATCGGTGGAGCTGAGCCGGCCGGTGGCGGCGATGGTCTGCACATAGGTGGTGTGGATCCGCGAGCCGTCCTGGACGCTCTTGAGCAGCCCGTCGACGGTCTGGCGCAGCCGGATCTGGTCACGGTGGGCCAGCAGGTGCTCCAGGAAGGGGTGCCCGGTCTTGGCGTAGAGCCCCTCCAGCGCGTCCGCATCGGTGGTCCAGCCGCTCTTGGTCTTGCGGGTCTTGGGCATCTGGAGGTCGTCGAAGAGCACGGCCTGCAACTGCTTGGGCGAACCGAGGTTGATCTGCTTGCCGATGGTCTCGTAGGCGGCCTGTTCCGCCTCCACGACGCGTGCGTCGAAGTCGCTGCGCAGCCGCTCCAGGTGGTCGACGTCGACGGCGATGCCGACCTCTTCCATCCGGGCGAGGGTGGCGAGCAAGGGCAGCTCCACCTCGGCCAGCAGGCTTGAGCCACCCTGGGCCTCCAACTCGGCGGTCAGGGCCAGGGCCAGGTCGATCACGGCGCGGGCGCGCACCATCGAGGCCTGGGCAGCCTCCTCGGATCCGGAGTCGTCGTCACCCAGGCTGAACAGGGAGTCCTGTTCGACGGGCTCGGAGGCGCCGCCGCCCTCCACCCGAAGTTCCCGCTTGAGGTGGCGCAGGGTCAGGTCGGCCAGGTCGAAGGTGCGCTGGTCCGGCTTGAGCAGGTAGGCGGCCAGCACGGTGTCGCAGGTGACGCCGCGCAGCTCCCAGCCGCGGGCCCAGGCGGCCAGCATCGGTCCCTTGGCCTCGTGCACGGCCTTGCCGACGCCCTCGTCGGCCAACCAGCCGGCCAGCGCGGCGTCGTCGGCGGGGGTGAGGGCCTCAGTGGAGAACCAGCAGGCCGCACCGTCCCCCGCGGCGAGAGCCATCGCCGTGATGTCGCCCGTGCCGGAGGCCCAGTGGCCGGTCACATCCAGCCCGGTGACCTCGCCATGCCCGTGGGCCTCGAGCCATGGCGCCACCTGGGCCTCGCCCAGCATCTCACCGGAGACCTCGAAACCGCCCTCGACGGGGGTCTCGGCCTCGCCGAAGTACTCGATCAGTCGGTCGCGCAGGACCCGGAACTCCAGCTGGTCGAACAGGCTGTGCACGGCTTCACGGTTCCAGTCGCGCCGCTCCAGATCTGCGGGGGCCACGGGAAGGTCGAGGTCCCTGACCAGCGCATTGAGTTGACGGTTGCGGATGACGTCGGACAGGTGGGCCCGGAAGCTCTCGCCGGCCTTGCCCTTGACCTCGTCGGCGCGCCGGATGAGGTTCTCGAGGCCCTCGTACTGGGCCAGCCACTTGGCGGCCGTCTTCGGACCAACCCCGGGCACGCCGGGCAGGTTGTCGCTGGTCTCCCCGACCAGGGCCGCGAGCTCGGGATAGGTGGCCGGCGGCACGAGGTACTTCTCCTCCACCGCGGCAGGGGTCATCCGGGCCAGGTCACTGACGCCCTTCTTCGGGTAGAGCACGGTGACGTGTTCGTTGACCAATTGCATGGCGTCGCGGTCACCGGAGACCACAAGGGTCTCGAAGCCGGCCGCGGTGGCCTGGGTGGACAGCGTGGCGATGATGTCATCGGCCTCGTAGTTCTCCTTGCTCACGAAGGGGACTTCCAGCGCCCCCAGGACCTCCTGGATGAGCGCCACCTGACCCTTGAACTCGTCGGGGCTGGCCGAGCGAGTGGCCTTGTAGTCGGCATAGCTCTCGGTACGGAAGGTGACCCGCGACAGGTCGAAGGCGACGGCCAGGTGGGTGGGTGCCTCGTCGCGCAACAGGTTGATCAGCATCGACGTGAAGCCGTAGACGGCATTGGTGTGCTGCCCGGTGCTGGTGGAGAAATTCTCGACGGGCAGGGCGAAGAAGGCCCGGTAGGCCACCGAGTGGCCATCGATCAGCAGGAGCTTGGGGCGTGCGGTCGCGGCATCAGTCACGCAGGCGACTCTAGCCTGCCCCTACAGTGGCCCCATGCATGGAGACGCACTGCCCGGCTGGACCGGGGACCTGGACAGCGCACTCGACCAGAAGCTGGGCATCGAGCTCGTGGAGGTCGGCGCGGACCGCGTCGTGGGACGCATGCCGGTGGTCGGCAACACCCAGCCCCTCGGGCTGCTCCACGGGGGCGCCAATGCGGTGCTGGTGGAGACCCTGGGCTCGATCGGCGCCACGGCCCACGCCCGCAGCCGCGGCATGGTCGCCGTCGGGCTCGAGCTGAACATCACCCATCTGGGGGCTGCTCGGTCCGGATGGGTGACGGGAGTCGCAGTGGCCGTCCGGCTGGGCGGCACGGTGGCCTCCTACCAGGTGGAGATCACCGACGAGGACGGCCGGACCACGGCTACGGGCCGCCTCACCTGCCTGCTGCGCCCCGCCTGAACTACTTCTTGTTGCCCTTGCCCTGGGCGATGACCTTGTCGGCCACCTCACGCATGCTGATCCGCAGGTCCATCGCGGTCTTCTGGATCCAGCGGAAGGCCTCGGGCTCGCTCAGCCCCAGCCCCTCCTGCAGCATCCCCTTGGCCTGGTCGACGGCCTTGCGGGAGGCCAGTCGTTCCTCGAGGTCCTGGACCTCGTCCTCCACGGCGCGGATCTCGGCGAAGCGGCCCATGGCGATCTCGATGGCCGGGACGACGTCGGAGGCGTCGAAGGGCTTGACGACATAGGCCATGGCACCGGCCTCGCGAGCGCGCTCGACGAGGTCACGCTGGCTGAAGGCGGTGAGCATCACGACGGGGGCGATGCGTTCCTCCGCGATGATCTCGGCGGCGGTGATGCCATCCATCTTGGGCATCTTGACGTCCATCACGACGAGGTCGGGCTTCAGTTCACGGGCCAGTTCTACCGCTGCCTCGCCGTCGCCGGCCTGCCCCACCACGTCATATCCCTCGTCTCCGAGGAGTTCGACGAGGTCCATCCGGATGAGCGCTTCATCCTCCGCAACCAGGACGCGGGGTCGAGGGCGGTTGCTGTTCTCTTCGTTGGTCACGTTGCGTCCTTGCCTACTGGTCCTGCGTTGTTCACCTGTGGTCTGACCTTGGCTCTCCGTCAAGACTACGCCGTCCACGAGAAGGAACCGTGCCCAGTCTTTCAAAAATCGATGACGAGAGTGGTGAATTGTCCAAGGATCGCGATGATTCGTGCCCGGGAGGGGAGTCGAACCCCTACGGTCGTGAGACCAGACGGGTTTGAGCCGTCCGCGTATGCCATTCCGCCACCCGGGCCGGGGGCGCACCAATTCTGCCACACCCACGGCCGGCGGGCATCCTCAGGGGATCCCCGCCAGCCGTCGAGCTGTCAGAATTGCGTGTGACTCAGTGGTGGTCCATCGCCTGCGGCTTGATCTTGTGCACCCGCAGCGAGTTGGTCTTGCCGGGCACACCCATGGGCGAGCCGGAGACGATCACGATGTACTCGCCAACCTGCACGGTGCCGGCCTCGAGAAGGCTCTTCTCGACGGCGCGCACCATCTCCTCCGGGTCCGTGAACTCGGGGGTGATCTGTGCCGTGGCGCCCCAGGTGAGGGTCATCTGCTGACGAGTGGACTCGTCGGGGGTGAAGACCAGCATCGGGATCTCGGAGCGCAGGCGCGACAGGCGCTTGGCGGTGTCACCGGACTTGGTGAAGGCCACCAGGTACTTCGCGTCGACCCGCCCGGCCACCTCTGCGGCCGCCTTGGCGATCACGCCACCGGTGGTGTGCGGATCCCAGTCGATCTCGTTGATCTTGGCCATGCCGTGCTCTTCGGTGTTCGTCACGATGTTGGCCATCGTGCGCACGGTCTCGATCGGGTAGGCACCCACCGAGGTCTCACCGGAGAGCATGACCGCGTCGGCACCATCGAGGATGGCGTTGGCGACGTCGGAGGCCTCGGCGCGCGTCGGACGAGGAGCCGAGATCATCGACTCCAGCATCTGGGTGGCAACGATGACCGGCTTGGCCCACTTGCGGGCAGCGCGCACGATCCGCTTCTGGACCAGCGGGACCTCCTCCAGCGGGAGCTCCACACCCAGGTCACCACGGGCCACCATGAAGGCGTCGAAGGCGTCGATGATCGCATCGAGGTTCTCGATGGCCTGCGGCTTCTCGAGCTTGGCGATCACGGGAAGGCGCTTGCCCTCCTCGTCCATGATCTCGTGGACGCGCCGGATGTCCTCGGCATTGCGCACGAAGGACAGGGCGATCAGGTCGACATCGTGGCTCAGCGCCCAGCGCAGGTCGGCCTCGTCCTTCTCGCTCAGGGCGGGGACGCTCACGGAGACGCCGGGGAGGTTGATGCCCTTGTTGTTCGAGACGGGCCCGGCCACGGTGACCTTGCACACGACGTCGGTGGCGGTGACCTCCACCGCCTCCAGGCCGATGCGGCCGTCGTCGATCAGGATGGCGTCCCCGGGGTTCACATCCCCCGGCAGGCCCTTGAAAGTGGTCGAGCACCGGGTGGCGTCGCCCTGGATGTCATCGATGGTGATGGTGAAGGTCTGGCCGTAGGTCAGGGTGACCCTGTCCTCCGCGAAGCGCCCGAGGCGGATCTTGGGGCCCTGCAGGTCAGCCAGCACACCCACGGTGCGGCCGGCCTTGACGGCAGCCTCACGCGTCAGAGTGAGCCGCTTCTCATGTTCTGAGTGGTCACCGTGACTCATGTTGAGGCGGGCAACATCCATTCCCGCATTGACGAGTTCTTCCATACGCTCCGGGGTCGACACTGCCGACCCGAGCGTGCAAACAATCTTAGCTCTACGCACGCACCCCAGCTTACCCATGACCGGCCACCAAGCCCTCCTCCGGGGGTCGATGCCGAGGGTTGTTCATACGGTCGTCACACAGCGCGCGCTCAGCGCCCACCATGCGGGACGGAGAGTCTCACCATGAGCGCACGAGATCGAGGGCATGTTGCAGGTCCGCCGGATACTCCGAGGTGTAGGTGACCCACTCCCCCGTCCCCGGATGCGTGAAGGACAACTCGACGGCGTGCAGCCACTGCCGCTCCAGACCGAGCTTGGCTGCCAGCACCGGGTCCGCGCCATAGGTGGGGTCCCCTAAGCAGGGGTGCTTCATGGCCGCCATGTGCACCCGGATCTGGTGGGTACGCCCGGTCTCGAGGTGGATCTTGAGCAATGTGGCGGCGCGGTGGGCCTCCAACGTCTCGTAGTGCGTGACCGAGTGGCGACCACCTTCGACGACCGCCATCTTCCACTCCGAGCCGGGATGGCGCGCGATGGGCGCGTCAATGGTCCCCTCGAAGGGATCCGGGTGCCCCTGGACCAGGGCGTGGTAGGTCTTGTCGACGGTTCGGTCCCGGAAGGCCTGCTTCAGCACGGTGTAGGCGCGCTCGCTCTTCGCCACCACCATCAGCCCCGAGGTCCCGACGTCGAGCCGCTGCACGATCCCCTGCCGTTCCTGGGCACCGCTGGTGGAGATCCGGAAGCCCGCACCGGCCAGGTGCTCCACGACGCTGGGCCCCTCCCATCCGAGGGACGGGTGCGCAGCCACCCCGACGGGCTTGTCCACCACGACAATGTCGCGATCGTCATGGACGATGCCCACGCCCTCGACCTCGCGTGGCGTCACCTGCACACCCGACGGCACGGCCTCGAGGTCGACCTCGAGCATCTGGCCACCTCGCACGCGCACCGACGGCTTGTCCACCGTCGAGCCGTCAAGACGCACGGCACTGGCCTCGACGAGATCCGCGATCCGGGACCGCGAGAGCCCGGTCATCCGGGCGGCGGCGGCATCGACACGATCCCCGTCGAGCCCATCGGGAACGAGCAAGACGCTCATTGGTCCTCCTGGTCCGCACCACCGCGAAAGGCCTCCAGGAGGAGGATGGCGGCGGTCATGGTGATGAAGATGTCCGCGACATTGAAGATGGCGAAGTGCGGCACCTGGAGGAAGTCCACCACATGGCCGCGCATCGGCGACGGGGGGCGGAACAAGCGGTCCACGAGGTTGCCGACGATACCGGCCGTCGCCATGCCGGCCAGGATGCCCGAGGCCACCGTGCGCACCCGTGGCAGCACCACCAGGAACATCACCAAGCTGGCGACGACCGCCAGCACGCTGATCACGGCGGTCGCCTGGTCACCCAGGCTGAAGGCCGCTCCGGGATTGCGGATCAGGTGCAGTTGGAGCCACTGCCCCAGCACCCGCACGGGACGCTGCGGATCGAGGTGCTCCACCGCCAGGTACTTGGTGAGCTGGTCCAAGACCAGTCCCATCAGGACGACGACCAGCATCGTCCAGCGCGCGCGGCGTCGGAGATCGGTCTGCTCCACGGAGGTGCTTATCGTCGTTCCTGTCGCTGCTTGCAGGAGACGCACATGGTGGCGCGGGGGAAGGCCTGGAGACGCGCCTTGCCGATCGGTTTGCCGCAGTTCTCGCACAGGCCGTACTGGCCCTTGTCGAAGAGGCCCAGGGCGAGGCGCGACTGGTCCAGCATCTCGCGCGCATTCTGGGCCAGGGACATCTCCTGGTCACGCTCGAAGTTGGAGGAACCCACGTCGGCCGGATCCCGCCCGGCGCCATCGGAACCCTCGCGCATCAGGCCGGCGAGCTCAGCCTCGGTGACCTCGATGGCCTTCTCCATGCGCTCGATCTCACTGACGAGCTCCTCACGGACCTCCGCGACCTCCTCGACGGTCCAGGGCTCCTCGCCCTCACGGACCGGCAGAACCGTCTGTTCGACCTTCGTCTTGCTGGTGGCCATCTGCGCTGCTCCTCGGGCTGGCGTGACGTCGCGTGGGACGACGCCCTGTTGGGTCACGGCATCCATGCCGCCTGAGAGGCGAAGATACACCAGCTGTCAAGAGTGCGCACCCACCCCGCCAGGCGTTTCGGCCCAACATGGCGCCGGGCCCCGACACCAACGGTGTCGGGGCCCGGCGAATGCAAGAGCGCTGGGATCAGTTGCCCTCGGCCAGCAGGGCGTCCAGACGCGGAGTCTGCGAACCGCCGTGGTCCTTGTCCGTGGCTCGCGCCTCGCCCAACAGGGCAGGCTTGCCCGAGGGCTCGAGCTTGCCGGACTTGACCGCCTCGAGCTGGGCGGTGAAGTGCTGCACCATCGAGCTGCGGTAGTCGTCCTCGAAGCTGCGCAGGCGGTCCACCTTGCCGACCAGTTCGTCGCGCTCGGCCTCCAGCTGGGCAAAGAGCTCGCGGCGGCGATTCTCCGCGTCGAGGTTGACCCGCTCGGAATTCGTGCGCGCCTCGGTGGCCAGACGCTCGGCCTCGGCACGCGCGGCCGCGGTCATCTGGTCCGCATTGACGCGGGACTCGGACTGGGTGCGCTCGGCGCGGGTCTGGGCGTCGAGGGTCAGCTCCTGGGCCTTGCGGTTGGCCTCGTCCAGCTTGCGCTGGGCCTCGCTCTCCGCCTCGGACACCACGGACTCTGCCTGCTCGGTGGCCAGCTGCACCAGACGGGTCACCGCCGGGCTGGCCTGCGCGGCCGTGGCGACGACGATCTTCTCCACCTTGCCACCGCCCTGACCATCCATCACGGTGAGACCGGTGGACTGGCGGGCCTGCTCGAGCTGCTGACGCAGGTCTGCATTCTCGTCCCGCAGACGGGCCAGCTCGGCCGCCTGGTCCTTGTCCTCGGCCGGGGCCGCTGCGGCCACGGTCTCGGACTGCTGCTTGCGAGCCTCTTCCAGCTCGGCGCGCAGACGCTCATTCTCGGTGCGCAGGTCCGGGTCACCGTCGGACTCAGCGGAGGACCCGTCCAGCGCCTCGAGCTGGGCCTGCAGGCGCTCGTTCTCCTCCAGCATGGTCGCGAAGGTGACATCGACCTTGTCGACGAAGTCGTCCACCTCGGTGGCACGGTAGCCCTCGCCCACTCGCTTGGCGATAGGGAAGCGAACGTTCTTCACGTCCTCAAGGGTCAGCGTCATGTGAAACTCCCAGCTCGATGACTTGTGGCAGCCCCCCGCGGGGACTGCCCCTCAGGCTACTCCAGCGGTACCAACCCGCACCACCAAGCACTCGAGGGTTCAGGTGGTCCGGGCCTCAACCCTCAGCTCTGGTTGAAGAATCCACCCTGGGCAATGCGTTCCTTGTCCTCCGCCGTGACGGTGACATTCTGCGGGGAGAGCAGGAAGACCTTGCTGGTCACCCGCTCGATCGTGCCGCGCAGGCCGAAGATCAGGCCAGCGGCGAAGTCCACCAGCCGCTTGGCGTCGGTGTCCTCCATCTCGGACAGGTTCATGATCACCGGCACATTGTCACGGAAGTGCTCGCCGATGGTGCGCGCCTCGTTGTAGGTGCGCGGGTGCACGGTGATGATCCGGGTCAGGTCAGCGGTGCGCGGGCCGGGGGCCGCGCTGGCACCACTGGAGCCACTGGCACCACTGGGGCGCGCCGTGGCCTGGTTGACCGTGACGGCCTGCGGCGCCGGCTGGCTGGCAGGCTGCTGTGCCGCCGGGCGACGCTCGGGCAGCGAGGTGATCTGCGAGGGCTCGTACTCGTTGTCGCTGAAGACCTCTTCGGTCAGCTCACCGTCCGCCTCGTAGTCGTAGCGCGAGTCCTCGATGAGGCCCAGCCACTTGCCCACCTTCTTCATGCTGCTGTCCGACATATGCCCTCCTGGAATGACGTCTTCGACAGGTTACCCGGTGCACGCCGCGCGCGCCGCGCGCAGCCTCACGACACGCGCCAAATGATGCCCGCCTGGCGCCCGGCGCCAGCACCGTCGCGCCGGTACGAGTGCAGCGATTCCTCCGTGAGCGTACACATGTCGTCACGTTCGACGGCAATGCCGAGTGCCCCCAGCTGCCGCTGGCAGCCGAGTCCCAGGTCCAGGGACGGGGTGCCCCAGGAGGTGGTGGATGCGACCCCGGGATGCCGAGCGTCCACCTCCTGCGCCATCCGCTCGGGAACCTCGTAGCAGGAACCGCACACATGCGGTCCGATCCAGGCCCGGATGTCGGTGGCCCCCAGGGCACCCATTGCCTCGACAGTGGCCCCCAGCACCCCACGGTCGAAGCCGACCCGCCCGGCATGCGCTCCCCCGATGACGCCGGCCACCGGGTCGGCCAGCAGCACCGGGACGCAGTCCGCCACCCGGATCACCAGGCCGATACCTGGCTGGGTGGTCACGGCCGCGTCCGCCACCGGCAGCGCCTGCGCATGCGGCTCCCCCAGCCATGAGTCCTCGGTCCAGGTGGAGAGGAAGTCCTCGTCGACGGTCAGCACCTCGTGGCCATGGACCTGGTGCAGCGCCACGAGCCGGCTGATGCCCAGCGCGTCGCGGACGGCGTGCCCATTGGCCCGCAGGTGCGTGACCTCGTCCACGTCGGTTCGGCCCAGGTTGAGTGAGCCGAGGCTACCGGTGCTGGAGCCGTCGTGGCGGTCGGTGAAGCAGACCCCGACCGGGACGTCGGGGGCAGGGCGGGCGAGGAAGCTGAACATGCAGACATCGTAAAGGCCCCCCGACGCTTGGTCGGGGGGCCTTGACGGGAGGTCTTACTTCAGGAAGTCCGGGATGTCCAGGTCATCGTCGGACTCGGCCGGGCGCGGGGTGCGCGCCGTCTCGAAACCCGTCTGCTGCGGAACCGGAGGCTGCGCCTGGTGGCTGTAAGGGTTGTTCTGCTGCGTGTTCTGGAAGGTCGGCTGCGCCGGCGAGGACGGCGAGCTGGACGAGCCCATCACCTGCGGGCCGCGGGCCACCTGCGTCGCGGTGGGCGTGTTCTGCGCCTGCGGCGGGGTGAGCGCGGTGTTGCGAGTGCCGTTGACGTTCAGGCCGGGCGAGCGCTGCACGCCGGGCTGGCGACGGGGCGGGGCGCCACCGTCGAAGCCGGCGGCGATCACGGTGACGCGCACCTCGTCGCCCAGACCGTCGTCGATGATGGTGCCGAAGATGATGTTGGCCTCGTCGTGCGCGGCGGCCTCGATCAGGTTGGCGGCGGCCGAGACCTCGAACAGACCCAGGTCCGAGCCACCCGCGATCGAGAGCAGCACTCCGTGCGCGCCGTCGATGGAGGTCTCCAGCAGCGGCGAGTTGATGGCCAGCTCTGCGGCGGCGCGGGCGCGGTCCTCGCCGCGGGCCGAGCCGATGCCCATCAGGGCGGAGCCGGCATTGCTCATCACGGACTTCACGTCGGCGAAGTCAAGGTTGATCACGCCGGGGGTGGTGATCAGGTCGGTGATGCCCGAGACGCCCTGCATCAGCACCTGGTCGGCCTGCTTGAAGGCGTCCAGGATGGCGACCTGGTGGTCGGTCATCTGCAGCAGCTTGTCGTTCGGGATGACGATGAGGGTGTCGACCTCCTCACGCAGACGTGCGATGCCCTCCTCCGCCTGGGTCGAGCGACGCTTGCCCTCGAAGGAGAAGGGGCGGGTCACGACGCCGATGGTCAGGGCGCCCAGCGAGCGCGCGATCTTCGCGACGACGGGGGCACCACCGGTACCGGTGCCGCCGCCCTCGCCCGCGGTGACGAAGACCATGTCGGCACCCTTGAGGGTCTCCTCGATCTCGTCGGCGTGGTCCTCGGCGGCCTGACGACCCTTGTCCGGGTCGGCGCCGGCGCCGAGACCGCGGGTCAGCTCGCGGCCGACGTCGAGCTTGACGTCCGCATCGCTCATCAGCAGCGCCTGCGCGTCGGTGTTGATCGCGATGAACTCCACACCCTTGAGCCCGGCCTCGATCATGCGGTTCACGGCGTTGACACCGCCGCCACCCACGCCGACGACCTTGATCACTGCCAGATAGTTCTGCGAAGCACTCGCCACGGGGATCCCGCCTCAATTCTTGTACACGTACGGTTCTGGCGACCCTGCGGGCGCCCGGGAACAACTGGGTGTCCGGGAGCGACGGATCGTTTGACCTCCACAGGCTATGAGGTGGGCAAAAGCCCTGTCCAACAGTGCGTCGAGTGCTGGGTGAGAGTCTCAACCAAGCCTTGAGCCCTCACCTGCCGGTCCCTCAGCACGCTCAACGGGTGCTGGGGCTGCCCGGCGAACTGACGTCGAAGACGGTGGCCTTCTGGCCGAGCAGGGTCATCAACACCGGCACCTTCTCGTTCGAGGCGGCGGCACTTCCCCAGACCACGGTGCGCCCCTTGCTGAGCGCCAGGGTGATGTGGTCCGGGCCGGTGGCCTGCACCACCTGCACCTGGCCGCGCAACTGCGGAGGCAGGGACTGGACGACGGTCGCGATGTCGGAGAGCAGCCTGTTGTCCACCGTGTCGGTGCGCACCAGCACCGCGCCCTTGGTGGGCCGGGCGCTGGAGGCGAAGACCACGCCCGCATGGTCGACGGACTGGTACTGGGAACCCGACTGGCGCAGGAAGACGGCTGTGCGCTCGGTGACCTCGATGCGGACCGTTCGGGGCAAGGAGGTGGTCACCCTGACCTTCTCGACGGGGGCCAGCGCCCCCGCCACCCGCTCGGCGACCGGTTGGGTGTCCAGCGTGGCCAGCGGAGTTCCCAACGGCACCTGGGCCGCCTCGACGACCTGGTCCTGACTGACCATCGAGGCACCACGGACCTCCACCTGCCGAGCCGAGAGCAGCGGGCTGAAACGCACCAGCCACACCAGCCCCAGGGCCAGCGCCAGCAGCACCGCCACGCCGGACACCAGCAACCGTCGACGACGGTTCTCCCGGCGGCGCCTCTCGGCGATGGCCGCCGAGACATCCGTCGGCGTGGCGGGACGCGGGCGCGAGGCGGCAGGATCGACGCTCGCCGGGGTCATCGGTCCTCGGCCCCGGGCTCACCGGGGCGGCCGTGCAGCTGGTCCACCAGCAGCGGACCCACCAGGGTCACGTCGCCGGCGCCCAATGTCATCACCAGGTCCCCCGGCTGGGCGAGTTCGGCCAGCGCGGAGGGCAGGTGTGCCTTGTTAGGCACGTAGAGGGCATCGGCGCCGGCGGCCAGCGCGGCGTCGAGCACCAGCGTGCCGTCGACACCCTCCATCGGGTCCTCGCGGGCGGCGTAGACATCGGTGACCACGACGAGGTCGGCCAGTGCCAGGGCCTGGCCGAACTCGGCGGCGAAGTCACGGGTCCTGCTGAACAGGTGGGGCTGGAAGCACGCGACCAGCCGTCCCTCCCCCGCCGCCTTGCGGGCCGCCGTGAGGGCGGCACGGATCTCGGTCGGGTGGTGGGCGTAGTCGTCGAAGACACGCACGCCGTCCACCTCGCCGACCAGCTGGAAGCGGCGCAGGGTGCCGGTGAAGCTGCCTGCCGCCCGCACCAGGGCCTCGGGGTCGTGTCCCAGCAGCCGCCCGACGGCGAAGGCCGCCGCCGCATTGCCCAGGTTGTAGCGTCCGGGAACCTGCAGCTGGAGCCGGCCGCTCCACCCGTCGTGGGTGAGGGTGGCGCTGGCCGTGGTCCCCTCGAAGTCCAGCTCGGTCAGCCGCACCTCGCACTCGGGACCCTCGCCGTAGGCGAGCACGGTGCGGCCCTCGGCGCGCAACTGGTGCGCCAGCGTCGCGGCCACCGGGTCATCGCCGTCGAGGACCACGGCCCGGACGTGCTCACCGGTCGCGAAGCGGGTGAAGCCGGCATGGTAGGCCTCTGCCGTGCCCCAGTTGTCCAGGTGGTCGGCCTCCACATTGGTGACCACCGCGATGGTGGTCGGGTACTGCAGGAAGGTGCCGTCGGACTCGTCGGCCTCGACGACGAAGGCCTCGCCGCTGCCCAGATGGGCACTCTTGCCGGTGCTGGCCAAGGGCGAACCGATCACGTAGGACGGGTCTGCGCCCACCTCGGTGAGCATCACCGAGGTCATGCCGGTGGTGGTGGTCTTGCCGTGCGTTCCGGCGATGGAGACGGCCTCACGGCCGAGCATCAGCGCGGCCAGGGCGGTGCTGCGGTGCCAGATCCTCAAGCCGCGCTCGCGAGCGGCGGACAGCTCGGGATTGCTCTCCCGGATGGCCGAGGAGACGACCACGGTCCTTGCATCGCCCAGCTGAGCAGGGTCATGCCCGATGTGCGTGCGAATGCCCAGGTGCCCCAGCTGGCGCAGCGCGGGCGAATCGGACTGGTCGGAGCCCGAGACCTCGAGGCCCAGGTCGTGGTACAGCTCCGCGATGCCGCTCATCCCGGCGCCACCGATCGCAATGAAGTGCACCGGGCCGATCTGGTCGGCGGGCAGCAGCTCGACGGGTTCGCGCAACATCTGGTTCTCCCTCATCCTCTACTTGCGGGCCGCGTCACGTGCGCAGTCCAGCACGATCCGCGCCACCGCATCGGCGGCGGCCGCGTCGAACAGTCCCGGGCCGGCGGCGGCCATGGTGGCCAGTCGCTCCGGATCCGTGATCCGCTCAAGCACCTCGCGCACCAGCCGAGGTCCGTCCAGCTCCGCATCGGGAACCAGGACGCCGCCACCGGCGGCCACCAGGTCCGTGGCATTTCGGGCCTGTTCACCATTCCCGTGGGGCAGCGGGACGAAGACGGCCGGCAGCCCGCACATGCCGGCCTCGAAGACGGTGCCGGCGCCGGAGCGGGCCACCATCATGTCTGCCGCAGCGTACGCATTCTCCATCCCGTCCACATAGGCCACCGGATGGTAGGCGGCACCGGTCTGCTCGTCGCGCAGCACGACGAGGTCATCGGTGTAGTTCTTGGGACCCCAGATGTGCAGCACCTGGACCCCGGCGGCCAGCACTTCCTGGCGCGCGGCGAGTGTTGCATTGTTGATGCTGCGGGCGCCCTGGGAGCCGCCGGTCACCAGCAGCGTGGGGCGCTCGGGATCCAGGCCGAAGTGGGCACGCGCCTGGGCGCGGCGCCCGGCCCGGCCCTGGGTGGCCAGCTCGGTGAGCTCACGGCGCACCGGCAGCCCCACCTGCTCACGGCGCGGCAACGTGGTGCCCGGGAAACTGGTCAGCACCCGACGGGCAAAGCGGGCTGCCACCTTGTTGGCCAGGCCCGGCACGGCATTGCCCTCGTGGATCACGACGGGGATGCCGCGACGACGGGCGGCAAGGTAGGCGGGCATCGAGACATAGCCGCCGAAGCCCACGACGGCCTGTGCGCGCGCCTGGTCAAGTACCTCACCGGCACGGCGCACGGAACCGGCCAGCCGCAGCGGCACCTTGGCGAGGTCGACGGTGGGCTTGCGCGGCATCGGTACCGGCGGGATGAGTTCCAGCCGCAGACCGGCAGCCGGCACCAGGCGCGTCTCCAGGCCCTTGGAGGTGCCGATGCAGGTCAGTTCGACGCCGGGAACCATCCTCTCCAGGGCCTCGGCGGTCGCGATCATCGGGGCGATGTGGCCCGTCGTGCCGCCGCCCGCGAGCACGATGAGAGGGGCCGCCTGACCGGTGGTGGTGTGTTCACTCATGCGCACTGCTCCTGCCGTCGACGGACTGGGGAAGAAGACATCAACGGCCTCCGTCCACCACCGTAGTGACCTTGGGCCGTGGCTCGCCAGCCTTGCGGGCCAGTGCCTTGCGCGCCGCCGGCTCCTGACGGGCACAGGCCAGCAGCACCGCGACGGCGAACAGGTTGGCCATCAGGGCGGAACCGCCGGCGGAGATGAAGGGCAGCGGGACGCCCACCACGGGCAGCATCTTCATCGCGACGCCGATGTTGACCAGGGCCTGGAACATGATCCAGCTTGTGGTGCCCGCCGCCAGCACCCGGATGTGCAGGCTGTCCGCGCGCATCGCGATCCGGAAGCCCGCGTAGCCGAGGACCGCGAACAGGAAGAGCACCGTCAGGGTTCCCAACAGTCCCAGCTCCTCGCCTATGACGGCGAAGACGAAGTCGTTCTGGGCTCCGTCGTTCAGGCCACCCCACTTCTGCCGCGACCCTCCCAGGCCACGTCCCCACCAGCCACCGGAGGCCAGGGCGTAGATGGCGCTCATCGGCTGCTGCGAGGCATTGGGGTCATCGGCGGCATTGCCGGTGATGAAGGCCGCGATGCGGGTCATGCGGTTGGGGCTGGTGACCACCAGGGCCAGCACACCCGTCATCGCGAGCCCCAGCAGCGCGCCCAGCATTCGCACCGGGATGCCGATCACGAAAAGGATGGAGAAGATGATCGCGCCGACCACCAGTCCGGTGCCCAGGTCCTTCTGGGCCAGCACCAGGATCTCGACCGTCAAGAAGCCGACCAGCAGGGGCAGCAGTTCCCTCGGACGGTCGAGCACCTTCTGCTTGGTGCCCACGACGGCGGCCGACCACATCACCAGCCCCAGCTTGGCGAACTCCGAAGGCTGGAGGCGCACCGGGCCGAGGTCCAACCAGGCCAGGTTGCCCTTGCCGGCGTCGCTGCCCAGGCCGGGTACGAAGATGGCCAGCAGGAGCAGCAGGGATCCGATGAAGGCCACCCAACCCAGTACCTTGAGCATCCGCTCCTTCTGGCGGCTCAGCCACCAGGCGATCGGCAGGCCCATGACCAGGAAGATCAGCTGGCGTTCAGCGATGTAGTAGGGGTCGCCCTTGTTGACGGCCTGCGAGTAGACCGAGGAACTGGACAGCACCATCAGGGCTCCGAGCCCCACCAGCAGCACCGCGGAGACCAGCACCAGGTACCAGGAGGCCATCGGCCGAGCCAGAGCGTCGCCGATCATGGTCAACCGGGTGGGGCCGGGGCGTACGGTGCTGCGGCTGGCCATCAGGCCCCCAGGCGGCGTGCGGCCTCGGCGAAGTCATTCCCACGGGCGTCGTAGCCGCTCCACATGTCCTGGCTGGCGCAGCCGGGTGCCATCAGCACGACGTCACCAGGCTTGGCCATGCCGGAGGCCGCGCGCACAGCCTCCTCCATGACGGAGGTCTCGGTGGAGTCGAGCACGACGACAGGGACCTCGGGCGCATGCTTCGCCAGGGCCTCGGCCACGACATGCCGGTCGACGCCCAGCAGGACCGCTCCGCGCAGCCGGCTGGCGTGGGTCTGGACCAGCTCGTCGAAGCTGGTGCCCTTGGCCTGGCCGCCCGCGATCCACACGATCGAGCCGAAGGCCCGCATCGAGGAGTTCGCGGCGTGCGGGTTGGTCGCCTTGGAGTCGTCGATCCAGCGAACCCCGTCGTGCTCGTGCACGGTCTGGATCCGGTGACCGCCGAGCTGGAGGTTGCGCAGGCCATCCGCCACGGCGCGCGGAGTGACGCCGAAGGAGCGGGCCAAGGCGGCCGCGGCCAGCGCGTTCTCGATGTTGTGCGGGGCATTGGGGTGCACGTCATCGACCCGCGCCAGCTCCATCGCGGAGTCCTTGCGCTGCTCGACGAAGGCGCGGTCCACCAGCAGGTCGTCGACCACGCCCAGCATGCTCATCCCGGGAACCCCCAGGGTGAAGCCGATGGCGCGGGCGCCCTCGATCACATCGGCCTGCTCCACCATCTGCTCGGTGGCCTGGTCCGCCACGTTGTAGACGCAGGAGTGGCGCACGTGGTGGAAGATGCGCGACTTGTCCGCACGGTAGCGCTGCATCGGGGACAACTCATCGTCGAAACCGTCGCCCTCGTACCACTGGAGGTGGTCGGGCTGCAGGTTCAGCACGGCCGCCGAATGCATCTGCACGCTGTTCATCCAGTGCAGCTGGAAGCTGGACAGCTCCACGGCGAAGACGTCGTAGGGGGTCTCGTCGAGGACGGCCTCCATCACGGGCCGGCCGATGTTGCCGACGGCGGAGGTCTTCAGGCCCGCCGCCAGCAGGATGGACTCCAACATCTGGGTGGTGGTGGTCTTGCCATTGGTGCCGGTGACCGCCAGCCAGGGCACGGTGCGGTCAGGGTGCTGCATCCGCCAGGCCAGCTCCACCTCGCCCCAGATCGGGATGCCACGGGCGGCGGCCTGCGCCAGCAGCGGCGCCGACGGGCGCCAACCGGGCGAGGTCACGACGAGGTCGACGTCGTCGGGAAGCGTGGTGGTGGTGCCCTGGCCGAGCTCGACGGTGGCGTCGAGCATCTCCAGCACGGTGCCCTTCTCCGTGTTGACCTGGTTGTCGTTCTCGTCCAGCACGCGCACCTGCGCACCGACCTCGAGCAGGCCGTCGGCAGCGGCGAAGCCGGAGGTCCCGAGGCCTGCCACGACGACCTTGGCCTGTGGCCAGGGCGAGAGCCTGTCAGCGTCGGCCATCCAGTCCAGAGCGCTCACTGCTGCCCCACCACCCATTCCGCGTAGAAGATTCCCAGCCCGGTGGCGACGGCGAGGCCACAGATGATCCAGAAGCGGATCACGACCGTCACCTCATTCCAGCCGAGCAGTTCGAAGTGATGGTGGATCGGCGTCATCTTGAAGATGCGCTTGCCACCGGTTGCCTTGAAGTAGCCCACCTGCATCATCACCGAGACGGTCTCCATGACGAACAGGGCACCCAGGATGACCAGCAGGAATTCGGTGCGGGTCATGATGGCCAGACCGGCCAGTGCCGCGCCCAGCGAGAGGGAACCCGTGTCGCCCAGGAAGATCTTCGCGGGCTTGGCATTCCACCACAGGAAGCCGAAGCAGGCGCCGGCCAGCGCCATCGCCACCACGGCCAGGTCATGGGGATTGCGCACCTCGTAGCAGCGCGGGCCCATGGTCGACTGGTTGCCGCACCACTGGTTGAACTGCCAGATGTTGATCAGGGCGTAGGCGCTGAAGACCATCGTCGCGGCACCCGAGGCGAGGCCGTCGAGGCCGTCGGTCAGGTTCACGGCATTGGAGGCACCGGCGATCAGCACGATCATCCAGATGATCGCGATGGCCGCGGGCAGCGCCAACCAGCTGATGTCGCGCAGGAAGCTGATCGCGGTGGACGCCGGACGGTAGCCCCGGTCATTGGGGAACTGCAGCGCCAGCCAGCCGAAGGAACCGGCCAGCAGGGCCTGCCCGACGAGCTTCGCGCGCCCCTGCAGGCCCAGCGAACGCTGCTTGGAGATCTTGGCCCAGTCATCCAGGAAGCCCAGCACGCCGTGCCCCACGAAGAGGTAGAGCACCAGCAGCGCCGAGATGGTGATGGGCGTCCAGGTGAGCAGGTGGGCCAGGAAGTAGGCCAGGACCACCGAGATGATGATCACCAGGCCGCCCATGGTGGGCGTGCCGCGCTTGGTGTGGTGCGCCGTGGGGCCGTCATCACGGATGAACTGGCCGTATCCCTTGCGTACCAGGAAACCGATCAGGATCCGGGTACCCAGCAGGGTCCCGACCATGGCCAGTCCCCCGGCCAACAGGATGTTCTTCACCGTTGCACTCCGCTCGTACCCGTCGTGGCGCCACCGGCCAGCAGCGCTTCGGCCACCTTCTCCAGGGCAAGGCCGCGCGATGCCTTCACCAGCACCACGTCGGCCGGCATCAAGACTAGCGATCTGGACACCTGGGCTGCCTCGCACTCGCGCGCCACGCCGCCGGCAGCACGGACCCCGGCGGCGATGTCCGCCGCGTGCTCGCCAATGGCGATCACCTCGTCCACGCCGCTGCGGGCGGCCAGCGCACCGGCCTGCCGGTGCAGGTCGGCCGCATCGTCGCCGAGCTCCAGCATGTCGCCCAGCACGGCGTATACCTTCGCGGACGGCACGGCCGCACGGCGGGCCTCACCGATCCGCCCGATGGTGCCGATCGCCTCGGCCATGGAGGAGGGATTGGCGTTGTAGGCGTCGTTCAGCACCGCGGCGCCGTCCGCGCGCACGTCCATCTGCATCCGCCAGTGACTGCGGGTGGTCGCCGCGGCCAGGCTGGCCGCGACCTGGGCCGGCTTGCACCCGGCGGCGATCGCGGCTGCCGCGGCCGCCAGTGCATTGGAGACCTGGTGGCTGCCGAGCAGCTGCAGTTGCACCGGGTGCTCGCTGGTCTGCCCGTCACGGGAGACCACCATCGTGAAGCCATATTGTTCGAGGGAATTGGCCGCGATGTCGCGGGCGCTGACGTACAGCTGACCCTCAGGAGCGGTGCCGTCCTGGGCAGTCCACCCGGTGCGGCTCCACCAGGCCAGACGGGCCCGGGTGCGCGAGGCCATGGCGGCCACCAGGTCGTCGTCGGCATTCAGCACGGCCCAGCCCTCGGCGGGCAGGCACTCGACGATCTCGCCCTTGGCCTGCGCAATCACCTCACGGCTGCCGAACTCGCCCAGATGGGCGGTACCGATGTTCAGCACCAGGGAGATGGTGGGGGCCGTCAGCGAGCACAGCCACGCGACGTGCCCCAGACCGCGGGCACCCATCTCACTGACCAGGAAGCGGGTCTGCTCGTCGACGCCACAAGCGGTCAGGGGGACGCCGATCTCGTTGTTGAAGGAGCCCACCGGGCTGACGGTGGGGCCGGCTGCCTCCAGCAGCTGGGCCAGCAGGTCCTTGGTGGAGGTCTTGCCGGAGCTGCCCGTGACGGCCAGGGTGACCAGACCGCGCTCCCGCTCGACGCCGACCAGCCCACGGGCCAGCAGGGACAGGCCCTGCACCGAGTCCTCGACGAGGACGTGCGGGAGCTCCGCGTCGGTCTGTCGGGTGGCGATCACCGCCGCGGCGCCGTTCTCGGCGGCCTGGGCCGTGAAGTCGTGCCCGTCGACCCGCTCACCGGGGATGGCGACGAAGATGCTGCCCGGCGTCGCCTGCCGGGCGTCGATCACGACGTCGGGGCCCAGACCCATGTCCGGCCCCACCAGCTCGCCACCGGCGAAGGCGGCCACCCGGGCCGCGTCAGTTCTCCTCATGGATCTTCTCCCACTCTTCCAGGACCACCTCGACGTCGTCGAAGTCGTGGACCGTCTCTCCGACGGTCTGGCCCTTCTCGTGTCCCTTGCCGAGCACCAGCACCACGTCCGCCGGACCGGCGGCGGCAAGCGCCGCGCCGATCCCGGCGCGTCGGCCGGCCTGCTCCACCACTTCTGCGCCGCCCGCGGCGCGTGCTCCCTCGACCACCGCGGCACGGATGAGCGCCGGGTCCTCCGTGCGGGGATTGTCATCGGTCACCACCACCATGCCGGTGCCGGCGGCCGCGGCCTGCCCCATCGGGCCCCGCTTGGCGGCGTCGCGGTCTCCCCCGGCTCCCACGACGACGATGGTCCTCCCGCCCGGACCGGGACGGGCGGAGCGAACCGCCTGCTCGATCGCCTGCGGGGTGTGCGCGAAGTCGACGTAGACCGTGGGGGCCTCGACACGCTCGGCCGTCGCAAGGCGTACCAGTTGCATCCGGCCCGGGACCTGGGCGTGCTTGATGCCCTCCAGCGCGGCGTCGGCGTCCAACCCGGCCTCGACGGCCATCGCCAGCGCCATCACGGCATTGCGGGCGTTGTAGTCACCGGGCAGGTCGATGGTGAACTCACGCTCGCCGACGGGGCCGCGGTAGCGCACCCGGCTGCCCGGCCCCTCGGGCGTGACCTCCAGCAACTGGTGGTCCGAGTCCCCGAAACCGGTGGTGACCAGGCGCGGCGCCCCGGCGGTGGTGATCCGCTCGGCCAGGATGCGGCCATGCTCGTCATCGGTGTTGATGACGGCCACCCGGCAGTGCTCGGCCTCGAAGAGCCGTGCCTTGGCCTCGAAGTAGTCCTCGATGGTGGGGTGGAAGTCTAGGTGGTCACGGCCCAGGTTGGTGAAGCCCGCGACGTCGAAACCGATGTGGTCCACCCGCTGCAGCGCCAGGGCGTGGGAGCTGACCTCCATGGCCACGCTGTCCGCCCCGCGCTCCAGCATCACGGCGAGCAGCGCCTGCAGGTCCGGCGACTCCGGCGTGGTGACGGTGGTGCGATTGCTGGGCAGCTCGACGCCGTCCAGCCGGAAGCCATTGGTCCCGATGGTCCCCACCCGGCGGCCTGCGGCCACGAGAGCCGCCTCCAGCAGGAAGGTGGTGGTGGTCTTGCCATTGGTACCGGTCAGGCCGAACATCATCAGCTGGTGCGTGGGCGAACCGAAGAGCGTCGCGGCGGCATCGGCCATGGCGTCGCGTGCATCGACGGCGACGACCACCGGGACCCCGGTGGCCCCGGCCTGCTGACGGCCCGCCTCGTCGGTGAGGATCGCGACGGCTCCCCGCCCGACCGCCCCTGGGGCGAACTGCGCACCGTGCGCGCGGGTTCCGCTCAGGGCGACGTAGAGGTCACCATGGGCCACGGTGCGGGAGTCCAGCGTGATGCCGCTGACCTCGACGGACTGCTCGGGCAGTTCGACGGCATCGTCGCCCGAGTCCTCGAACAGCTCATTGAGCTGCCGGACCGGGCGTGCGGCGGGACGCAGGAGGTTCTGGCTCGTCACGGTTCATACTCCAGCGGCTTCTCGGGTGCGGGTGTGGTGGAGGGCAGGACGCCGTAGCGCGGCAGGGCGAGCTTCATGACCTCCTGGGTCACTGGCAGCGCCACCTCGGATCCCTGGTGGCCGTCCAGCGGCTCGTCGAGCAGCACGTAGACCAGGATCTGCGGGTTCTCGGCGGGGGCTGCCATCACGAAAGAGGCGGTGTATCCGTCGTATCCGCCCTTGCCGTCGGCGCGCTCGGCGGTGCCGGACTTGCCGATGGCACGGTAGCCGGGGATGGCGCGCTTCTTGGGATCCAGGGTGATCACGGCCTCCATCATGTCCCGCACCTCGGCCGAGGCCTCCTTGGAGATGACGCGACGCGGCTCCTTCGCCGGGAGCTTGGCGGGCTTGCCGTCGCTGCCGGTGGCGGCCTTCACCATCGTCGGCGGGTTGTAGACGCCGTCGTTGACGACGCCCGCGACGGCGGCGGCCTCCTGGATCGGGGTGGTGGACAGGCCCTGGCCGAAGGCGATCTGGTCCCGTGAGTAGTCGGCCATGTCCGGCTTGGGGATGATGCCGGCGGACTCCCCGGGCAGCTCCACCCCGGTCTTGCTGCCCAGACCGAAGTCCTTGAGGTACTGCACCAGGCTGGGCTTGTCCAGCTGGCGGGAGAGCATTGCGGTGCCGATGTTGGAGGACTTCGCGATCACGCCGCGGGCCGTCATCGGGACATCACTGTGGGCATAGGAGTCACGGATGTAGCCTCCGCCGGACTCGAGCTTGCTCGGCACCAGCACCCGGGTGTCGGCCTTGACCAGGCCCTTGTCCGCCAGGGCGGCCATGGTCAGCACCTTCTGCACCGACCCCGGGTCGTAGATGGCCTCGACGGAGCGGTTGACCAGGCCGCTCTTCGCGGCGGCCTCACTGATCTTGTTCGGGTCGTAGCTGGGCACATTGGCATTGGCCAGCACCTCCCCGGTCTTGACATTCATCACGATGGCGGTGCCGGTGGTGGCCGCGGCCTGGGCGGTGTACTTGGCCAGGGCGGCCTCCGTGGCCTGCTGGAGGGTGGCATCGATGGTCAGCGTGTAGTCATTGCCGTCGACGGCCGGGGTGAGCACGTCGGTGCCCAGCGGGATGCGCCCATAGGCGGAGCTCTCGTAGACCTCGCGGCCGGCCGTGCCGGTCAGCTCGGGGTCCAGGAACTTCTCGACCCCGGTCAGGGCCTTCACGTGCGGCTCCGGATCAACCTCGCTGCGGACCACGCCGATCAGGTTGCCGCCCACGGAGCCCGACGGGTAGATGCGCTTGGGATTGTCCTGCTTGTACAGGCCGTACCAGTAGGGCGAGCCCTTGGCGACGCCCTCTACGGGTCCGCCGGCCCGCAGTTCCTTGTTGATCCCGTTCCAGACGCTGGCCTCCACCTGCGGCGCGACAACCTTCCAGCTGAGCAGCTCACCGTCCTTGCCCTTGGCGGTGAGCGACTTCAGGTAGTCCGCCTCCTTGCCACCCAGGTGCTTGGCGAGGATCTTGGACATCGCCGGAGCATTGGCGTTGGCGGTCTTCTGCTGCTTCTCGGTCAGGTCGACGCGCTTGTCCACGCCATTGCGGGCGATCATGCTCGGATCGGCGACGATCCGCACGGCGGGGACGGTGGTTGCCATCACGGTTCCGAAGCGGTCGCTGATGGTGCCACGCTGGGGAACCAGCGGAACGGTGTGGGTCATCTGCTGGGCCGCCTTGGCGGCATAGGCCTTGGAGTCGAAGGCCTGCAGCTGCAGCGCTCGTCCCATGAACAGGGTCACGGCCACCAGGATCGCCAGGAGCATCCAGCGCAGCCGCTTGTCCGGTTCTGCGAGCTGGATCCGGGAGGTGTCCAGCCATGACCCTCGGGGTGCGGGCCGACGGGTGGGCTGCTTGCCCGCCATCAGCGGCCTCCGGTGCTGCTCTTCGCCTTGGCGGCCGCAGCGGCCTTCTGCTTCGCCGCGGCATCCGCCTTCTTCTTCGCCGCGGCATCCGCCTTCTGCTTGGCCTCGGCGGCCTTGATCCGGGCGATCCTGTCCTGTTCCGCCTTCTTCGCGGCCGCGATCCGGCGCGCCTTCTCTGCGGCCTCCTTGGCCCTGTACTGAGCCTTGGCCTGGGCGATCCGGGCGGTCACGGTGTCCGCGCCGACGTACTTCTGGTCCGGCATCTCGGAGCCGTTGACGGCCATCGGCTCACCGATCACCTGCCCGGGCTTGCCGTCGGCGCCCAGCTTCACGAAGACGGGGTGCGGATTGGGGCGAAGCCCCAGTTCCCATGCGCGGGTGGCGAGGTCCGAGGAGGAACGCAGCTGTTCCACCTTCGCGGTCAGCGACGCCTGCTGGTGGCCCAGGTCGTCGGCCTCGCGCTGGGCGACGGCCACGGTCTGGGCGCGCTGCTGGATGTGGGTGTTGAGCAGCAGGATGCCCACCATGCCGGCACCGAGCAGGGTGGTGAGGAAGATGATGAAGCCGACGCGGGAGAGCTTCAGCGGACTGGATGCGACGGGGCGCAGCACCGGCCTCTCGGCGCGCGGACCGGACGTCCTGGTCTGCTCCAGCGGTGCCAGCAGTGCGCTCATCGTGCCCTCCTGATGCGTTCGGCGACGCGCAGCCGGGCGGAGGCTGCGCGTGGGTTGGCAATGGTCTCGTCCTCGCTGGCCTTCTCCGCGCCGCGGGTCAGCAGCCGCAGTTCGGGCTGCATGGACTCGGGCACCACGGGCAGGTTGCGCGGTGCGGAGTCGGTGGAGCCGGTCCGGAAGAGGTTCTTGACCATCCGGTCCTCCAACGAGTGGTAGGCCAGCACGGCCAGCCGACCACCGACGGTCAGCGCGTCGAGCGCCGCCGGCAGCACCCCCTCGAGCGCCTCCAGCTCCGCGTTCACCTCGATCCGAAGGGCCTGGAAGGTCCGCTTGGCGGGGTGTCCCCCAGTCTTGCGGGCGGCCATCGGGATGGCGTCGCAGATCACCTGCACCAGCCGGGCGGAGTCCGTGAAGGGCTCGACCTCGCGGGCCGCGACGACTCGCCGCACGATCCGGTCCGCGAAACGCTCCTCGCCGTAGACGCGCAGGATGCGCACCAGGTCGCGCGGCTCGTAGGTGTTGAGCACCCCGGCCGCAGTGAGCTCCTGCTTTCCGTCCATCCTCATGTCCAGCGGGGCGTCGACGGAATAGGCGAAGCCTCGTTCGCGGCGGTCGATCTGCATGCTGGACAGGCCGAGGTCCAGCAGCATGGAGTCGATGTGTCGCACGCCGAGTTCCTCCAGGACCTCCGGCAGCTCGTCGTAGACGGCCTCGACGGGGGTGAAGCGGTCTCCGAATCCCTCGAGTCGCTTCGTGGCGATGGCCAGGGCATTGGGGTCCCGGTCTATGCCGATGACGCGGGCGGTGGGGCAGGCCTGCAGTACCGATTCCGCGTGGCCGCCCATGCCCAGGGTGCCGTCGACGTGGATGCTGCCCGGGGCCTCCAGCGCGGGAGCCAGGAGTTCGAGGATCCGGTCACGCATCACAGGGATGTGGATGCGGGCAGGATCGACCACAGCCTCGACGGACTCCTCCGTCAGCTCGGTCCCGACCATTCTCGCCACCCATCCATTCGTTTGCGCCCAGGGGTTTCAACCCGGGATTCCTGGGGTATGCACCCCGCGGGAAGGACCACCTGGCACCGGGGAAGGTGAGCCAGGGGGTCGGAACCCCGGATTGAAGCCTCAGGGCGCAATCCGTTTCCCATCGTTGGTCCAACCCGACCTCACAGGCCGGGGAAGACCTCCTCGTTCATCTCGGCGAAGACCGATTCCTGCTGCGCGGAGTATTCCTCCCACGCGGCGACGTCCCAGACCTCGACCCGGTTGATGGCACCCACCACGACGATCTGGGACTCCAGACCCGCGTAGCTGCGCAGCTGGGGCGGGATGGTGACTCGCCCCTGCTTGTCCGGCGTCTCGTCCGAGGCCCCGGCCGCCAGCATGCGCTGGAAGTCACGGACCTGCTTCAGGGTCGTCGGAGCGGTGCTCACCTGCTTGGTCATCTCGACGAAGGTGGCCGTCGGGTAGATCGCCAGACAGCGATCCTGACTCCTGGTGATCACCAGGCCCTCGGCCAACTCGTCGCGAAACTTCGCCGGCAGGAAGAAACGACCCTTCTCGTCGATCTTCGGAGTATGGGTACCCAGGAACACCTGGCCACCTCCGCTCACTCCACGATCACGCCGATTTCCTCCACTTGACTCCACAATACTCCACAACCCTCCACTTCAAACACCTTCCACTCCCCTTTCGCTCCATTTGGGGCATCTTCAGGTCCGCCGACCCCCGTCCGGTGACGTTGGGATGAAGGGGTGTGCACGGTACGATTCACCAAGCAGTTGGTCATCAGACCGGCCGTCCTATGCCAGCAACGCCAAGGCGCCCTCGAGTGCCCGACATGAAGGAGAACCCGGTGGAGCAGAATGGGGCCGAGAGCCGCAACCTGTCCGACGTGGTAGAGGTGATGGGCCAGGTCCGCACCGCCATCGAGAGCGTCATCGAGGGCAAGACCGAACAGATCGACATCGCCCTGGCGGTGCTGCTGGCCGAGGGCCACCTGCTCGTCGAGGATGTCCCAGGCGTCGGCAAGACGATGCTGGCCAAGGCCCTGGGCCGCTCGATCGACTGCAGCGTGCGCCGCCTGCAGTTCACGCCCGACCTGTTGCCCAGCGACATCACCGGCGTCAGCATCTACAACCAGGACACGCACGACTTCGAGTTCAAGCCCGGCGGCATCTTCGCCAACATCGTGGTGGGCGACGAGATCAACCGCGCCTCCCCCAAGACGCAGTCCGCACTGCTCGAGGCGATGGCCGAGCGCCAGGTCTCCAGTGACGGCATCACCCACGAGCTGTCCGCGCCCTTCATGGTGGTGGCCACCCAGAACCCGATCGAGATGGAGGGCACCTACCCCCTGCCCGAGGCCCAGCGTGACCGCTTCATGGCCCGGATCGAGATGGGTTACCCGACGCGCGCCTCCGAGCTGGACATGCTGGATTCGCACGGCGGCTCCAACCCTCTGGAGAGCCTGCAGCCCGTCACTGACGCCGAGACCATCGTCGCCCTGATCCGCGCCGTCAAGGACGTTTACGTCGCGCCGGCCGTGAAGGACTACATCGTCGGCGTCGTCGCCGCCACCCGCGCCAGCAAGGACCTGCGTCTGGGTGCCTCCCCGCGCGCCAGCCTGCACCTGCTGCGGGCCGTGCGCGCCCAGGCGGCCCTGCAGGGCCGCGACTACTCCATCCCGGACGATGTCCAGGCCCTGGCCCGCGTCGTACTGGGCCACCGCGTGCTGCCCTCGGTGCAGGCACAGCTGGCCGGACGGACGGTTGCCGAGATCATCGATGCCGCGGTGGAGACCGTGGCCATCCCCGACCGAAGGTGAATTCTTGATCGCCAAGTCCTGGCGAGCGCTCACACCCCGAGGCAAGGCATTCCTTGTCCTCGGGGTGGTGCTGCTGATCGCCTGCATGGCCTTCGGCCAGCGCGATCTGGCACGGGTGAGCATCCTGCTCATCCTGCTGCCCGTGGCCGCCATCGGCGTCGTCGGCCGTTCCCGCCTCCACCTGGTCAGCGAACGCACCATCGACCCGCCCCGCGTCACGCTGGGCGAACGGATGGACGCGACGCTGGACCTGCGCAAGGCCGGCGCCCTTCCTGTTGGCCTGCTGCGCTTCGAGGACACCGTTCCCCGTGAGCTGGGACGCCGCCCGCGCTTCACCATCCACACCTTCGCCGGTGACTGGAAGCGCCAGCTCACCTACCCACTGATGGGTCTGGCCCGCGGTCGTTACCGCGTCGGCCCACTGCTGGTGCGCGCCGTGGACCCCTTCGGCCTGGCACAGATCGACCGCCAGTTCCGCGCCTCCAACGAGGTGCTGGTCACCCCGGAGGTCGTGCCGCTGACTCAGATGGGCGCCGCCGCCGGCAACAATGCCTCGGGCGAGTCCACCCCGCAGAAGATCGGCCTGGTGGGCCAGGACGACGTGCTGGTGCGCGAATACCGCGACGGCGACGACGTGCGTCGCATCCACTGGCGCTCCACGGCCCGCAAGGGCGAGATCATGGTGCGCCGCGAGGAGCAGGCGTGGGACCCGAGCGTGACCATCCTGCTCGACTCCCGCGAGAGCTCGCACGCCGGCACCGGCCGCACCTCCAGCTTCGAATGGGCCGTCTCGGCCGCCACCAGCATCGCCCACCACCTGATCACCAATGGATACCGGCTGGCGATGGTGGACTCCGAAGGACTGGTGCCCACCTCCAGCGCCGAGGACCCCTATGCCGCCCGGGAGGCCGTCCTGCTCGCGATGACCGACGAGGACACCTGCGCCATCGACAGCCTGGAGACCGCGCTCGAGACCAACCTGCAGCGCCAGGGAGAGATGCTGGTGGCCGTCCTGGGCCGCCTGTCCCCCGATGACGTGACGGCGCTGGCCACCGCCCGGCGCGGCCGCACCGTCGGCCTGGCCATCGTGCTGGACGTCGACTCCTTCACCATCCGCGGCCTGCGGGCCGAACCCGAGGTCATTGCCCAGCACGAAGAATGTGTCCGCCAGCTGTCCGAGGCCCAGTGGCGCGTCGTGCAGGTCAAGCGTGGCAGCTCCGTCGCCGAGGCCTGGGCCGAACTCGAACGCCGAGGAGGTGGCGCATGATGCGCCCGTCCGATCGTCTGACGCTGGCCGTCGCCCTTGCCATGCTGCTGGGGCAGTTCAGCCTGGTTCCGCTGACCCAGGACCGGCTCTTCCTGGCCCAGGGCGCCGGGGTCATCCTGCTGCTGCAGGTGCTCTCCCTGCTCCTGCGACGCTTCGGCCTGCCCGCCATGGTGGTGCACCTGGCACAGCTGGTGAGCCTGACAGCCGTCGGTCTTGGCCTGGGGCTGCTGGCCCAGCCCGCCGCGGACCGCGGCATCACCCACCTGCCCGCACTGCTCTCGCGAGCCGTGATGCAGATCCGCGTCGAGCTGGCCCCGATGACACCGACCGCCGCGGTCACCTGGCTGATGGTGCTGCTGATCGGACTGGTCACCATCGTCGCCGACATCCTGGTGGTCACCCTGCAGGCCACCGCCTGGATGCTGGCCCCGCTGCTCACGCTCTACCTGATCCCGGCACTGGCCATCGGCCGTGACGTCTCCTGGTGGGTCTTCGCACTGCTCGGCGTGGGCTACCTCGTCGTCCTGGTGGCCGACGGCATCAACGAGAACTCCGCCTGGACCAGGAACCTGGCCAGCGACTCCGCCCACAACCCGCACTCCAAGGCCGGCGCGCTGCGCCTGGGTGCCCTGGTGGGTGTCCCGGCCCTGGTCCTGGCGCTCGGACTGGGCGCCATCGTCCCCCGGCTGGGCAACCTGGACATCGAGTCCGCCCGTCCCCGGGGCAGCGGCCCGCTGGAGATGGCGGACCCCACCATCGACCTCTCGAAGAACCTGAACCTTCCGGTGGACCGCGTCGTGCTGACCTACAAGGCCGACGAACCGCTCTACCTGCGCACCGCCTCACTGACCGTGATGGATGCCAAGGGCTGGCACATGTCCCCGGTCCAGCTCAAGGACGGCGCGCTGCCCGCACCCCCCGGACTGACCACCCCGGGCAAGCAGGTCACTGCGGAGATCTCCGTGCAGGACCTGTCCGGCGAGTACCTGCCCGCGCCCTATGCCCCCCAGAGCCACACCGCCGAGGGCCGCTGGCGCTATGACCCGCAGACGCTGACGATCCTGTCCACCGAGGACGAGAACCGCACCGATTCGATCCGCAACAAGACCTACCAGGTGACCTCGGCGCTGAACGATCCTCAGGCCGAGAACTTCACCCTGGCCGAGAGCGGCACCCCCTCCGATGCCAAGACGACCGCGGCAGTGCCCAATGACGTCCCCAAGCCGATCATGGACATTGCCCATGACGTCACGAAGGGCGCGTCGACGCCGGTGCTGAAGGCGGCCGCCATCCAGGCCTACCTGTCCAGCCCTCGCAACTTCGGGTACTCCACCACCGCCCCGCCCGGCGACGGCTTCGAGGTGCTGACCAACTTCCTCACCAAGGACAAGACCGGCTACTGCGTGCACTTCGCTTCCGCGATGGCCCTGATGGCACGCATCGAGGGCATCCCCTCACGCGTCTCGGTCGGTTTCCTTCCCGGCGAGAAGAAGGGCGACCACTACGAGGTCAAGGCCAGCAACATGCACGCCTGGCCGGAGCTGTACTTCAAGGACTACGGCTGGGTCCGCTTCGAGCCCACCAGCCGCGTCGCCTCCGCCCCGGAGTGGTCCCTGGTCAACAAGGACGTCAAGCCGCTGCCCTCCGCCACCGCATCGGGTGGTGCCAGCTCCAAGGCCCCCAGCAAGTCCCCCAGCTCCGCCTCGGCCAGCCCGAGCTCCTCGGCCAGCAGCATCGACCCCACCCCAGCCGGCGAGCCCACCGCCTGGACGAAGATCATCAAGTGGGGTGCCGGCATCCTGGGTCTGCTCGGACTACTCTCGCTGCCCTCGATGATCCGCCTGCTCAGCCGCTCACGTCGTCTCGACGCATCCGCCGATCCGTACGACCGGGTCACCCGCGGCTGGCTGGAGCTGCGCGACACCCTGCACGACCTCGGGCAGCCCTGGCCGCAGGGCACGCCGCGGGAGAATGCCGCCGCGCTGTCCCCCCACTTCGACGAGCGGGGAGGCGAGGCGCTGGACCGGCTCGCCATGGGGGTCGAACGTTCCCGCTATGCCCGCACGCTGGGCGAGCTGGGCAATGTGGGCGACGACGTGCGGGAGCTGCGCAACCAGCTGCTGGCCGGCGCCACCACCGGTGGCCGGATGCTGGCGCTGCTGCTGCCCCGCTCGCTGTGGAAGCGACTCACCGGCACCGCCGACGGTCACGTCGCGGTGCGTCAGGAGACCGACCACCAGCACTACGTGTCCTGATCGTTTGACCTTGACACAGTGTCAAGGTGTCTCCTGTTTCCCAGGAGGTGGCCACATGAGCCCACGACAGTTCTCCCCGCGAGCCCAGAGCCTTGCCGACGCATTGGGCGCCGGCGACTCGTCCGCCCGGCTATCGGCAGCGATGGCGGCCGGTTCCCCGCCCGAGGCCAGCCTCGTGAAGGTCGTGATCATGCGGTGCGGCATCGAGCCGGACTTCTTCGTGCGCGACATGCTCACCTGGGCGCTGGTCCAGCTGCCCGCCGAGCTGACCCTGCCCCGCCTGAAGCCCGAGCTGGAGTCACGCAATCCGCAGGCACGCAGCCAGGCCCTGCACAGCCTGTCCAAGATCGCCGAACCGAGCACCTGGCCCTGGACCACCCAGGACATGCTGCGTGACCCCCTCGGTACGCACCCTGCACCGTGGCGAACCCGCCCAGCGCCAGCAGGTCGCGCTGGGGCAGGGCCAGACCGCACCGGCCCTGCCCCCCGCCACCCTGGTCCGGGCGCTCGTGGGAGAGTCCGACGCCCATGTGGCCGGCGCCCTGGGTTGGGCGCTGGCGCGCCTCGGCCCGGCCGCGATCGAGCCGCTGTCCGAGGCCGCGCGAGAGGCTGATCCCACCGTGCGGCGGCGGGCCGTCCTCACCATCAGCAAGTTCCCCGCGGATGCCACGCTCGGTGCTCACCACCGCCCTGCCCGACAGCGACCCGGGGGTGCGGCGGCATGCGGCCATGACCCTGTCCGGGCAGGGCATCGCTGCCGCCATCCCGGTGCTGTTGGGTCTGGTGGTGGATGGTGACCACGACGTCGAGGCCGCCGAGAGCCTCGCCCGGCTGAGCGGCTCCGCCGACCTCGTCGACGACGTCATGGATGCCGTCGACGCCGCCCTGGCCGCTCCCTCGACTCCGGCGCCGGCACGTGCTCGGCTGGCCCAGGCGCTCGTCGAGATCGCAACCCCTCGTGCCCGCGCACGCCTCGTCAGCTCACAGGCGACCCGGATCCCCAGGTGGCCCTGCTCGCCCTGGCCCTGATCTCCTGAGGGTGGCTCAGCGGCCGCCCTCCTGACGCCAGCGCTCACGCGCACGGTCCAGGTGCTCGTCGTCCAAGGGGCTGCCGGGCATGCGTGATGACCGAGGCATGGCGCGCGGTGCGCGGGGTTTCCCCTCGCCCACGGCGCGCAGCTGTTCGGACAGGGAGACCGCGGAGATCAGCATCACGACGAAGCCCAGCACACTGACCACGGGGTGCAGCTGCATGCCGCCGATCAGGCCGACCAGCCCGACGGCGAGCCCCAGCAGCATCACTCCCGCATGGCGCCGCTGAAGGCGCGGGGCGGGCCCGTCACCACGCAGTGCTCGGGCCAAGGTGGGGTCATCGGCGGCCAGAGAGGCCTCCAACTGTTCGAGCAAGCGCTGTTCCTGCTCCGAAAGAGCCATCGCTGCCTCCTTGGTCCGTCACCGCCGGCCGGGTCCGTCGGTTACCCTCCAGTGTAGGTCGGCCGACGGCCCGGCGGAAGGCGCGGGGGGGCCCGGTTCAGCGACGGGTCAGCGACGCCCGCTGCACCGCGGCCGGTCCGAAGCGGTTGACCACCTCGTCGGCCACCAGTTCCACCTCCCGCATCCCCCGCTCCGGGGCATCCAGTGGCAGCTGCTGGAAGGCCTGGTCCGCCTCCACCAGGCCCTCCACCCTGACCCCCACCCGTCGGATCCGGGCCCGCTGCAGCTTCAACCTGCCGAAGGCCCGCCAGGCGCCGTCGAAGACCTCGTCGGTGACATCGGTGAGACTGTCCAGCGTGATGGTGCGGCTGGTGGTGGAGAAGTCCGCGAAACGCACCTCCACGCACACCACCCGGCCCAACATCCGTGCCCGACGCATCCGGGAGGCCACGCGGCCGCTCAGCCGCAGGATCTCGGTGCGGACCATGGCCGCGTCATCGGTGTCCCGGGCGAAGGTCTCCTGCGCCCCGATGGAGCGTTCGGTCTGCTCCGGCACCACCCGTCGGGCATCCCTGCCCCACGCCAGGTCATGCAACTGGCCGCCCTGGTTGGCCCCGAAGGCGCGCTGCAGCGTCGCCCGCGGGGTGTGCGCCAGGTCCGCCACGGTCAGCAAGCCCAGCTTGTGCAGCCTCCCGGCCGTCGAGGGGCCCACCCCCCACATCGCCTCCACCGGCAACGGGTGCAGGAAGTCCAGCACCTCCTGCGGGCGCACCAGCACCAGCCCGTCGGGCTTGGCCTGCTTGCTGGCCAGCTTGGCGACGAACTTGCTGGGCCCGATCCCCACCGAGCAGGGCACCTGCTGTTCGTCGGCCACCTGGGCGCGCAGCCGCTCCCCGATCATCACCGGGTCCCCCAGCCGGCGAAGCGCGCCGGTGATGTCCAGGAAGGCCTCGTCGATGCTGGCCGCCTCCACCTGCGCGGTGACGGTCTCGAAGATCGCGAAGACGCCGTGCGAGACCACCTGGTAGGCGTCGAAGTCCGGAGGCACCGCCACCGCCTGTGGGCACAGCCGCCGGGCACGCGTGGAACTCATCCCGCCCTCGATGCCATACCGCCGGGCCTCGTAGTTGGCGCTCAGCACCACGCCACGATGCGCTCCCCCGACGTACATCGGACGACCCCTGAGCTCCGGGCGCCGGGCCATCTCCACCGATGCGTAGAAGGCGTCCATGTCCACGTGCAGGATCACCCGGTTCATCGTCCGGAGCTTCCTGGTGAGGAGTGCCACAGCTTGCGTGGCGCCTGGCTGGCGGGCACCCCTGCGGGTTTCACGTCGGCATAGGGCGACTGCTTGAAGCCGCTGGCATGCACCAGCACTCGGCGCTGTCCCATCCCCCCGGCGCGAGTCCGCCCCTCCCCAGGCCCTTCGGCAGGCTCGGGGGACGAGGAGGTGGCTGGCTCGGGGACGGAGGGACGGGCAGGCACCCGCTCCACAAGCTCCAGCACCGCGGCCAGAGCCTGGCGTCGGGAGGCGCCGGTCTCCAGCCTCTCCCGCCAGACCTGGTGCAGTTCGGTCAGGTCCCAGGCGCCGGTGGCGCGCAGCGAGACCCCGCGCGGGCCGGTGCGACGCAGCTCGCCGCGCACCACCAGCAGCCAGGAGGAGAAGACGGTGCTGGCATAGGGCCCCTGGGCGTCCTCGAAGAAGGTGCAGTCCACTGGTCCGGTGGCGTCGTCGAGGGTGAGGAAGACCACCCGTCGGCCCGAACGCACCGGCGGGGTCTGGGTGGCCACCTTGACCCCCGCCACCAGCAGGTCCGCCTTCTGCCGGTGCTTCAGCAGGTCCGTGGAGCTGACGGTGGCCAGCTCGTCGAGCAGGTCCCGGTAGCCGTCGACCACGTGCCGGCTGACGTCCAGGCCAAGGATCTCCAGCTCGGCCGCGAGCCGCTCGTCGTGGTCCATCTCCGGCAGGCCGGTGGCCGCGACGTCGGTGGGGACCTCGACGAGCTCGGCCGACGAGACGGGCAGCTCGGCCGGCGAGACGGGCTCGGTGAAGTCCAGCGCCAGCTGCACTCCGGCCATCCGGTCGGCGGCATGGCCGGGCGTCGTGCCGCTGCGCCGCAAGCCACGGGCGCGGCTGGCGGTGCGGGCATCCACCCGGGACTGGCGCACCAGGTCAGCCAGGGCCAGCAACAGGTCACGGCGGGTCAACCGGCCGTGACGCAGCACCGACGAGGGCCTGCCGACGCCGTACATCCCGTCGAAGGCGCCCGCCAGCACCAGGTTCTCGGCCAGGGGTGCACTGACCTGGGCACGGGCCCAGAAGTCGCTGAGGCTGGTGAAGGGCTGGGCGGCGACGATCCGGGCCACGTCCAGTTCGCTGATCCCCTTCACGTCCGCCAGGCTGATCCGGATCCCCCATCCCCGCCCGTCGGGGAGCCCCTCGACAGGCTCGGGGATCTCGGCCATCGTGAGGGACTCCACCCGATAGGTGGCACCCGAGAGGTTCACGTCCGCGCCCAGCACCTCGATGCCGCAGCGACGGGCCTCCTCCAGCACCAGGCGCTTGGGGTACATCCCTGGGTCATGGGTCAGCACCCCGGCCAGGAAGTGGGCCGGATGGTGCCGCTTCAGCCAGGCCGACTGGTAGGTGGGCAGCGCGAAGGCCGCGGCGTGGGCCTTGCAGAAACCGAAACTGGCGAAGGACTCCAGCACGTGCCAGACCCGTTCCACCACCCGCGACGAGTAGCCACGCCCACGAGCCAGGGGCACGAACCAGTCCTTCACGTCGAGCTGCCCCGCGGGGTCGCCCAGGGCCCGTCGGGCCTCGTCACCCTGGGCCAGGCTGCAGCCGGTCATCACGGAGATGATCTTGATGATCTGTTCGTGGAAGACCACCACCCCGCCGGTCTCGGCCAGCACCGGTTCAAGATCAGGATGCAGGTAGCGGGGCGGTGACCATCCCTGACGGGCATTGAGGAAGGGGATCACCATGTCCGACTTCACCGGCCCGGGACGGAAGAGGGAGATGTCGATGATGATGTCGTTGAAGGTGGAGGGGCCGAACTTGCCGACCAGTTCGCGCTGACCGGGTGACTCGATCTGGAAGCAGCCCAGGGTCTGGGCGTGGCCGATCATGTCGTAGACCTCCGGATCGTCGAAGGGGGCCAGTGCGTCGATGTCCGGGGCGCTGCCGGTGGTGCGCCCCAGCTCGGTCAGGGCATGGGACATCGACGACTGCATCCGGATGCCCAGCACGTCGAGCTTGAGCAGGCCGATGTCCTCCACGTCGTCCTTGTCGAACTGGCTCATCGGGAATCCGCTGAAGCTGGTTTCCAGTGGAGTGCGTTCGCGCAGCGTCGAGTCGCTCAGGATCACCCCGCAGGGGTGCAGGGCGACGTGTCGGGGCAGTCCGTCGAGGGACTCGACCAGCTCGAAGAAGAGGTCCAGACGGCGTTCGGCCAGGCCGGCGGCGCGCAGTTCGGGCAGGTCCCGCAGGGCCTTGCGGGCGTCGCGGGCACGGATGTGTGGGAAGGCCTTGGCGATGGCGTCGGCTTCGTTGGGCGGCATGCTGAGCGCGGCGGCGACATCGCGCACGGCGTGGCGCACCCGGTAGGTCTCCAGCATCGCGACGCAGGCCACCCGGTTGCTGCCGAAGGTGGCGAGGATCTTCTCGTAGATCTCCGTGCGACGGGCGGACTCGACGTCGAGGTCGATGTCCGGCAGCGCCTGGCGCAGCGGGGACAGGAAGCGTTCCATCACCAGCCCGTACCGGATCGGGTCCACCCCGGAGATGCCCAGCAGGTGGTTGACCAAGCTGCCGGCCCCCGAACCGCGGGCGGCGCAGCGGATGCCCATGTCGCGCACCAGCTGCACCACCTCTGCGACGGTCAGGAAGTAGGAGACGTAGCCCAGCCGGGCGATCACGTCGAGTTCGTCATCGAGCCGGGAGCGCACGGCCTCGGTCATGGCGCCATAGCGGTCGGCGACACCGGCCTCACAGCGGCGGCGCAGTTCCGCCATGGCCTGCTCGGTGGTGGTGCCCAGGGTCTCGAATTCCGGCAGGTGGACCTCACCCAGACCCAGGTCGCCTCGGGGGTCCAGCCGGCAGCGCAGCGCCAGCATCCGGGTGTCGGCCAACAGTCGCTCGGCACCTCGCTCCCCACGCCCGGAGAGCCTGGCCACGTGTTCGGCCAGCTGCAGCATCTGCTTGCCACTCTTGAGGTGTGCCTCGGCATTGCGCCGGTCCACAGTGCGGGCGTCCAGCGGGACGAGCCGCCGGGCGGCGTCCAGCACGTCGAGGGTGACTGCCTGGCGACGTTCGACCATCCGGACCTGGTTGGTGAGCACACCGGTCAGGCCGTGCTCGTCGGCGATGGCGAGCATCCCGGCGGCCTGGTGGGCGCTGCCGATCCCGTGACCGCCGGCCTGGTGGTTGGTGACGGCGACGACCAGCTGGGCCGGGTCCACCACATCCAGCCAGCGACGCAGTTCGGCGCGGGCCAGGTCCGGCTGACCGGAGGCAATGTGCAGCCCGTACTGGCTGTCCGCACCGAGGGTGACCACCAGATCCCCACCTGAGGCATGGGAGGCGAGCAGTTCCCGGCTGGCGACGGGCCGCCCCCTGTCCCCACCCAGATGGGTGTCGGTGACCAGCCCGCACAGCTGGGCCCAGCCGGCGCGGGAGGTGGCGGTGGCGACGACCCGGGGCAGCCGCGGGTCGCGCATCCTCGTCACCTGGGCGCTGCGACGCTGGTCGTCGAAGGGCACGGCCAGGTCCACGCCGATGACGGGCGCCACGCCGGTGCGCAGGCAGGCCTTGGCGAAGCGGATGGCGCCGTAGAGGCCGTCGCGGTCGGTCAGGGCAAGGGTGTCCATGTCCTGGGCCGCGGCCGCGGCGACGAGTTCTGCGGGGTGGCTGGCGCCGTACTGCAGGGAATGGCCGGAGGCCACCCTCAGGTGCACGAAGGGATCCATCACACCCTCAGTCCATGACGGCGCGCAGCTGCCAGCTGCCGTCGGAGGGCTTGTTTACCAGTTCGTAGATGCCGCGGCTGAAGGAGCGGCCATTGGCGGCCTCCACCCGCCAGACCTCCCGCTCGCACAGCAGGTCCGCGTCGGCCCCCTCGTCCGGGGATCCGGCGGTCCAGTCCCCGCGCACGGCCCGTGCCCGGGGGGAGTCCCACCAGGCGCCGGACTCGATCCAGCGCTCCTGCAGCGCCAGCACCCGCCACAACCGGTTGCGCCACAGGAACTGGCTGGGCCCCTCCTGCTCACCGACGCGACCCAGCCGCACCTCGATCCGCTCGTCGAACCTGCGCATCCCACACCTCCGACCTTGAATCGAACAATCGTTCGAACACGGAGAACTATAGATGCCTCCTCCGACAAAAGGTCAAGCTCGCAGAAGGACCAGTGAGTGAGTCATGATGGATCCATGCCGTCCGCCAGCCCCAACTCCTCCGGACCGGGTCTGCCGACGGACTTCGCGGCCGTGCTGTCCGCCGCCATCGCCCAGCGAAACCTCACCCTGGACCGCATCGCCCAGCACCTGCGCGAGAGCGGAACCCCCATCTCCATCGCCACCCTGAGCTACTGGCAGACCGGCCGTTCCCTGCCCACCCGCACCCGCTCCCTGATGGCGCTGCGGGAACTGGAGAAGGTGCTGCGCGTCCCCGACGGAGGCCTGACCGGAGCCCTGCCGCAGGGCGCCAACCGCAATCCGCGGATCAGCGGCGCCCTGATCCGGATTGGCTTCAACCCGGACCCGGACTTCGCCAACCAGACCCTGCAGGACAGCATCGAGTTCAGCCTGGCGCGTACCACCCAGAGCGAGACGACCCGCCAGCTGTTGCGCGCCGAGACGGCCTGCCTGCACCGCATTCCCCTGGTCCTTCGCCAGGAGGCGTCCTCCCGATGCCTGCCTGTCGTCGAGCCAGTCGCCGGCTGCTCCTTGGGCGATGTGACCACGGTGGACAACGGCCTGGTGATCGCCGAACTGAAGCTGTCACGCCCCGTGTCCCAGGGCGAGACGGCCCAGATGGAGTACCGCGTGGTCTGGGACATCGCCGACGATGAGGACTTCGGTTTTGCCCGCGTCCTGCCCAGGCCGATCGACCACCTGGCCATAGACGTGCACTTCCTTGACCGGCGTCCCCGCCTCGCGACCTACACCGTGCGGCCGGGAGCCGAGAACGAGGACCAGCACCCCGCGTCACAGCAGCTCGAGCCCACCCGCCTCGTCCAGCTCTCCCTCGCCGACCCCATCCCCGGCGTGCACCAGCTTGGCTGGGAGTTCTGACACGAGGCACTCGTCGACCTGTCCTAGTCTTCTGGGCATGGAACTTCTCCCCATGACCTTCGCCACCGGGTGGGCCTCCGGCCTCAACGCCTGGGCCACCGTGCTCGTCCTGGGACTGCTCGGCCGTTTCGCGAATGTCGGTGAGGTTCCGCTCGGCTTCCAGCGCACCGATGTGCTCGCCGTGATGGCCGTACTGGCCACCATCGAGCTGCTGGCGGACAAGATCCCCCTGGTGGACTCCACCTGGGATGCCGCCTCCACCGTGGTGCGACCCGTCGCGGGTGCCGTGATCGCCGCACTGATCGCCGGCAACACCGGTTCGCTGACCACCATCACCCTGGCCGGCGTCGGCGGCGTGAGTGCCCTGCTCAGCCACATCACCAAGTCCGGGCTGCGGCTGGCCATCAACACCTCCCCGGAACCGGTCAGCAATGTGACCGCCTCGGTGGCCAATGACGTCTCGCTGGTGGCCGTGTTGGCGCTGGCCGCGGAGCACCCCGTCCCGGCCGCCGTCGCCGCCGGCGTGATCCTGCTGGTGGGGCTGGTGCTGTTCGCGCTGGTCTTCGCCCAGATCCGACGAGGAGTGGGTGTGGTGCGCCGCAACCTGGCCCGGCTGCGCTCCGGCGGGGCGGGCCTGTGACGGCCGCGTCCTCGAACTCCCCGGCCACCGTGCTCGTGACCGGCGCCACCCTGTCCGGAATGGCAGCGGCGGCCCGGCTGGCGAAGGCCGGGCACCACGTCGTCCTGGACTCCGACGGCCTGCCCGACGGTGGCCACTGGGCTGCCCACTCCCACCTGGGCGTGGAGGCCGATGAGCTGCCGCAGCTCTTCCGCCTGCCGGCCACCTGGCGGGACCTGTTCAAGAAGTCCGGCCGCGCCCTCGACGCGGAACTGGCCCGCAACCAGCTGCGGCTGGTGCCAGGACCTCCGCAGGTGCACCGCTTCGCCGACGGGCGCGAGCTGCACCTCCCGGCCGAGCGGGGGGCCCAGTTCCATGCCATCTCCGAGGCCTTCGGTACGCCCGCCGCACAGCGGTGGACGGCCCTGCTCGACAGTCTCGACGAACTGTGGCAACAGCTGCGGATAGTAGGGCTGGAGAGGCCGGTGGGCCCCGATACCTTCAACCGCGCCACCCGTGCCGCACTGCTGGCCAACAGCAGCCTCGACGAACTGGCCGAGCAGTCCGGCGATCCCCGGCTGGCCCGGATCGTGCGTAGTCAGGGACCGCTGGCGGGAGCCGCCCCCGGCCGCCTGCCCGCCCTGCTGGCCGTGCGGCTGGTGCTGCACCGCCGCTTCGGCTTCTGGCAACTCGTCGATGCCGACGGCGTCGCAGTGCGCGCCTCCCGGATGGTGGACCTGCTCACGGACCGGCTGCGGCTGCGCGGCGTCGAGCGGACGGGCGAACCCGAACCCCTGCTGGGATCCGGCCTGCCGGACCTGTCCCCCATCCAGCCGGGCAGCACGGCACCGGCCGATGTGCACCTGGACGCACTGCCCCGTCGTGCCATGAGTTTCCTGGGGCGTCCCGTGGGGCGCCCCGCCATGGCGCCGACGGTGCGCCAGGTGCTGGCCGACCGGATGCCCGAGGAATTGGAAGGCCTCTCCCTGTCCCCCGAGGAGACGGAGGTCTCCCACGGGATCGTCGAGGTGGTGGACCACTCCGCCGGCGCGCCCGTGGTCACCTGGCACCGCCCGCTGCCTGACGGACGGGTCCTGCAGACCATCCACGACCACAACCAGCCACGCCCCGACCTGGCCTGGGGCCTCGCGCCCAACTCCTTCCGGGCCTGGCAGCAACGGCCCCTGCTCGGCGGAGACGGAACGTGGGCCGCGGCGTCCACCAGCCATGCGGGCCCGGACCCGTGGGGGGAGCTGTTGAGCGCCGCACTGGCCGTCTACGAGATCCATGAACACCTGACGGGCGATGACATCCGGCCCACGAACAAGGAGCAGCCGCGGCTGCCCCGGCAGGCGCGCCCGAGCGGCGGCTGACGCGTCGCGGCAACTGGCGTAAAGTGGTGAGGCAAGTCTTCAGTGAGGAATCCCTTTGACCGAGCCGCAGCACCCCGACGAGACCACCGACCAGCAGGCCCTGCTGGAACGCGAGATCGCCCTTGAGCAGCTCCATGTCGACCGTGTCCATGCCCAGTTGGAGGTGGCCACCGCGTCGGCCAAACAGGTGCAGGCGGAGGGGCAGAGCAAGTTCGTCACCGACCGCGGCAACTGGATGCGCGAGGAGGACGGCACCGCCCTGTTCGAGCGTGACGCCTTCGCCTTCCAGGCCGCCAAGCGGCTGGCAGTCCTCGACGCGGAGCACGAGGGCCTGGTCTTCGGCCGCCTCGACCTGCGCGAGGAGGAGCACCGCTACATCGGCCGGATCGGCGTGCGTGACGACGACTACGAACCGCTGGTGATCGACTGGCGTGCACCGGCCGCGGAGCCCTTTTACCGGGCCACGGCGAACAATCCGATGGACGTGATCCGTCGCCGGGTGCTGCGTTGCCGCAATGACAAGGTGATCGGCATCGAGGACGACCTGCTGGACGACTCGGTGCACACCGACCTGCCCGTGATCGGCGAGGGTGCGCTGATGGCGGCGCTGAGCCGTGCCCGCGGGCACCAGATGAAGGACATCGTCGCGACGATCCAGGCGCAGCAGGACGAGGCGATCCGCGCCCCTTACCAGGGCATGACCGTGATTGCCGGCGGGCCGGGCACCGGCAAGACCGTCGTCGCCCTGCACCGCGCCGCCTATCTGCTGTACTCCAACCGCAAGCGGCTGGAGAAGGGCGGGGTGCTGGTGGTGGGCCCCTCGACGGTCTTCATGAACTACATCGAGCGGGTGCTGCCCAGTCTGGGCGAGGACTCCGTGACGCTGAAGTCGATCGGGTCGGTGGCCAGCGACGTGCTGCGCACCGCCGTCGACCGGGTGGACGGTGCCGAAGCGGCGACCCTGAAGGGCTCCCTGCGGATGCTGCCCTTGCTCAAGCGGCTGGTGGCCTCCCCGATGGTGGAGTACGACGAGGCGCTGCAGGTGAGGGTGAGCGTCAAGGGCGAGGTGCTTACGCTGAAGGCGGACAAGCTGCGCCGGATGCGCTCCGAGCTGCTGGCCACGCACCGCAACAACAAGTCCCGCGAGGTGGCCGAGCAGGCCGTCGTGAACTCCCTGTGGAGCCGCTTCCCCGCCGACGAGCACGACATCGACCGGGACCAGTTCGAGGAGCTGGTGACCAGCCAGGCCTCCTTCCAGATGGCGATGAACGCGTGGTGGCCAAAACTGTCGGCACCGCGGGTGCTGGCGCGCTGCGCGGATGCCGAGCTGCTGGGCCGGGTGGCCGGTGACCTGCTCGACGAGCGCGAGCGCCGGGTGCTCGCCGACAGCTTCGCGACCACCGTCGGCGGCGACGAGGACGACGAGCGCTCCGCTGGGTGGTCCGTCGCCGACATTGCCCTGCTCGACGAGCTGGTGAGCATCATCGGGCCCTCCCCACGCTCCGAGGAGCGGGAGGAATCGCTGTTCATCGAGGGCGGCGAGGCCGTGCAGGAGCTGGTGACCACGGCGGACATCCTGCGCGACGAGCGCGACGAGAGCCTGGACGACGAGCCGCACAACACCTTCGCGCACGTGCTGGTGGACGAGGCGCAGGACATCACGCCGATGCAGTGGCGGATGCTGCGCCGACGGGGTCCGCAGGCGTCGTGGACGCTGGTGGGTGACCCGGCACAGTCGTCGTGGCCGGTGCCGGCCGAGACGGAGCAGGTGATGAAGGAACTGATCGGTTCCGCGCCACACCGCACCTTCCGGCTGACGAAGAACTACCGCTCCCCCGCCGAGGTCTTCGACTTGGCGGCGAAGGTGATCACCCCCGTCTTCCCCGAGGCCGACCTGCCGGAGGCAGTGCGCTCCACCGGAAACCAGCCGGTGCTGGCGGTGACGGACCGCGACGGATTGATGGATGCGCTCGGCGAGCAGGTGGCCACATTGGCCGAGCAGGTGGACGGGACGATCGGCATCATCGTGCCGCCGAACCTGATGCGCCAGGTGCGCCGCAATGCGTCGCAGCAGCAGCAGATCGTCGCGAACCTGGAACGGTGCGTGGTGGTGACACCGCTGGAGAGCAAGGGCCTGGAGTATGACGGCGTCCTGGTGGTCAGCCCCGACGACATCGTCGAGCAGACGCCGGGCCGCGAGCGCGTGCTCTACGTCGCCCTCACCCGCCCGACGCAGCGCCTGACCATCCTGGACGTCGACGGGAAGCCGGGAGCCTGGCGCCGGGCGCTGTGAGCCGCCGGATCCGGTTGAAGACCTTCCAGTCGCTGGAGCGGGTGCGGGAGCTGGGGCCGGTGACGCCTTGGTGGGCAGTTGGGCCCATGTCCCACGTGGGTGGGAATCCGGCTACTGCGCCATGGTGAACGAGATGGCGCGACGCGGGATCTCCTGTGCTGGAAGGCCGCCTGTGTGGGCGTGGGCCGGGCCGGTGAGCTTGGGCGACGCATGTGGTCTGCTCGGAGAGGAGGATCTGGCGCGGGGTTTTGCCACGGTCACCTTCACCGCCCCTCGCCAGCTGGTGCTGCTCAGCAACTACTCCCCGTGGTGCGATGCGTTGGTCGGCGGTGCGTGGCCTACCGGCCGGGACTGCTTCCCATCACGCCGCGCGAAACGTGTCCTCCAGGCCACCCTCCTCGGAAATAGCCTCCCGGACTACCTCACTTCTACTCTGAAGCGACATGAATTCAAAGGGATTTTCGAAACTCTTCTCGGTGATTCAATCCCCACGGTGCTTTGCTTTCGACCGTTCCACCCGCTTGGCCCGACGTTGGGCTGCAGCATCGATCCGGTCCTGCTTGCGCTCAACGGCAGCGGCACGACCACGAGCCTCCTGGTCTGCCTTCAGGGCCGCTTGGGCCGCAGTGCTCGCCCGTGGCTCGCGGGCCACTCGCGCTGCCGCGCGGATCGCCCGTTTGGGGTTCATGCGTCGCACCGGGTCCACACTCCCCGCGAGCACCGGGGCCGCCACGGCCAGCCGCCGAAGCGGACCTGATGACACCGGATTCTCCACTCACGGGAGCGACGGACACCTGTCGGCGTCGCCCGGACTTCCCACCGGACTGTGCGTTTCGCGCGCCAGGAACTGACCGAGCCAGCCTGACCTCACCAGCGACGTTCGAGCAGCATCGCGAAGATCTCCCGCGTCGCCAGCGATCGGTTCTGGGTGAAGAACTGCAGGCCGGGAGCGCCACCGCGCAACAGGGTGACGGCAATCTCGCTGGCAATCCGGGAGCCGATCTCCCGCACCCGGGCCGGGTCCCCGTCGGCCTCACCGAGGCGCAACTTGACCTGCTCCGGCACGGGAGCGCCGGACAGTTCCTCGAAGAACTTCACCTGCTTCAGGCTGGTGACGGGCTGCAGGCCGGGAATGATCGGGATCGGGCAGCCCAGCATCCGCACGCGCTGCACCAGGTCGAAATAGGCGTCCGGGTTGAAGAACAACTGCGTGATGGCGAACTCGGCGCCGGCCTCGTACTTGTCCACCAGGATCCGGGCGTCCAGGTCCGCATCGCGCCGCTCCGGGTGCACGTCGGGGAAGGCGGCCACGCCGACGCAGAAGTCCCCCCGCCCCTTGACCAGCCGCACCAGCTCCGTGGCATTCGCCAGTCCCTCGGGGTGCTTCTCCCACGGCACGGTGGGCCCACCTGGCATGTCTCCGCGGATCGCCAGCACGTGCCGCACCCCCACCTCGGCATAGGCGTCGATCACGCCCTCCAGCTGCTGCCGGCTCTGTGAGGAGCAGGTCAGGTGGCCAATCACGGGAATGGTCGACGTCGCGGCGATCTGGCGGGTCGTCTCGACAGTGCGCTCACGATTCGTGCCGGCCGCCCCATAGGTGACCGAGACGAAGTCCGGCTTCAAGGGTTCCAGCCGCTCCACGGCCGACAGGGTGCGGGCGTATTCCGCCTCCTCGCGAGGGGGCAGGAACTCGAATCCGAACAGCGGACGCTGTGCGATGGCAAGCAGGTCAGCGATGGTGGGGGCGTCCTGGGGCATGCTTCCCACCCTAGCCATTCGTGCACCGACGACCGGACAAGTAGGCTCGCATCGTGGTCAACAGCACGCCTGCCTTCGCCCCCGCCGATCCGCTCGGCACGAACTTCCGTGACGCCGTCCAGACGGCCATCACGGACTTCCTCGATGCCCGCCGCGCCGAGGTCTCGGCCATCGGCCCGGAACTCGACCTCCCGCTGGACTTGGCGAACGTCTTCACCGGCGGCGGCAAGCGCATTCGCCCCGCCTTCTGCTACTGGGGACGCGTGGCGGCCGGCGGTGCACCGGACGACGTCGAGTCCCTGGTGCGGGCCGCGGCCAGCCTCGACCTGCTGCACGTCAGCGCCCTGATGCACGACGACGTGATGGACGCCTCCGACACCCGGCGAGGAGTTCCGGCCGCCCACATGCAGTTCGAAGAACTGCACCGGCAGCGCGGCGGCCGCGGCAATGCCGAGGCCTTCGGCCGGGCCGGCGCCATCCTGCTGGGAGATCTGCTGCTGGTGTGGAGCGAGCAGATGCTCGCCAATGCCGGCATCCCCGCGGACCGCCTGACCCCCAGCCGACCCCTGATCGAGGCCATGCGCACGGAGGTCACCTGCGGTCAGTTCCTCGACGTGATCGCCCAGTCCGCCCCCGCCACGGCAGACCTGGACGAGGCGCTGGTCACGGCCAACCGCGTCGTGGAGTACAAGACCAACCGCTACACGGTGCAGCGCCCGCTGCAGTTCGGGGCCGCGCTGGGCGGCGCGGACCAAGATTTGATGGACCAGCTGGCGGTCTTCGCCTCCCCCATCGGGCGCGCCTTCCAGTTCCGTGACGACCTGCTGGGCATCTTCGGCGACGAACAGCTGACCGGCAAGCCCGCCGGGGATGACCTGCGAGAGGGCAAGCGCACCGTCCTGGTGGCGCACGCCCTGGCCCAAGCACCCGCGGACCAGGCCGCGGAGCTCGACGCCATGCTGGGCGATGCCGGCCTGGGACTCGAGCAGGTGGAACGTGGCCGCCAGATCATCACCGCCAGCGGCGCGAAGGAGGCCGTCGAGCAGACCATCGACGAGGCCTTCGAGACGGCCATGGCTGCACTCGCGAAGGCTCGGGTCACCGACGAGGGCCGCACTGCCCTGGCCGCACTGGCCGAGGCCTGCGTGCGTCGGGCCTACTAGAGCGCTGCATTCCCGTCGCGACTGATCGGGCCGTGCAGGACGACGAAGTTCTCGTCGGCATCCGCGGCCCGTTCCAGCACGGCACGAAGCGCCGCCCAGGCACCGGGCTCCGCGAAGGCCATCCGCTGCCAGCCCACCAGCACCAGCGTCGTCGGCTCCGTGAGCGCGGCCAGGTGATCGGTCAGCTCGTCGAGCCCCGCGGATCCCTCGAACCCGACGGCCCCGCCGACCCGCGCGAGGCTCTCGACCAAGTCCTCCGAAAGTTCCGCGACGACCCGCTTCTCCGGGACGTCGACGGGGGTGAAGGGGTGGCTCATCAGAGCGCGCCGTCGTTCTTGAAATGCGCCGTGCCGCTGCCGAAGGCGCCGATCGTGTAGGACTCCATCTCCGGGCGGTCGTCCCAGGTCTGCTGCAGCACCTGCTTGAACTGCGCGACGATGGCCTGGGGGTCATCGGAGCCCGTGACGGCACCGGAGACGGCCACCCGCACGGCACCCGCGCCGATGACCTGCTCCAGATTGGCCAGGGTGATGCCCCCGACGGCGAACCATGGGGTGGCATCGCGGTCGCTGACGACCTCCTGGCGGGCGGCCTCCCGCACCAGGTCCAGCCCGGGGAAGTCGATGCCGTCGCGGGAGGCGCCGAAGACGGGACCCACGAAGAGGTAGTCGGCCTGGGCACTGGCCAGTTGACTGGCCGAGTGCACCGAACGGCCCACCAGGGAGTGCTCGGGCAGGGCCGAACGCGCCTCCAGGATCGGCTCGTCCGCGGCGCCCAGGTGCAGCACGTCGGCCTCGAAGTCCTTGGCGACGGCCAGGTCATGCCCCACCACGACGGTGGCATTGACCTGGAGGGCGGCGCTCTGGGCAATCTCCAGGGCGTGCTTGAGCTGCTCGGGCGTGGCGTCGGCGTCACGCACCTGCAGCATGTCGACGCCACCGCGCATGACCTCGACGACGAAGTCCCGGAAGTCGCCCTGACTGGCGCGGACGTCGGTGATCAGGTGCAGCTTGGCTGTCTTGAGCCGGCTGGTCAGTCCCATGAGTGCAGTCACCCCACCAGAATAGGGCGCGCGGCGCGTCTCCGCTTTGGTCTGTGGGGCGCCTACACTTCATCCTGACGGGCCTTCGGCCCCGAAGGGCTGACACGGCCTTCCTTCCCCGACCGTGTTTGGAGCTGTTGTGACCACGACGAGCATGAGCGACCCCTTGGTCGGCCGCGTGCTGGATGGTCGCTACGAGATCTTGTCAAAGTTGGCTCGTGGCGGCATGGCCACGGTCTACCGTGCCCAGGATCGCCGGCTCACGCGCACCGTCGCGGTCAAGGTGATGCACGACGGGCTGGGCGACGACGCCGAGTTCGCCCGCAAGTTCGACCGCGAGGCCCGCTCCGCCGCAACCCTCAGCAATCCCCATGTGGTCAGCGTCTTCGACCAGGGCGCGGACCACGGCCGGCCCTACATCGTGATGGAATTCGTCACCGGATGCACCCTGCGCCACGTGATCACCCGCGAGTCCCCGCTGCCGCCACTACGTGCCCTCGACGTGATGGAGGACATGGCCAGCGCCCTGGCCAGTGCTCACGAGGCCGGGTTGGTCCACCGCGACGTGAAGCCGGAGAACGTGCTGCTCAGCGACCGCGGCCAGATCAAGGTGGGTGACTTCGGGCTCGCCCGCGCGGTCAGCTCCCAGACCGCGACCGCGACGCAGGGCCTGCTGATCGGCACCGTCAGCTACCTGCCGCCGGAACTGGTCACGACCGGCCGTGCCGACACCCGTTCCGACGTGTACTCCGCCGGCGTGGTGCTCTTCGAGATGCTGACGGGCAAGAAGCCACACCAGGGCGAGACGCCCATCCAGGTGGCCTACAGCCATGTGCACAACGACATCCCCGCCCCGTCGACGCTGCTGTCCGGCAATGACCCGCGCTCGATGGACTCACGGCGGATCATCCCGCCCTATCTCGACGCCCTGGTGCTGGCCTGTACCAGGCGCGAACCCGACGAGCGCCCGCACGACGGGCGTGAGCTGCTGCAGCTGGTGCGCACCGCCCGCAAGGCGCTGGGGCACGGGATCCTCGATGATCCGGCACTGACCGCGCAAATGGGCGCCTCGATGAATGCCGTCGACGACCCGCCCACCGTTACCCTGCCGCCGGCACCGGTGTCGCCGGCCCCGGTCTCGCCCCCGGAACCGCTGGGCTCCAATCCGTACAGCCCGATGACGCCCCCGCCTCCGCCAGCTCCGGCTCCGGCGCAGGACCGGACCCCCCTCGTGCACGTCCCGCGCGGTTCCTCGGTGGACCCCGCCGTCGAACGCCGTCGTCGCGCGGCCCGGCGTCGACGTGGGCTGTTGGCGCTGTTGCTCGTCCTGGCGCTCACCATCGCGGCCGGGGTGGGTTCCTGGTGGTTCACCAGCGGCCGCTACGAGGCCGCGCCGTCGCTGGCCAACCAGACGCAGACCCAGGCCGTCGCGCTGGCCAAGGCGCAGGGACTGGCACTGGAGGTGGAGCAGAGCTACTCCGAGACCGTGCCCAAGGGTGTCGTGATCCGCACCGAACCGGATGCGGGTGGGCGTGTACTGAAAGACACGTCAATGACCGCCTGGGTCTCCCGCGGGCCCGAACGCCACGCGATGCCGTCGGTGGTGGGGATGAACCTGGACCAGGCGCGCACTGCCATCGAGGGAGCCGCACTGGCCGTCGGCCAGGTCTCCGAGGACCATTCGGAGAGCGTGCCGCAGGGCATCATCGCCACGGTCAGCCAGGCCAAGGGCGCCCAGTTGCGTCGTGGCGCCAGCATCAACCTGGTGGTCAGCAAGGGTCCACAGCCGATTGCCATCGGCGACCAGACCGGCAAGAAGGCGGACCGGGCACGCAGCAAGCTGCAGGAGGCCGGCTTCACGGTCAAGGTCGTCGAGCAGAACTCCGACGACGTCGACAAGGGCGAGGTCATCTCCCAGACGCCGAATGGTGGCGACGGCAAGCGCGGCGACAGCATCACGCTGACCGTCTCCAAGGGACCGGTCATGGTGACGGTCCCCCAGGTGGGCGGCAAGCACGAGGCGGAGGCGACCGCCGCACTGAGCGCGGCCGGCTTCAAGACCCAGGTGATGCATGCCACGCCCGACTGGCTGCGTGAGGACAGGGTGAAGGCCGCCGCTCCCCTCGAGGGCCAGAAGGCCAAGCAGGGTTCGACGGTCACCATCTGGGTGATCTGAGGATCACACCGTCCAGGGCTGCTGGTCGCGGTGGTCCTCGATGACCGCGGGGCCCAGGTTGCTGATCTGCTCGTGCAGCAGGGCCCAACCACGCTCATTGACCAGTCCGTCGTGGATCATGAAAGCTCGCGGTGCCTCCACATCGCGCACGAAGTCGACGGTCTCCTTCATCGCGGCCCACGGCCCCATGACGGGAACGGCGACGAGGTCGATCCCCGCGGGGGCGGTGGCCAGCGAGTCGCCGGGATGGAAGAGCGTCGGCTCCCCCTCGCTCTCCAGCACCAGCCCCACATTGCCGATCAGCGGAATGTCGCGGTGGATCACGGCGTGGGTGCCGCCGACGGCGGAGACCTTCAGCCCGCCCAGGGAGACGGAGCTGTCCGCGTTGAGGCCCTCGCCGCGGCCCTTGAGGTCGACGGCATCAATGACGCCGGGCTCTACGAGGACTCTGGCCTGCGGATTGGCCGCCACCAGGGCAGGCAGGTGCTCGGGATCCGCGTGGTCCGGGTGCAGGTGGGTGACCAGGATTGCATCCAGGTCCGTCAGGCCGTGCCAGGCGTCGGAGAAGGCGCCGGGGTCGATCAGAACCCGCTGTTGCGCGGTCTCGGCGAGCAGGGCGGAGTGTCCAAGCTGGGTGATCTGCATGTGCCCCAGTCTTGCTCGCCATGCCCGAGCTGTCGAGGTCAGCTGGGGGCAGCCACGCGGGCGGCGAAATCGGCCACTACCCGCGTGAGTTCGGCCAGCACCTCCAGCTCGCGACGCCAGTCGTCGCACTGCCAGCCGTGGCCCGGTCCGGCAATCAGGTGCACCGGGAGCTTGGTGTGTGCTGCAGTGTGGGCGTCCCAGGCACGGTCTTCGGTGCCTGCCACGAGCAATGCCGGAGCACTGGCGGCTCGCAGTGCCTCGACGCACGTGTGCTCATCGAGCAAGGGCGTGGTCCAGACCGCTGGAATCCGATTGGTGGCGGCCCAGCCGGCGGCGCGAGTGCCCACGGACTTGGCCAGAACCAGGTCGGGCAGCCCGTGCCGGTCCACGAAGGCGGCGATTGCCTCGTCCACCAGTTCCTGGGCCTGTTCGGTGGCGATGCCGGGGCCCACCGTCCAGCGGGCCACATGGGCATTCCACCCGTCGAGGGTCAGTGCCCTGAGTGGCAGTGCCAGCCCGGGAAGCTGTGCCGGATAACGCGCCCCCGGCAGCACCAGGACCGTGGGGGCGCTGGCGTCGGCCAGGTTGCCAGGCCAGGGGTCCACGCCGTGCAACACGTTTTCATCCATGGAGCACAGCCTCGCAGGTGGCGCAGCGCTTGTCAGCCGTCGGCCAGCAGGGAACCCAGCATCTGGCCGGCGCGACGGCAGTCGTCGAGGCTCACGTCCAGGTGGGTGACCGCCCGGACCAGATGGGCACCGACGGCCGACAGGGCGACACCCTGGCCGGCGGCCGCGGCCACGACCTCACCCGCGGGCCGCTCCCCAGTCTTCACGACGACGATGTTGGTGGGAACCTTCTCCGGCCCCACCGATCCCGGCGCGGCCAGCCCCACGGCCTCGGCGAAGGCCCTTGCCGCGGCGTGGTCCTCGGCCAGCCGCTCCACGTGGTGGTCCAGGGCATGCAGTCCTGCCGCCGCCAGCAACCCGGCCTGACGCCAACCGCCACCCAGGCGCTTGCGCTGCACCCGGGCGCGCGCCATGTCCTCGGCGGATCCCACCAGCACGGAACCGACCGGGGCGCCCAGCCCCTTGGACAGGCAGACGCTCACCGAATCGAAGCAGGCGCCGTAGTCGGCAAGTGATGTTCCGGTGGCGACGTGGGCATTCCACAGCCGTGCCCCGTCGAGGTGGGTCTTCAGGCCGGCGTCGAGGGCCAGTGAGCGGATCTCGCGCAGGGTCTTGGCGGAATGGATGGTCCCGCCACCGAAGTTGTGGGTGTTCTCGATCTCGATCGCGGCGGTGCGCACCAGGAAGGGACCGTTGTCCGGCGCGATGGCCTCAGCCACCGTCGCCGCGTCCACGATCCCGTCGGAGGTGGTCCAGGTGCGCGTCGTGATGCCGTGCAGTTGGGCGTGCGCGCCCATCTCCGCCCGCACGATGTGTGCCTGCGCATCGCACAGGACCTCGGCACCGGCGGGCACGTGCAGCCAGATGCCCAGCAGGTTCGCCATGGAGCCAGTGGGCGTGAACAGCCCTGCCTCGTGCCCCAGCAGGCTGGCGACCCGCGCCTCCAGCTCGGCGATCGTCGGGTCCTCGCCGTAGACGTCGTCGCCCACCGGCGCCTCCATCATGGCGCGCCGCATCGCCTCGGTGGGCTTCGTGACGGTGTCCGAACGCAGGTCGATCACAGGAAGAGCCTTCCTCAGAAGTCGAGGTGACGGAACTCGTCGATCAGGGTGGGACGCTTGATCCGGCCATCGCTCAGGCGCTCGGCCACCATGAAGGCCAGTTCCAGGGACTGGTTGCGGTTCAGCCGCGGGTCGCAGGTGGTCTCGTAGCGATTGGCCAAGTCCGCCTCGCCCAGCTGGAAGGCGCCGCCGACGCATTCGGTGACGTCATCACCGGTCAGCTCGATGTGCACGCCACCGGGCCAGGTGCCCAGCTCGTCGTGCACGTCGAAGAAGCCGTTGAGCTCCTCCACCACGTCGGAGTAGGAGCGGGTCTTGTAGCCGTTGGCGGCCTCGAAGGTGTTGCCGTGCATCGGATCACAGACCCAGACCACCTTGCGGCCCGAGGCTTCGATGCCCTTGACCAGCGGCGGCAGCTTCTCCCGCACATTGGCCGCACCCATCCGGGTGATGAAAGTGATCCGGCCGGGAATCCGGTCCGGGTCCAGGGCGTCGGCGAGCGCGATCGCGTCCTCGGGAGTGCTGGTGGGGCCCAGCTTGATGCCGATCGGGTTCTGCACGCTGGCCAGCAGCTTCACGTGCGCACCGTCCAGCTGGCGGGTGCGCTCCCCGATCCACACCATGTGGCCCGAGGTGTCGTAGGGCAGCTGGGAGCGCGAGTCGATCCGGGTCATGGCGTGCTCGTAGTCCAGCAGCAGGGCCTCGTGGCTGGCGTAGAAGTCCACCTCGGACAGGGTCTGGTCGCTGACGCCGCAGGTCACCATGAAGGCCAGTGCCCGCTCGATCTCGTCAGCCAGCGCCTCGTAGCGGTTCTCCACATTGGAATTGCGCACGAAGTCGGCATTCCAGCTGTGGATGCTGCGCAGGTCCGCGAAGCCGCCCTTGACGAAGGCGCGCACCAGGTTCAGCGTGGCCGACGAGGCGTTGTAGATCCGCAGCAGTCGCTCGGGGTCGTGCCGGCGGGCCTCGGGAGTGAAGTCGAAACCATTGACGGCGTCGCCGCGGTAGGCGGGCAGACTGACGCCGCCACGGGTCTCGAGGTCCTTGCTGCGCGGCTTGGCGTACTGGCCGGCGATGCGGCCCACCTTCACCACCGGCACCTGCCCCGCGTAGGTCATCACCACGGCCATGCTGAGCAGCACGCGCAGCTTGCCCTTGACGTTGTCGCCCGTCACGGTGTCGAAGGTCTCGGCGCAGTCGCCGCCCTGGAGCAGGAAGGCGCGTCCCTGGGCCACCTCGGCCAGTTTCTCGCGCAGTTCGTCACACTCCCCGGCGAAGACCAGCGGAGGGAGGTGACGCAGCTGGTCCGTGACGCGCTCCACCTCGGCGGGATCGTCATAGGTGGGCTGCTGCACCTTCGGGAGGGCGTGCAGTTCTTCCAGCGTGGGGACGGAATCGGCCATGGGCACCACCTTAGCCATGGCCGGCGACGGTGCCGTGCGACGTCCACGGCTGCCGGTTCACGCGTCGGGGTCTTCTCCGAAGCCCTGCTCGATGGCATACAGGGTCAGCTCGACGCGGTTGTGCAGCTGGAGCTTGCGCAGCACGTTCTGCACGTGGTTCTGCACGGTGCGGTGACTGACGAACAGTTCGTCGGCGATCTCCCGGTAGGCCATCCCCTTGGCGACGCGACGCAGCACGTCGATCTCCCGGGAGGTCAGCTGGGGGCTGGCCTCGTTGTGTTGCTGGGCCACGGTCGCCATCCGTCGGAACTCCCCCAGCACCAGCCCGGCCAGCCCGGGGGTGAAGACGGCATCGCCCTGCGCGGTGCGGCGCACACCCTCCACCAGCTCGGCGCGGGAGGCCGACTTGACCAGGTATCCCTTGGCCCCGGCCTTGACGGCACGCAGCACGTCGTCGCGCTCACCGGAGGCGGAGACCACCAGGACCTGGGTGTCCGGGAACTCGCGCAGCAGCACCTGGATGCAGGTGGCGCCGTCGGGCTCGGGAATCCGCAGGTCCATCACGATCACCTCGGGACGGGTGGCGCGGGCGCGACGGAGGCACTCGTCGCCATTGTGGGCGACGGCGACGATCTCGAAGCTGTCCGCCACCAGGTCCTCGCTCAGCGCGTCGATCCACATCGGGTGGTCGTCAACCAGCATCACTCGACGCCTGCACGTCATCCTCGCTCCTCCATCGGGATCCTGAACTCCCACTCGACGCCCCGTCCGGGCTGGGACCGGGCCACGGCCACACCACCGATGTCCCCGATCCGCCCCATGATCGAGTCGTGGATGCCCATCCGGCCCATGGTGGAGGCCAGCTCCACCTGGTCCCGGGACATCCCGACGCCATTGTCCCGTACGGAGACGATCAGTTCATCCCCGTCATCCTCCAGCAGGATCCACGCCTGTGCTTCCGGCCCGGCATGCTTGGTGACATTGAGCAGCACCTCACTGACCGCGGCATCCAGCTCCGCCGCCCGGGCGGCCTCCATCGGCGCCTCACCGGCCATCACCGACACCGTCACCCGGTCCCCCGCATGGGCCTCCAGCATGGAGGCGACGTCCGTGGTGCTCACCTGTGGCATCTTGCCCGGCAGGTCCACCGCACGGTCCTGCAGCAGCCGCCGCAGCATGCCCTCCTGCTGGCGGGCCACCTGCGCGAGGTGCCGCCCCTTGGGGCCCAGTTCTGGCCCTTCGCGCTCCACCATCGCCAGCACCTGCAGGGCACCGTCGTGGACGATCCGGTTGAGCCGGTCCCGCTCGGCCAGCGCCGCCAGACGGGCATGGTGCGCGTCCCGGTCCGCCATCGAGTCCCGCATCGTGTCGACGATGCAGCCCAGGCCCCAGGCGCACACACCCAGCGTGAGCACCGCCGACCAGACGCGCTCGTCGGGCCGCGGCTCCTGCACGAACTTCACCGCCGAGATCAGGGCGGCGCAGGTCAGTCCCCACCACTTGCCACGCCAGACCGCCACAACCATCGGGGAGGCCGCCAACCAGAAGACCGGTGCGGGCAGATAGGAGTCCACCAGTGCCGGCCGCCCCAGCACCCAGCGCGAGGTACCCACCAGGACCATCGTGATCAAGAAGTCCGCCAACATCACCACAGTGGTGCGCGAGGCCTGCCGAGCCTGCAGGTGACCCACCACCGGCGTCCAGGCGAGCATCATGGCACACACCACCACCAACGCCCGCGGATGTGCCACCTCGTCGAGGCGCAGGGCGTTGACCACCAGGGCGTGCGCCAGCAGCAGCCAGCGCAAGCGGTTGGTGATGGAGTACACCGGGTGCAGCAGGTCGGTGTCGTCGCGGTGGGAGACGGTCATGGGCGGCTCACAGCTGGTCGTGCAGCAGGGGGTCCTTCGGACCCCGGTGCCCCTGGCTGCCGTCGGCGGGAAGCCGCGTGGCCCGCACCCGGCGCTGGACCGCATCGGCCTCGGCGGCTCGACGTGCGTGCTCGTGGGCGGCCAGCGCGGCCTGGGCCTGGATCCGAGCCAGTTCGGCGGTCTCCGCCTGGCGGTCCGCGATGCGCTGCTGTGTGCGTGCCAGTTCCTCGGCCTTGCGGGCCCGCACCTGGGCGCGCACCGCCTCCCGGCTGCTGCGCCGCTGCTCACCGAGCTGTGCCCGTCGCTGCGAGCTGTCGACGTCCATGTAGACCTGTCCGGACAGCTCCAGCAGGGCGCTGGTCACCGCGTCGGTGATGCACTGGCGGGCGAACTCGTCATCGGCGGGAAGAAAACGCCCCAGGTCCACCGCGGGCCCCACGGCCAGCCGAGGGCCGACGGTGCGTCCCAGGACCCCACCCTCGTCGACGCTCGCCACCGGGAGGACCGGGGCGCCGGTCTCGGCGACGATGCGAGCCAGCAACGGCTGGCCCCGGTAGAGCCGTCCGTCCGGGGATCGACGTCCTTCCAGGAAGATCCCCACCATCTCGCCGCGCGCCAGCAGCTCCGCGGCCCGCCTGATCAGGGCCGCCTCGGGATCATCCGTCCGGGCCTCGCTCCTGCCCCAGACGCGTCGCACGGCATCCACCGGAGAGCTGGTCAGGAAACGCACCCGCCGCCCCGCAAGTGTGAAACGGAGCCGGTCCAGCGGAGCGACATGGTTGAAGGCGACGATGACCCCGCCGTCGGCCGGCACGTGCTCCTCGCCGTCGACCAGCACGCTCACGGCCTGCGCGGCCCGCCCCCATGCCTGCCGGGTCCGGTCCAGCACGGCCCGGGCCGGGGCATTCTCGTCGGGCTGGAACACGTCTGCGTCCTGGGTCCTGGTTTCCACCCCTACAGGCTAGGCCAGTCATCGCCGGACACCCCGCAGGACGCTCGGCATAGGCTGGGGTGCGTGACGCGCGATGAGGACTCCGATGACACCAGGGCCCGCTTCAAATCCATCATGGATGCCGAGTTCGGTGAGCCGGAGCCCTTCAACCTCACCGAGGCCATGGACCGGGCCGAGCCCGACGAACCGGACGAGCCCTTCGTGCCGCCCCGGCCACCCGTGCCGGTCCCCACCGGGGTGTGGCTGGCATGCAGCATCCTGCTCGGCTTCGGGGTGGTGACCGGCCTGGCCGCGCTCTTCGGCGCGCCGGTACGTCGATTGGGACTGGGCCCTTGGGCGGTGACCGCCTTTGTGGCGGGGCTGGTCCTGCTGCTCGCCAACCTTCCCAGGCACCGCGACGAGGACGGCGACGGAGCCCGGGTCTGAGCCGGGCTCAGACGCGCGGCGGGACCTCGACCATCAGCTCGCGGAGCCGGCGCAGGCGTCCCTTGCGGCGACGACGAGGCCAGAATCCGCGGGCCACACCGGGCGGCTCGACCATGGAATGCCGCGCCAGGTCAGCCGCTCCCACCAGCCCGGCATCATTGCGGAATTCGGCCAGCACCAGTTGGGCCGGCGGACGGAAACCGCGGCCGGTCAGGGTCCGGTCGAAGGCCTGCTGTGCCGGCGTCAACAACAGGTCACCGGCGGCCGAGACACCGCCACCGATCACGAAGAGGTCCGGGTCCAGTGCCGCGGCCAGGTTGGCGATGCCCTTGCCGAGCCAGAAGCCCACGTCGCTGATCAGCTCGATGGCGATCTGGTCTCCCTCCATGGCGGCGGCGGTCACGTCGGGCCCCACGAGGGCGTCGATGTCCCCGCCGATCCGGTCCAGCAGTCCCCTGACCTGGGGCGAGTTCTCCCGCAGCAGGGCCTTGGCGTCGCGCACCAGCGAATTGCCCGACGCGTACTGCTCCCAGCACCCGCGGTTTCCGCAGGGGCACCAATGTCCTTCCGGGACGACGCCCATGTGGCCGAACTCCCCGGCCATGCCGTAACGGCCACGGAAGAGCCGGCCATTGATCACCACGGCACCGCCGATGCCCGTGCCCAGGGTGAGGCAGACCATCACGCTGGCATTGCGGCCGGCACCGTAGCGGTACTCGGCCCAGGCGGCGGCATTGGCGTCATTGTCGACGATCACGGGCAGGTCGATGCGCTGGTTCAGCCGCGCCTTGAGCGGCTCATTGCGCCAGGCCAGGTGGGGCGAGAAGCGCACTATCGCCTGGTCGGTGTCCACCCAGCCCGCGGCACCGATGCCGACGGCACCGACGTCATGGCTGGCGGCCAGCTCCTCGACCACCTCGACGATGGCGTCCTCGACGGCCTCCGGGCTGCGTGAGGGCGTCGGGCGTTGCAGCCGCCGCAGGACATTGCCCTCGTCGTCGACCACACCGGCGGCCACCTTCGTGCCGCCGATGTCGATCCCGATGCTGAGCATCAGCCCACCCGCCGGGCGCCCGCCACGGGCATCGAGTCCACCGGGGAGACCTTCACCCCGGTGCGCGGGTTCGAGGCGTGCACGATCATGCCCTTGCCGATGTACATGCCGACGTGGCTGATTCCGGAGTAGTAGAAGACCAGGTCACCGGGCTGCAGGCCACTGGTGGCCACGGAGCTCCCGGCGCCGAACTGGGCCTGCGAGGTGCGCGGCAGCGAGACGCCCGCATTGCCCCAGGCACGCAGCATGAGGCCGGAACAGTCATAGGCTCCCGGCCCCGTGGCCCCCATCACATAGGATTTGCCCACCTGTGCGAGGGCGAAGGAGACCGCATCGGAGGCGCGTCCGCTGCCGGCCGCCGCAGCGGCCGTGTCATCGGCTTCCGACGTGGGGGTCTCGGACGAGCTGGGCGAGGCACCGGGCGTCGGTGAGGCGCTGGGGGGCGCTGAGGCACTCGCACTGGCACTGGCGGCCTCCGCCTGGCGGGCCGCTTCGATGGCCTCCCGAGCCTTCGCCTGTCGCTCCTGCTCCTGCTTGCGCTCGAGTTCGGCCAGCCGCTCCTTCTCCTCCGCGGTGAGGCGGTCGAGGACCTGTTGCGCCTCGGCCTCCTTCTTTCGGTACTCGGCGGCGACCTTGGCCTGTTCCGCCTTGTCCTTGGCAATGCGCTGGCGGGCCTGCGCGGCCTCCTGCTGGGTGACGGCCAGGTCCGCCTGGGCGAGCTGGAGTGTCTGCACCCGGTCGTTGGCGCGATCGGTGACGGTCTGGATGGTGGACAGCTGGTTGAGGAAGTCGGCCTCGTCGTCGCTGGTCAGCAGCGTGGTCGTCATGTCGACACCGCTGGTCTGGTAGCGCAGCATGGCGAACTGGCCCAGGTGCTTGCTCAGCTCCCCCACCTTGGCGCGCTGGCCGTCGAGGTCCTTGGTTGCCTCGCCCAGCGCCGTGGAGGCATCGTCGAGCTGGGACTGCAGCTGGATGTAGCGGGCGTCGATGGCCGAACTCTCGGCCTCGATCTTCTGCAGGGCCTCCTGGGCCTTGGCCACGGCGTCCGGATCCGCCTGGGCTCGCGGCGCAACGGTCAACTGCGAGGTGGCCAGGACTCCCGCCACAGCCATCGCGCCGACTGCTCGCCTGAAGGTGCCCACCATCTGTCTCCCATCGCCGCCGCCCCACACCGGGACAGCCAGTCGAATTCTATTCGCGGCACAGGGCCCCACCAAACGGGCGGCGAAGTCTTCAGCACACCCGCCACGGTCCTCGCGCGAAAACTGTCAGAGGAGGTGTCTAGCGTCTGGTGCCATGACCGACGCCGCCTATCGAGCCAGCCAGCCGAGCTTCGAGGACCTGGGGACTCCCCTGCCCGAGGTGACCTTCGTCGTCGTGGACCTGGAGACCACCGGCAGCGGAGCGGACAGTGCCATCACGGAGATCGGCGCCGTGAAGGTCCGGGGCGGGCGGATCCTCGGCGAGTTCCAGACGCTGGTGAATCCGGGCGGTCACATCCCCGCCATGGTGGCAGTGCTGACCGGCATCACGGACTCCATGGTGCTGCACCAGCCCCGGATCGGTCAGGTCCTGCCGAGCTTCCTGGAGTTCAGCCGCGGCAGTGTGCTGGTGGCACACAATGCCGGCTTCGACATCGGCTTCCTCAAGCGCGCGTGCGTGGACCACGACGTCGACTGGCCGGGCAACGCCGTGGTCGACACCGTCGCCCTGGCCCGGCAGGTGCTGCTGCGCGACGAGGTCCCCAACTGCAAGCTGGGGACGCTCGCGGCCCACTTCCGCGCGGCCACGACCCCGGACCACCGCGCCCTGTCCGATGCCCGCGCCACGGTCGACGTGCTGCATGGCCTGCTGGAGCGGATCGGCAACCTGGGCGTCGACAGCCTGGAGGACCTGCTGGAGTTCACCCGTCGTGTCTCGCCACAGCGGCGAGCCAAGCGGGTCTGGGCCCAGGACCTGCCCACCTCACCCGGCGTCTACTGCTTCTACGCGGACCACATGCACGACGACGGCACCACCCGTCGCGAGGTGCTCTACGTGGGCAAGAGCAAGAACATCCGCACCCGGGTGCGCACCTACTTCACCGCCAGCGAGAAGCGAGGCCGGATGGAGGAGATGGTGCGGGTGGCCACCGGGGTCGAGGCCCACGTCTGCGCCACGCCGCTGGAGGCGGAGGTCCGCGAGCTGCGGCTGATCCGCTCCCACGCACCGCGCTACAACCGTCGTTCCCGCAATCAGGACCGCCTGCTGTGGGTCAAGCTCACCCAGGAGGCCTTCCCTCGGCTGTCGGTGGTGCGTGCCGTGGCCGACGACGGCTGCCAGTACTGGGGTCCCTTCCGCAATCGGCAGGCCGCTGACGAGGCCATGCTGGCGCTCTACGACGCCTTCCCGATCCGTCAGTGCACCAAGCGCCTCTCGGCTCGCAAGCCCTCCCAGGCCTGTGCCCTGGCGGAGATGTCACGGTGCACGGCACCCTGCCAACTGGGCGAGGCGGCCCAGGCATATCCGGAGCTGGTGGAGCAGGTCCGCCAGGCCCTCACCCATGACGTGCGGCCCGTGCTGGGCCGGGTGGGTCGGCGGATGGGTCGCCTGGTCACGCAGGAGCGTTTCGAGGAGGCGGCGGTCCTGTCCACTCGTCTGGAGGGCTACACCCGCGCCACCGTGCGGGGCCAGCGGTTGGGTTCGGTGGCCCGTTGCCCGCAGATCGTGGCGGCCCTGCGTGCAGACGACGGAGGGTGGATGATCCACGTGATCCGGTACGGTCGGCTGGCCGCGGCGGCGCACAGCGCCCCCGGCGAGGTGCCGCAGCGCATCGCCCGCGAGACGGTCGCCCTGGCCGAGACGGTGGTGCCCACGCGGCCCGGGATGCCGGCGGCCACCATCGAGGAGTGCGAACTCCTCGCTTCCTGGCTGGAGACGCCCGGCGTGCGGCTGATGGAGGTGGATGGCGAGTGGAGCTGGCCGATCCACGTCGGGATCAGCCTGTCACAGACCCAGGGAGAAGGCGGCGTCCAGGTCGTGTGAGCTGAAGGTGCGGAAGGCGATGTGCGTCTCGGTCTCGGTCACGCCGGGAACCTTGTTGAGGTGGTCCGCGATCACCTCTGCAACGGCATCGGTGTCGCGCACCCGGACCATGACGATCAGGTCGATGGTTCCGGTGACGGAGTAGACCTCGCTGACCCCGTCGAGTGCGGCGATCTGCTGGGCAACCTCGGGAATGCGGGCGACATCGGCCTTGACGAAGACAATGGCGGTGATCATGCCCTGAATCCTAGTGCGACGGCCCCTGGCGCGACGATGCCGCCACCCCGGAGGGGATGGCGGCGTCGTCACGGTGCAGGCCGAGGATCAGGCAATCTCGACGGACTCGATCACGACGGGCTCGACCGGGCGGTCCATCCGTCCGGTGGGAGCCTGGGCAATCTCGTCGACGACCTTCTGGCTGGCCGCGTCCTTGACCTCTCCGAAGATGGTGTGGCGACGGTTCAGGTGCGGGGTCGGCGCGACGGTGATGAAGAACTGCGAGCCATTGGTGCCGGGTCCGGCATTGGCCATGGCCAGCAGGTAGGGCTTGTTGAAGACCAGCTCCGGGTGGAACTCGTCGGCGAACTGGTAGCCCGGGCCGCCGGTGCCGGTGCCCAGGGGGCAGCCGCCCTGGATCATGAAGCCGTCGATGACGCGGTGGAAGCCCAGTCCGTCGTAGAACTTGCCGGTGGTCTTCTCGCCGGTCTTCGGATCGATGTACTCCTTGGAACCGTCGGCCAGACCGACGAAGTTCTCCACGGTCTTGGGTGCCTGGTCGGCGAACAGCTCGATGACGATGTCGCCGTGGTTGGTGTGCAGCGTTGCAGTGGATGCCACTGGGTGTCCTCTCGTTGCCGGGCCCGTGCGGGCCGTCGTCCACGAGACTATCCGGTCTCCCAGCGCGTTCACGGCAGGATGCTGTTCGCTGTTGGTGGAGCCATGGCCCCATGCCTGTTGTGACGGACATCGGTTGGATAGCGTGGAGAGGTGCTCGATCACGAGCTCACCATCGAACATCGGAGGAAACGTGACCCGCAGGAATGACGTGCGTGACGCCGCCGCAGAGACCACTCACACGGCCGCCGAACGCGGAGCCGCCATCCTGGAGCAGGTGCTCGAGGCGCTGAACCCGCTGATCGCCACTGCGTCCGAGAAGGCCGAGAGCACTCGCAAGCAGATGGCCCCGCTCGCCGAGCAGGCTGCTGTCGCCCGCGAGAGGCTGACCGAGCAGGCCAAGCAGACCGCGGCCACGAAGGTGGCGCCCAAGGTGGCCCCGCTGGCCGCGACGGCCGCCGTCGGCGCCCACAAGACCAAGGAGCAGCTGCAGCCCCACTTCGACACGGTGGCGGAGAAGGTGCAGCCCGCCGCGGAGCAGGCCCGCCAGAAGGTCCAGGAGGACCTGGTGCCGCAGCTGGTCGACCTGCTCCACCAGGCCGAGAACCACCCCGCGGTCAGTGAGGCCAGCAAGCGCAGCCAGGCCGCCGCCGCGGCCCTGCGTGGTGACCTGGCCCTGCCGGAGAAGAAGAAGCGCAGCGTCGGCGGCACCGTCGCAAAGGTTGCGGCTGCCGGCACCCTGATGGCCGCCGCTGCCGTCGCGGTGCGCCAGTTCCTGGCCAGCAAGGACGATGCCTGGACCGCCCACCAGCCCAGCGCCGCCTACCGCAATGAAGAGCCCTCCGACGACGCGGCCGCCGGCTCCTGGGTCAATGTCGAGGAGCAGGGCTCCGACGAGGTGCTGGACCGCGCCGAGACCGAGCAGGGCCAGGATGTGGCTGTCCAGTCCGACGTCGTCTCCGACCCCGACCCGCAGGAGCAGATGAGCGCCGAGGGTGGCCCCGTGGGGCAGGCCGAGACGGTGGCCGAGGACCTCGCGGTGCTCAACACCTACGGGGAGGGTTCCTATGTGGGCGAGGAGCCCCCGTCGGACTACACCATCAAGGGCAATGAGCGCTCGATGAAGTTCCACACCGATGACTCCGCCGGCTATGAGCGGACCATCGCCGATGTGTGGTTCAACTCGGTTGAGGCCGCCGAGAAGGCCGGCTTCACCCGCGCCCAGCGCTGACCGCACATCCGCAGCACCGCACCGGAAGGGCCCGCCCCAGGCGGGCCCTTCCGCTGTCCGGGCACAGGGTGTTGTCCGGTTGTTGTCCGGGTGTTGTCCGTTCGTCGAATCGCTTCCGGGCCGCCCCCACTCTGGTGGAGGCTGTAGCCATGGACCCACGGATCGATCAGGGCTGGGTACCCGCAGCCCCCTTCCACGCACGCTTCAACGAACTCCTCGCCGATGCCGGGCTGCCCTGGCGAGTCCTGGCACTGGCGCTCGACCTGCCCGCTCCCCTGGCCCGACGCCTGACACATGGACAGCCAGGCCGGGACAGGATCCGGGTGCAGGACGCCCAGCGCCTGATGGAGACCAGCGCGGCCGCCCTCAAGTCCCTCGCGAATGAGCAGACCGCCGCACAACCCGTGCGCCGTCGCATCCGTCGGGTGCGCGCCCGCGGCCTGGACAGCGCCGAGATCGCCCGACGCTCCGGCATCACCCGGACCCACCTCGCGACGCTCGAACGAGACTGCCCGCTGCACACCTCTCGCCTGGTCTCCCTGCGCCTCCAGGCGCTGGAGGACGAGCTGGACCATGTGCCCGGCATGGCGCCCACCCGGACCCCCGCCTGAGCAGCATGGACCTGCTGGCCATTCTTGCGCCGCCCGCCGCGGCCGCCACACTCGCCCTGGGGAGCCTGCGCCTGCTGGTCCCCCTCCTGCCCGAACCTGTCCCGTCCCAGGACGACCCGACACCCGGCTGGAGCAAGCCGCCCTATGCACGGTTGGCCTGCCGACGCACCCTGGCCCTGACCGGGGCCGCCGGATTCGGCGCCGGCCTGGTCTGCACCACCCAACCCAGCACCCAGCTGCCCCTGCTGCTGGTGCTGGCCGGACCCACAGCAGCCCTCGTCGTAACAGACCACGAGACCACCTACCTGCCGCTGTGGCTCACCCGCTTCTGCGGCGCACTGACCCTCCTGGGTGGCGCAGCCACGTCCCTCCTGTGCGACGACCCGACAGCCTTCGGCCTGCAACTGCTAGCGGGTGCCCTGGCTGCGGCGTGCTTCTTCTGGCTGGTCTGGCGTGCCGGTGCCGGCCTCGGCTTCGGGGACGTGCGTCTGGCGCCGCTGCTCGGTGCCGGTGCCGCCAGTGCCGGATGGCCGTGCTGGTGGGCTGCCCTCCTCCTCGGCACCGCACTGGGCGCGGTCGTCGGGCTGGGCACCACCCTGTGGCGACGCCAACACCCGCATCCGCTGGGCAGCACCTTCGCCTACGGCCCCAGCCTGTGGCTCGGCCTCTGGTTGGGGCTGCTGCTCACCTGATCCTCCGCACTCGAACATGGCGAGAGCCCCGGTCTCCCGGGGCTCTCGCCATGTTTCATGTTCTTGCTTCGCCAACCGCTCAGTGGGCCGGCAGCGAGGGAACCTCGTCGTCGCCATGGTGGTGCGATTCCTCGATCTCCTCCGCGGTGGGCTTGGCAATCTCGTCGCCCACCAGGAACTTGCTGCCACGTGCCCGCCACTTGCCGACGCCCTCGTCGCCAGCCTCGACCATGTCGTACTGCTTGTGCTGGGTGAGGGTGTAGGCCTCGTCGACGTCGACCGGGACATGCGCCTCGGAGTAGGCGCCCTCGGGGCTGCGCTCGATGATGCCGCTCTCCGAGCCGTGCAGCACACGCTCGGCGTCACGACGCTGCAGCGACAGGCAGATGCGCTTGGTGATCAGGAATGCCACCACCGGGGCGAAGATGACCGCGAAGCGCAGGAACCAGCTGATCGCGTTCAGGCTGACGCTGAAGTGCGTGGCGATGATGTCGTTGGCGCCACCGAGCCAGAACATGGCGTACCAGGTCATTCCGGCCACACCCAGGGCGGTGCGGGTGGGGGCATTGCGCGGGCGGTCCAGCAGGTGGTGCTCCGACTTGTCACCGGTGATCCACTGCTCGATGAAGGGCCACAGCGCCAGACCGGTGAACAGAATGCCCATCAGGCCGACACCGGGAAGGAAGATCTGCCAGCTCCAGGTGGTGCTGCCGATGTGGCTCTCCCAGTTCGGGATGATGCGGATGGCGCCCTCGACCCAGCCCATGTACCAGTCAGGCTGCGAGCCGGCGGTGACCTGAGCGGGGTTGTAGGGGCCGTACTTCCACACCGGGTTGATCTGCATCAGGGCGCCCATCAGCACCGAGACACCGAAGACCACGAAGAAGAAGCCGCCGGCCTTGGCCATGTACACCGGGAAGAGCGGGAAGCCGACGACATTGGTCTCGGTGCGGCCCGGTCCGGGGTACTGGGTGTGCTTGTGGTAGACGATCAGGCTCATGTGCGCGGCCACCAGGCCCAGCAGGATCGCGGGGATCAGCAGGATGTGGGCCATGTACAGGCGGGGAATGATGGCCGTGCCGGGGAACTCACCGTCGAAGATGAAGAACTCGGCCCAGGTGCCGATCAGTGGGATCGAGCGGATCAGGCCGTCGGCGAAGCGCAGGCCGGTGCCGGACAGCAGGTCGTCGGGCAGCGAGTAACCGGCGAAGCCCTCGATCAGGCTGAGGGCCATCAGGCCGACGCCGATCAGCCAGTTGATCTCACGCGGCTTGCGGAAGGCACCGGTGAAGAAGACGCGCAGCATGTGCGCGACGCCACCGGCGATGAACAGGATTGCCGCCCAGTGGTGCACCTGGCGGACCAGCAGGCCGCCCCGGATGTCGAAGCTCAGCGCCAGCGTGGACGCGAAGGCCTCGGACATCGGGATGCCGCGCATCAGCGGGTAGGACCCGTGGTACTCGACCTCGGCCATCGACGGCTTGAACCAGATGGTGAGGAAGATGCCGGTCAGCAGCAGGACGATGAAGGAGTACAGGACGATCTCGCCCAGCAGGAAGCTCCAGTGGTCCGGGAAGACCTTGCGCAGGTTGTGCTTGCCCAGGCGGGCGAAGCCCACGCGGTCGTCGAACCAGGTGTAGGCGCCACCCTTGGGAGCGGCGACGGCGCTAGCCGATGCGGGCTTCGGCTCGAGGTTCTCGGAGTTGCCGGCAACGTCGGCGGGGCGGGCCATCAGTTGTCACCCTTCTTGAAGTCATTGCGGGAATCCCGCTCGAAGTAGCTGGGACCGACCGGCACCGTGAAGTCACTCTTCGCGATGAGGTAGCCCTCGGCGTCGGTCGTGATGGGCAGCTGCGGCAGGGCGCGGGCGGCCGGACCGAAGACGACCAGACCGGAGTCGCCGAGGTCAAAGGTCGACTGGTGGCAGGGGCACAGCAGGTGGTGCGACTTCTGCTCCCACAGGGAGATCGGGCAACCGACGTGGGTGCAGATCTTCGAGTAGGCCAGGATTCCGTTGACCTGCCAGTCCTTGCGGCTCTCGGGAACCTTGATGGAGCTGGGGTCCATCCGGACGATGATCAGGGCCGCCTTGGCCTTGGCGCGCTGGTAGGCCACCGGGTCCTCGTGCATCAGGTGCTCCAGCACCTCGGGCTCAGCGTTGACCAGCTGACCGGTCTCCATGTCGGAGGCCTTGATCGGCTTGTAGGTGATGTCGTTGACCAGCTTGACGCCCTCGGCCCACACCGTCTTCTCGATGGTGGCGGCGCGGGTGCCCTTGCCCGGGTGCGGGCCCATGTCGGCCAGCGTCACGACGGCGGGGATGGCCACCAGGCCGGCGGCACCGGCGAGCATGCCACCGATCACCTTGCGGCGGCCGATGCCGGAGTCACTGACACCCGCCTGCCAGGACTCGGCCATTTCGGCCTGGTCCTCGGGAGTGGAGGCGATCGGGTGACGGACGTCGACGACCTCTTCGTCGTTCATCAGCTGCTTGGCCCAGTGGATGCAGGAGAAGCCGATCAGCAGCACGGCGAGACCGCCGGTCAGGCCGAGCAGCGTGGTCTGCGCATTGGAGTGCAAGGGGCCAAAGTTCAGCACCTCACGCTTGTCCACCGCGAAGTAGATGACGACGAAGGCGAGCGAGCACAGCATCGACAGGCCGAGCATCATGATGACCTGGCGTGCGGCGCGGTTGGCGGCGTGCTGGTTGACGTCGGTCCACCGCTCCACGTGCTCCTCGACCCCCGGGTCTGGGATGGGGTGGTATTCGACCTGGTCCATCTGGTCCGTGGTCTCGAGATCTGTCGACTTCATCGGGCGCGAGCCCCCTTCTTTGCGAGCCACATGGCAACCAGGACGAGACCGCCGATGCCGATGATCCAACCGAACAGGCCCTCGGCCACCGGCCCGAGACCGCCGAGGTCCAGACCGCCGTGCTGCGGCTGCTCCTCGAGCGCCGTCAGGTAGCCGATGACCTGCTGGACGTCCTTGTCAGGAAAAGCGCCCTCGCTGAACAGCGGCATCTGCTGCGGGCCGGTGCGCAGGGCCTCGTAGATGTGCTTGGAGCTGACGCCCTGCAGCGACGGCGCATAGGCGCCGTTGGAGAGGGCGCCACCACGGGCCTCAATGGCGTGGCAGGCGGAACAGTTGGTGCGGAAGAGCTCCCCACCGCGAGCGATCTCCTCATCCGTCAGGCCGGCGGTGGAGTACTTGCTCTGGTCCGGGACGGCGGGGCCGGCGCCCAGCGAGGCGACGTAGGCACCGATCGCGGCGATCTCGGACTCGGAGTACTCCGGTGCGCTGTTGCGCGGGGCCTGGGCAGCGGGCTTGGCCATCGGCATGCGACGGGTGCCCATCTGGAAGTCCACAGCGGCGGCGCCGACGCCGATCAGCGACGGGGCCTGGCTGGTGCCCTCACCATTGAGACCGTGGCAGGAGGAACAGGTGACGTCGTAGAGGCCCTTGCCCTGCACGACCTGCGGATTGGTGTTGCTGTCGGCCACGGACTGCTGGGCCGGGGTGACCACCGAGTACACGGCGCCCATCAGGAACAGGGCGAGCAGCAGGGTCAGTGGCTTGGCCGCCGGGTGCCTGCGTCGCGAGGACAGGAATCGCACTTCGATCGCCTCTCTATGGACTGGGTGGGGTTCAGTTGGGAAGCACGTAGATGACGGCGAACAGGATGATCCAGATCACGTCGACGAAGTGCCAGTAGTAGGAGATGACCATCGCGCTGACGGCCTGCTCATGCGTGAAGGTGCGCGCCATGTAGGTGCGGCCCAGGACGAAGAGGAAGGCGAGGAGGCCTCCGAAGACGTGCAGGCCGTGGAAGCCGGTGGCCAGGAAGAAGGCGGACCAGTACGCATTGGTGCTGATGAAGAAGCCCTCACTGAACAGCGTCGCGTACTCCCAGATCTGGCCGGCGACGAAGACCGAGCCCATGATGAAGGTCAGGATGTACCACTCACGCATGCCCCACTTGGCGATGTTCAGCAGCCCGCTCGAGCGCTTCACCTGACCGTGCTCGGCCTTCAGGACGCCCAGCTGGCAGGCAAAGGAGGACAGCACCAGGATCGAGGTGTTGATCCACGCGAAGGTCTTGCCGAGGTGCTCGGAGTTGGCCGCGAAGAGGTTCTCCTGGCCGGGCAGCGCCTGACCGGTGGTGAACTCACGAATCATGAAGTACGCGGCGAAGAGGGCCGCGAAGAACATCAGCTCGCTCGCGAGCCAGATCCAGGTCCCCAGGGGAACCATGTCTGGCCTCCCCTTCGGCGCGTGCAGGCGCGAAGGAGCGATGGGGTGAACTGCCCCCACGGGCTTGCCGGAAACGGCGCTGGTCGCATGCGGTGAAGTAGCCACGGGAGCATTATTGCCTCAAATCAACCATTTGGCACGTCTGGGGCGAGGCACGGACAAATTGGTCCCGATGCGTGGCACGCAAGGCGGGCGCGGGTGCCGGAGGGGGCGCCGACGGGCGGGTTCCCATCGCCCCGATGCGGGGCGGTAGCATGCAGGCCAAGGCAATCTGCCGTATCACGCGCACCACCGAGGAACAGGAAGACCTGATGAGCGACGAGAACACCAGCGGGCGCACGCTGAAGGTGCTCCTCTACTCCGACGATCGCAGCACGCGCGACAATGTCCGCCTGGCGCTGGGACGACGCATTGCCAGCGACCTGCCGGAGATCGAGATCTTCGACACGGCGACCGCTCCGGCGGTCGTCAAGGCGGCCACCTCGGGCGGCTACGACCTGCTCATTCTCGACGGCGAAGCCGTTCCGCTGGGCGGCATGGGCATCAGCCGTCAGCTCAAGGACGAGATGACCGACTGCCCGCCGATCGTGCTGCTGGTGGCGCGCGCCGCCGATGCGTGGCTCGCCACCTGGTCCAATGCCGATGTCGTCGAGCCGCTGCCGGTGGACCCGATCCGTCTGCCGCGCACCGTGGCCGAGGTCGCCCGCAAGCACCTGGCCGGTGCCCGCGCCTGATGGTCTCCCCCACCTGGCCCGACCTGCTGACCGGTCTCGTCGAGGGACGAGACCTGGGCGCCATCGAGACTGCCTGGGCGATGGACGAGGTCCTGTCCGGCAATGCCACGCCCGTCCAGATCGCCGGATTCGCCGTCGCCCTGCGCGCGAAGGGTGAGACCGTGGAGGAGCTGCGCGGGATGGCCGACGCGATGACCTCGCACGCCACACCCGTAGAGCTCGGCACGGACGCCGTCGACATCGTCGGCTCTGGCGGAGACCGCGCGAACACCGTCAATGTCTCCACCATGGCGGCCGTGACGGCTGCGGCCGCCGGCGCGCGCGTGGTCAAGCACGGCAACCGCGCCGCCTCCTCCATGTGTGGCACCGCGGACTGCCTGGAGGCCCTCGGGGTGCGCCTTGAGGTGGACCCGGCGCGTCAGGCATCAGTCCTGGAGCAGGCCGGCATGGTCTTCCTGTTCGCACCGCTGTACCACCCGTCGCTGAGGCACGCGGCCGCGCCCCGCAAGGAGCTCGGGATCCGCACGCCCTTCAACCTGCTCGGCCCCCTCACCAACCCCGCCCGGCCCGTCGCGCAGGCGATCGGCGTCGCCGACCCGCGAATGGCGGAACTGATGGCCGGTGTCCTGGCGGCCCGCGGTTCCCGAGGGCTGGTCTTCCATGGTGAGGACGGCCTCGACGAGCTGACCACGACCACCCGGAGCCAGGTCTGGATGATTGGTGACGGAAGGGTTCGTCGGACGGAACTGGACCCCGCGGACCTCGGGCTGCAGCCCGCCAGCCCCCAGGACCTCGTCGGGGGGCCCCCGGCGCACAATGCCCAGGTGGCCCGGGACGTCTTTGCGGGACAGACCGGCCCCGTGCGTGACATCGTGCTGGCCAATGCCTCCGCCGCCCTGCTGGCCTTCCGCGGGCTCGACCTGGACCGTGACCTGGCCGAGCAGATGAACGAGTGCCTCGCCGATGCCGGGGCCGTGCTGGACGATGGCCGGGCCAGTGAGACGCTCGCCCGGCTGGTGGACGCGACGAACCGGGCCTAGCAAGATGGTCGGGTGAGATTCCTGACCGAGAAGCCCGGACACGACCTGACCTACAACGACGTCTTCATGGCGCCCAACCGATCCTCGGTGGCCAGCCGGATGGACGTCGACCTGACGTCCACCGACGGCATCGGCACTCCCCTGCCCCTCGTGGTGGCCAACATGACGGCGATCAGTGGGCGCCGAATGGCCGAGACCATCGCCCGTCGTGGCGGCATCGCGATCCTCCCGCAGGACATCCCCACGGACTTCGTCCAGAAGTCCGTGGAACGGGTGAAGTCCGCCCACACCGTCTTCGACACGCCCGTCCGCGTCACGCCGACGACCACGGTCGGGGAGGCGATGGCGCTGCTCGGCAAGCGCGCCCACGGCGTCGTGATCGTCGTGCAGGATGGCACCGCGGTCGGCATCGTCTCCCCCAGCGAGGCCACCGGGGTCGACCGCTTCGCGCAGGTGCACGAGGTGATGACCACGGACCTGACGCTCGTCGACGCCCAGACCAGTCCGAAGGACGTCTTCGACACGCTCAGCGCCCACCACCAGAAGGTGGCCCTGGCTGTCGACGGCGACCAGCTGTTGGGGATCATGACCAGCAAGGCGGCGCTGCGTGCGGCCCTGTACCGGCCCGCCGTCGACCCCCAGGGCTGCCTGATGGTAGGGACCGCCGTCGGCATCAATGGCGATGTCGAGGGACGTGCCCGGGCCCTGCTGGAGGCCCGCAGCGACGTGCTGGTGCTGGACACCGCCCACGGCCACCAGGACAAGATGCTGGAGGCACTGGCCACCGTGGCCCGGGTGCGCGACGAGTTCGCGGCAAGGACCGGGCGTCGCATCCCCATGGTGGCCGGCAATGTGGTCACTCCCCAGGCCGTCCTGGACCTGGCCGATGCCGGGGCTGATGTGCTCAAGGTGGGCGTGGGGCCCGGCGCCATGTGCACCACGCGGATGCAGACCGGCGTCGGCCGGCCGCAGTTCTCGGCGGTGCTGGACTGCGCCGAGGCGGCCCGCTCCATCGGACGGGCCGTGTGGGCCGACGGCGGCGTGCGTCATCCGCGCGATGTGGCGCTCGCCCTGGCCGCCGGCGCCGGCAGCGTGATGGTGGGCTCCTGGTTCGCCGGGACCCACGAGTCCACCGGGGACCTGCTGACCGATGCCACGGGACGCCAGTACAAGGAGTCCTTTGGCATGGCCAGCGCCCGGGCCGTGAAGTCCCGCACCCGGCAACAGTCGGCCTTCGACCGCGCCCGGGCCGCCCTCTTCGAGGAGGGCATCTCCAGCTCCAAGATGTACCTGGACCCGCGACGCCCCGGAGTCGAGGACCTGCTGGACTGGATCACCTCGGGCGTCCGTTCCGCATGCACCTACGCCGGGGCTCGCACCCTGACCGAATTCGCGGACAAGGCCGTCGTGGGGGTCCAGAGCCCGTCCGGCTACGACGAGGGCCGTCCCCTGGCGCAGAGCTGGCAGTGACCCCGAGCCAGGACGGAAAAGCGCCCCACACCATCAGGTGTGGGGCGCTTGCGCGTGCAGTGCAGCGGGCTCAGTGGGCGTAGTCGCCGCGGTAGAACTCGAAGACCCAGCCGGAGACGGCCCAGATGCCGGCGCCGAAGGCCAGGATGGAGATCCACCAGCCGAAGACCGGCCCGAGGAGCATCATCGAGGCCACCAGGGCCACCCAGAAGGGCCAGATGCTGTGCGGGGGGAAGAATCCCAGCGCACCGGCACCATCCGCGATGTTGGCATCCTCGGAGTCAGACAGCGGGTTGTCGTTCTTGGCGCCGACGACGGCGAGGTAGCCGGTGATCATCAGCGACATGGCGGCAGCCAGGGCCAGCACGAAGAAGCCCACCCACTCCTTCTTCGCGAAGATGAAGAAGTAGACCAGGGCGCAGGTCAGGTAGAACAGGCCCAGGAAGCCGAAGATGTTGCGCTCGACCTTCATCGGATCTCACCTGCATTCTTGTTGGCGGAGGACTCGGCGGCCACCATGGCGGCCTGCAGTCCGGTGTCGTGGTGATCGGCCAGCTCGGGGTGGTTGGCGTCGAAAGCCGGGTACGGCGAACGGACGCGGGGCAGCGAGCTGAAGTTGTGCCGCGGCGGCGGGCAACTGGTGGCCCACTCCATGGAGCGGCCCCATCCCCACGGATCGTCGACGGTCACCTTCGGGGTCTTGAAGGACTGGTAGACGTTGATCAGGAAGGGGATGAAGGACACGCCCAGCAAGAAGGACCCGAAGGTCGAGACCTGGTTCAGGAAGGTGAACCCGGTGCCCGGCAGGTAGTCGGCGATGCGACGCTGCATGCCCTCGACGCCCAGCCAGTGCTGGACCAGGAAGGTCAGGTGGAAGCCGATGAACAGCAGCCAGAAGTGCGCCTTGCCCAGGGTTTCGCCCAGCATGTGGCCGGTGATCTTCGGCCACCAGAAGTAGTAGCCGGCGAACATCGCGAAGACGACGGTACCGAAGAGCACGTAGTGGAAGTGGGCAACGACGAAGTAGGTGTCGGAGACGTTGAAGTCCATCGGCGGGCTGGCCAGGATGACGCCGGTCAGGCCGCCGAACAGGAAGGTGGTAAGGAAGCCAATGGCCCAGGTCATGGGCATGTCGAAGCTCAGCGAGCCGCCCCACATGGTGCCGATCCAGTTGAAGAACTTCACGCCCGTCGGGACGGCGATGGTGAAGGTCATGAAACTGAAGAAGGGCAGCGAGACCGCACCGGTCACGAACATGTGGTGGGCCCAGACGGAGACCGACAGGGCACCGATGGAGATGGTCGCGAAGACCAGGCCCACGTAGCCGAAGACGGGCTTGCGGCTGAAGACCGGCAGGACCTCGGTGATGATGCCGAAGAAGGGCAGGGCGATGACGTACACCTCGGGGTGGCCGAAGAACCAGAACAGGTGCTGCCACAGGATCGGGCCACCGCTGGAGGCGTCGAGGATGTGGGAGCCCAGGACACGGTCGCTCTCGAGGACCAACAGACCGGCGGCCAGCACCGGGAAGACCATGATGACCATGATCGAGGTGACCAGGATGTTCCAGGTGAAGATGGGCATCCGGAACATGGTCATACCGGGGACGCGCATGCTGATGATGGTGGTGATGAAGTTCACCGAACCGAGGATCGAGCTCAGGCCCAGCAGGTAAAGACCCATGATCCACAGGTCACCACCGACGCCGGGCGAGTTCAGCGCATTCGACAGCGGCGCGTAGGCGAACCAGCCGAAGGAGGCGGCGCCGTCCGGCGTGAGGAAGCCGGAGCACGCCATCAGCGAGCCGAACAGGTAGAGCCAGTAGGCGAACATGTTCAGACGCGGGAAGGCCACGTCCGGGGCGCCGATCTGCAACGGGACCAGGTAGTTGGCGAAACCAGCGAACAGGGGCGTCGCGAACATCAGCAACATGATCGTGCCGTGCATCGTGAACATCTGGTTGAAGGTCTCATGGGTCATGTACTGCATGCCCGGGCTGGCCAGCTCGGCGCGAATGGCGAGGGCCATCAGGCCACCGATGCCGAAGAAGATGAAGCTGGTGATGAAGTACAGACGGCCGATCTTCTTGTGGTCGGTGGTCGTGAAGTAGTCCATGAACAGGGCGCCCATGGAATGCTCACGACGACGAACCGTCGTGGCGGGGGCGCCCGTCGTGCGGGTCAGGGTGGTCACTTCTTCTCCTCCTTGGCGGGGGCGGACGGCAGGGCGGAGGCGGCCGACGGCGGCTTGCGCTCACCGGTCTGGCCCTTGGCAACCAGCCCCTTCACGTAGGCGTTGTACTCCTCTTCCGTCACGACGTGGACGGTGAAGAGCATGGCGGCGTGGTAGGTGCCGCAGAGTTCGGCGCACTTGCCGTCGAACGTGCCCAGCTTGGTGGGGGTCACGTCGAAGCTGTTCTTGTGGCCGGGGATGACGTCCAGCTTGAAGTACCAGGCCGGGACCCAGAACGAGTGGATGACGTCGGCGGACTCGAGATTGAAACGGATCGGCTTGTTGACCGGCACGTACAGGTCCGGGATCTTCTCGATGGTGCCGACCTCATGGGCGACCGCGCCGATCTTGGCGTTGTCCTGCTCCATGTAGTTGAAGCTCCAGGACCACTTCTGGCCCACGACATTGACCGTGTGCGCCGGCTCCGTCTTGGCCAGCACCCGGTTCTCCGCGCGCACGGTGTAGAAGAACAGCACGATGATGATCAGGAAGGGCACCACGGTGTACAACACCTCGAGCGGCACGTGGTAGCGCGTCTGGCGCGGCACCTGGTTGCCCTCACGACGGCGGAACTTGTACATCGCGTAGAAGATCAGACCCCAGACCATGACACTGATCACCGCACAGGCGATCCAGGCACCGATCCACAGGTCAGACATGAAGGGCGCGCGATCGGAAGCCGGCTCGACCATGCCCATGCGGGACCAGGTACCCCGACCCTCGCCCGTGCTGCACCCGGTCAGACCGAGCAGCAGTGCACCGCCCAGACCGAGCGCCAAGGTCCTGCCGGACCCGCGGCGCCATGCGTTGAGTTCAAGACCCACGTCAATGCCCTTCCACCGTGATGTGCTCCCCCACGTCTCAGAAGAATGGAGGAGTGGGGTCCGTGACCCCGAATTCCTGGCACCCTTGCCGGCCGGGACTCGGTGCACGATGGCGCAGACGGGTCCCCACGGCGGGTTCCGCCCAAAGACTAACCCAAAAACAATCGTCCCGTCGCATCTGTTCTGTGCGACGGGACGACGGGATTTGCCGTGTGACAGGGACTCAGTGGAAGGAGTCCCCACAGGCGCAGGAACCCTGCGCATTGGGGTTGTCAATGGTGAATCCCTGCTTCTCAATGGTGTCGACGAAGTCGATCTTGGCACCCGCGAGGTAGGGGGCGCTCATCTTGTCCGTGACGACATTCACGTCGCCATAGGTCTTGACGACGTCACCGTCGAGCTGGCGCTCGTCGAAGAAGAGCTGGTAGCGCAGGCCGGAGCAGCCGCCGGGCTGCACCGCCACACGCAGGGCCAGGTCGTCTCGACCCTCGGTCTCGAGCAGGGACTTGACCTTGGCGGCAGCCACGTCGGTCAGGACGATGCCGTCGGTGCTCGTCTGGATGGTGATGTCGGTCATGGTGTTCCTCCTGGAAGCCTTGTCAACGATGCTCAACGCCGGCCGGCCGTGCCGTATTCCCGACGAACGCGGCCCACCCTACCCGGGCTCACCAGTGCCACGTACCGGCAATGGTGCGGCAGGCGGCGGTGATGCCGTCCGCGGTCAGTACCTCGGCTTCCCCCTGGTCCTCGGACTGCAGCGCATAGCCCTGCTCGACGCCCATGGTGCGCAGCTCCCGCGCCGAGATCCAGTTGTGCCGGGCCAGCGCCACCACGGGCCGTCCGGCCGACTCGGCGAGCTCGGTCACGACGGGCACCAGGTCCCCGCCCTTGCTGCCGAAGTCCAACTCGTCGTAGCCGGTCACGACGAGGTCTGCCTGCTGCACGGAGTCGGCGAGCCGCGCGTGGCGCGCGACCTCACGAGGTCCGGTGACGATGTCACCACCCAGCGCCAGGACCGCGGCGCCAAGCCCGCCGACCGCGCCGGCTCCCTGCGTGGTCCCGAGAGCGGGATCACCCATGGACGTGCACCAGTCCACCAGCCGTTGGTCTGCCGCGAGCAGCTCTCCCGGGTGGGCGCCGGTGGTGTGCATGGTGGCCGCCGTGATGCCGCGCAGTCCCGTCAGCTGCAATCCGGCCTGCGCCGAGGTGGTCACCAGGTGCAGGCGCAGCCCCCGCAGCCGGGCGTGGCACTGCCGGGTGGCATGCCAGAAGCCCGCTCCCCCATCGCCCCAGGTCCATGCGGGAACCTCCAGCCACAGCTCCGGCAGCGGCAGGCCGTCGTGCTCGGCCCAGGCCAGCAGGGCGGCCACGGACACGCCCAGCCGTTCCGAACTGCTGGGCTCATCCGCTTCCGCGGGGTTCTCGTCGACGAAGCGCAGCGCCATGCCGCCGTCTGCGGCGAAGACCTCCACGTCAGACCAGTCCGTGGGTCCGGCCTGGACCAAGTCCGCCCAGGCGCGGCCGAAGCCCTGGCCCGTCTCGGCGATGGGCACGACGGCGCACTGCGCACCGAGCTCCGCCCAGGCCCGGGCCATGGCGGCCCCGGTCTGGGCGGAGGTCAGGTCTTGGAAGGCGCCCGTGGCGACCAGGACTCGCATCAGCCCGGGATCAATCCCTCGCCATTGCCCTGTTCCTCCAGGAAGGCGCGCACCTCGTCGAGACTGGCCGAGGAATCGGGAATGATCAGGTCGGACTCCACCAGGTCGTCATCGGCCAGCGGCTCACCGGCTCGGACCTGCTCCAGCAGGAGGGCGAGTGAGGACTGCAGGGCCTCCTGGTCGTCCTTCCGCAGGGCATCGGCAACGCGGTCGTCGAGCTCGTTGAGGGATTGCATGGCCTCCGGCGCGACGCGCCACTGGCCTTCGCCCAGGATGCGGACGATCATGACTGGCCCTCCTCGTCGGCGACGGGCTGCTGGGCCGGCTGGGCCTTCGGTGCAGCGGCGCCGCCCTCGATGGCCGGGGCCACCGGCTTGGTGGCCGGGGCGATCTCACCGGAGACCTTGGCCCTCAGGGCAGCCAACTCGTCCTCGACCTGGCTGGTGGAGGCCAGCTGATCCAGCTCACGCGTGATGTCGTCCTTGTAGGTGCCCGAAGGGTCGTCGAGGGTGCCGGAGGCCAGCAGCTCGTCGATGGCACCGGCGCGGGCCTGCATCTCCTGCGTCTTGTCCTCGGCACGCTGGACGGCAAGACCGACGTCGCCCATCTCCTCGCTGATGCCACTGAAGGCCTCGTTTATCCGGGTCTGCGCCTCGGCGGCCGAGTAGGTGGCCTTGATGGTCTCCTTGCGGGTGCGGAAGGCGTCGACCTTCGCCTGCAGCCGGGTGGAGGCGCGCACCAGCTTCTCCTCCTCGCCCTGGAGCTGGGCATGCTGGGCCTGGAGGTCGCCCAGCTGCTGCTGCAGTCCGGACTTGCGGGTGAGTGCCTCGCGGGCCAGGTCCTCTCGGCCCTGCTCCAATGCACGCTGGGCCTGGGTGGTGAGCTTGTCCACCTCGGCGTTGAGCTGCGAGGCCTGCAGTTCGACGCGCTTGCGGCTGGTGGCGACGTCCGCAACACCGCGACGCACCTTCTGCAGCAGGTCGAGCTGACGCTGGTAGGAGTAGTCGAGCGTTTCGCGCGGGTCCTCCGCGCGGTCCAGCGCCTTGTCCGCCTTTGCTCGGAAGATCGTGGAGATCCTCTGAAAAATGCCAGCCATGTGCTTGTCGGTCCTTCCGCTCTGGGTGCGCCGAGTCCTCGGCGCAGCAGTCATCGTCCAGCTTAGGGGGCGTGTGGCCGCAAACGAGCAAGAGTGCGTTCGCCTTCAGCTGGACACCCGGGACGAGTCAGGGTTGCCGTGCGTCCGTGGATGGGCCGGGCCATTCCCTCCACCGGGAGTTGTCGACGGGCCAACCCGCCTCGCGCAGCTTCAGGGTGACCCGGTCCAGCTCCTCGACGCTGGGCAGCTCGTCGGTGATGGCGAGATAGCCGGTACCGACGTCGATCCGGTCCGCCGGCACCAGGCCGGAGTCGGTCAGCTGATGGCCGAGTTCCTGGATCTCCTCGCTGGTCAGCCGGCGTTTGAGCACCGCCACCAGTGGGATGTAGTCCCGGTCCGGGATCCCCTGTGGATAGCCGGCCTTCAACCAGTCGATCACCCTGTCGAGGTAGGAGAACATCAGTGGCCCGATGGCTCTGCGGACGGGTGGACGTGGGGCCAGCCACCCGCCTCGATCCGTTCGAGGACCCTCAGGACGTCGTCCTTGCTCGGGTTCAGGTGGATTTGCTCGCGGATCGTCGCTCGGATCTGGTCCTCCGTGAGGGAGTCATCGACGCCCTGCTCACCCCGGTAGAACTCGATGGCCAGCCTCTCCACCTCCTCGTCGGTCAGGGAACGGTGCAGCAGTCCGAGCAGCGCGATGTAGTCCCCCTGGGGAACACCCTCGGGATAACCGGCGCGCAGCCAGGCAAGGATCTTGGTCATGGGATTGGCCATGGCGGGACCTCTGCTCACTTCTTGGTGAAGTTGGGGAAGACGTGTTGGAAGGAGACCTTGTACCCCAGGCCGGAGGAGACGACGATGGAGATGCCCATGGCGATGGCGACCAGCACCAGCACGAAGCACAGGTAGCCGACCACCGTGCCGACCGGGTGGCCCGCCTCGTGGCTGATCTCGGCATCTCCCCCGGCACCGTAGGCCATGGCCTTGATGCCGAGTGAGAACAGGGCGGGCAGGCCTGCGCCCACCAGGAGGCCGACCAGCAGGATCTGCAGGACGGCGTTCAGGAAGAGTTCGAACATGTCGCGGTCCTTGTCAGTGAGTGACGTGGGTGGCGGCCGGGGCGGTGGCAGGGTCCCATTCGTCGTTGACGTTGTGGGCGCTGACCGGCTTGCGGCGCGAGTGGATGAAGAAGTAGCCCGAGAGCCCGACGAGGATCGCGAAGACCGTCAGCACCCCGAGGTAGCCGGGCAGGCTGCTGCCGATGAGGTAGCACAGGCCTCCGACCAGACCGGCAGCGGGCAGGGTGATCAGCCAGGCGCTGACCATGCGCAATGCAACGCCCCAGCGCACCTCGGCACCCTTGCGACCCAGGCCTGTGCCGAGGATCGACCCGGTGGCGACGTGGGTGGTGGACAGTGCGAAGCCCAGGTGGCTGGACGTCAGGATGACGGCTGCCGAAGAAGCCTCCGCCGCCATGCCCTGGGGGGAACTGATCTCCACCAGGCCCTTGCCGAGGGTGCGGATGATGCGCCAACCGCCCAGGTAGGTACCCAGGGCGATGGCGAGCGCGCAGACGACCTTCACCCAGCCGGGGATGGAATCGGTGCTGGTCCAGTGGCCCGAGGCAATCAGAGCCAGCGTGATGACGCCCATCGTCTTCTGGGCGTCATTGGTGCCGTGGGCCAGGCTGACCAATGAGGCCGTGCCGATCTGTCCCCAGCGGAAGCCGGACTCCTTGTACCGCTCCGCCACGCCCTCGGTGATCCGGTAGACGAGCCAGGTGCCGCAGGTGGCCACCACCGCGGCGATCACCGGCGAGGCCAGCGCGGGCAGGATGACCTTGCCCAGCACACCGTCGATCTTGCTCCCATTGCCCGCCCAGTTCACGCCGCTGGCACCGAGCGCCGCCAGCGTGGAACCGACCAGGCCACCGAAGAGCGCGTGAGAGGAGCTCGACGGCAGGCCCAGCAGCCAGGTCAGCAGGTTCCAGGTGATGCCACCGACCAGACCGCAGAAGACGATCATCAGCAGCAGGTGCCCGTGGTTTGCCAGGTACTCCGTCTTCGGTGCACCAGACGTGTCCTGGATCTTGATCACGGCATTGGTGACGGTCAGCGCCACCTCGACCGACAGGAAGGCCCCGACGAGGTTGAGGACGGCGGACAGCGTCACTGCAACCTTGGGCGCAAGCGCCCCCGTGGCGATGGACGTGGCCATCGCATTGCCGGTGTCGTGGAAGCCATTGGTGAAGTCGAAGGCGATGGCCGTGATCACGACCAGTCCCAGCAGCAGCAGTTCTACAGTCACCCCCGAATTGTTGCTCACCCACCATCACTTTGGACACTCCGGGGTGGGAACAGCGGATTTCCCACCGGTGACGGGGCAGTGACATTCGGCTGTCGGCCGCGCCCCGTAGGATGTGGAAGGCATGGCGACCGGGTGACCGGTCCCCCCGAGACGACGAGGACGAGACGTGGGACTGTTCCGACCCTATGAGCAGGGCAAGACCGAGGCCGACAGGAGCACTGGCTCCACGGCGGCGTCGCTGGCGCAGGCCGCCGAGCAGGGCGGCACGAGCACCGGCGCGCGCACGCCGCAGAAGAAGGGCACCCGCACCCCCACCCGTGCTGAGGCGGAGGCGGCCAGGATGGCCCGCCTGCACCCGACGCTGTCGCCGAAGGAGGCCAAGAAGGCCCAACGACAGGCGGATCGCGAGCAGCGGATGCGTAATCTCGATGTCGCCGAGCGGATCCCGGAGCGCGCCCTGGCCCGTGACCACGTCGACTCGCAGCTGACCATCACCGAGTTCACCATCCCGCTGATGCTGGTGATCATGGCCGTCAGTCTGGGCTTCGGCCGCAACTACACCGTCCAGCAGGTCACCAGTGGGCTGATGTTCGCCATCTTCGCCCTCTGGCTGGTCAACATCACCCTGCGCTGGCGCTCCTTCAAGCGGATCGCCCTGGAACGGGGGCTCAAGCCCAAGCAGCGCGGCCTGATGATGTACATGATCAACCGGATGATGACCATGCGCGCCCTGCGCCGTCCCGAGCCCCGCGTCAAGCGTGGCGAGAGCTACTGAGGAGCAATGATGAGCTACCTGTGGACCGCGGAACTGACCCCTGGAGCCGAGACCTCGGACGATGACCTCGCGGGCGCCGGTATCGGCAAGCGCTTCGACGACCAGGCACAGGCCGAGGCCTGGCTGGCCGAGTACTACGACGACCTCTCCGACCTGGGGGTGGCCCAGGTGAGCCTCTTCGAGGAGGACCGGCTGGTCTACGGCCCCATGTCCCTGGACGAACAGTGAGCCGTCGCGCCTGGGCGCACGTGCTGCTTGCCCTGGCGGGGCTGGCGCTTGCCCTGTTCGGGGCGTGGTCCGCGACCCATCCCGACGTCACCTGCCGTGGCGTGCAGATGCATCCCGGGGACGTCTGCCACAAGAATGACTTCGGCGCCATGGGGACCGACGAGGTGCAGACCTATGAGCAGCGCATGCATGCGGCGCGGCTGTCCCAGCCGGTGCTGATCGTCGCCGGCCTGGTCGTCGCCGGCTTCGGCACGGCGCTGGCGGTGGCCGACCGCCGCCGGACGGCGGCGGCCGGCGCCTGAGCCGGTTCAGCCCTCGCGCACCTCGGGGGTGACGAAGGGCGGCTTGACGATCCGGAACTTCTCGACCCGGTTGCGCACCTGCACGCCGACAACCTCATCGAGGCCATGGACGGCGTCGACCAGCGCCAGCGCCACGCCCTGCTTCAGGGTGGGCGAGAAGGTCCCGCTGGTCACCTCGCCGATCTGGTTGCCCTCGTCGTCGACGACGGCCATGCCGTGACGGGCGATCCCCCGCCCCTCTGCCAGCAGCCCGCGCATCCGACGAGCGGGGCCTTCGGCCTTGATGCGACGCAGCGCCTCGGAACCGTGGAAGGGCTCCTCCTTCTTCCAGCCGACGGCCCAGGACAGACCGGCCTCGACCGGATTGATCTCGGGCGTGATGTCGTTGCCGTGCAGCGAGTAGCCCATCTCCGTGCGCAGCGTGTCGCGGGCTGCCAGTCCACAGGGACGGATGCCGTACTGCTCACCGGCCGCCACCACCTCGTCCCAGACCTCGACGGCGTGCTCCGACGGCGTCACCAGCTCGACGCCCAGTTCACCGGTGTAGCCAGTGCGGCAGACGGTCATGCTCCACCCGTCACGCTCGACGACGGCGAAGCCCATGTAGTCCATGTCCACCGGAAGACCCAGACCACTGACGAGCTCCAGAGCCTTGGGCCCCTGGACCGCCAGCACGGCGAAGTCCGCATGCTGGTTGGTGACCGTGATGCCAGTGCCCTCGGCTGCGGCCTGCAGGACCTGGACCACCGTGGTGGTGTTCGCCGCATTGGGGATCAGGAAGACCTCGTCGTCGGACTTCAGGTAGGCGATCAGGTCGTCGACCACGCCGCCGGACTCATTGCAGAGCATCGTGTACTGGGCCTTGCCGGGCCCGATCTTGCGCAGGTCATTGGCGAGCACGCCGTTCAGGAAATCGACGGCGCCAGCACCACTGACCAGGGCCTTGCCGAGGTGGGAGACGTCGAAGATGCCGATGCCGTCCCGGACGGCATGGTGCTCGGCCAGCACTCCCCCGCCCGCGTACTCCAGCGGCATCGACCAGCCGCCGAATTCGGCGAACTTGGCCCCCGCCTGGTCATGTCGGGCATTCAGGGGCGAAGTCAGCAGGTCTTGCGTCATGGGGTTCTCCTCCTTCGGCGGGCAGCAGATCCTCGGCCCCGTCGCCGCTGCTGCGAGAACTTCTTGCGAGCCAAACTACCCCAGCCGCAAGGCCCAGCCGTAGGGGCGATCCTCGCTGGGCTAGCCTGAGCAGGTCAGAGCAGAAACCCTTGACTGCAGAAAGGTCAGGCCAGTGCCCACTCCGCGCACCCCCAGCCCCCTCACCCGGGGCGCCCTCCTTCCCACGATCGAACTCGTCGGCCAGGCCCCCGGGGATGCCGACGTGCTGGTCCTCGGCGTGACCGGCCAGGCCGACAGCCCCGCCCTCGTCGGGGTTCCGGCCAGCATCGCGAAGGCCGCGCCGGGCGACCTGCTGGAGCTGGCCACGGACCTCGGCGCCAGCCCCAAGGCGGGTACCGTCACCCAGCTGCCACGAGTCGGTTCCCGGCTGCTGGCCGTGGGTCTGGGCAGCGACGAGCTCTCGCCGGAGCAGGTACGCCGCAGCTGCGGTGCCGCGGCGCGCTCCGCCGCCGCGCTGGCGAAGGAGACGACACTGCACGTGGCCGTCAGCCTGGAGACTGCCGAGTCCGAGCTGGTCCGCGCGGTCATCGAGGGCATCGTGCTGGGTGGTTACGAGTTCGCCAAGGTGGGCACCGAGGCGGCCGCGAAGATCAGCCGGCTCAGCGTCGTGACCTCACTGGGCGGTGCTGAGGCCAAGCAGGTCGTGGCCGATGCCCAGGCCGTCGCGCAGGCCGTGCTGGTGGCACGCGACTGGGTGAACGCCCCCGCCAACCTGCTCTACCCCGAGTCCTTCGCCGAGGAGGTCCGCGAACTGACCAAGGGCACGAAGCTGGCCGTCGAGGTGCTCGACGAGAAGCAGCTGGCCAAGGAGGGCTTCGGCGGCATCCTGGCCGTCGGTGGGGGCTCGCAGCGCCCGCCGCGCCTGGTCCGGGTGGAGCACAAGCCACGCGGAGCGAAGAACCACCTCGTCCTGGTGGGCAAGGGAATCACCTTCGACACCGGCGGCCTGAACCTCAAGCCGGCCGACGGCATGTACACGATGAAGTGCGACATGGGTGGTGCCGCCGCCGTGCTCGCCGCCACCCACGCCATCGCCGAGCTGGGCCTGGACGTGTGGGTCACCTGCTACGCGTCGATGGCGGAGAACATGCCCTCGGGCGCCTCCTACCGGCCCAGCGACGTGATCAGCATGTATGGCGGCACGACGGTGGAGAACGTGAACTCCGACGCGGAGGGCCGTCTGGTGATGGCCGACGCCCTGGCCCGCTCGCAGGCCGACAAGCCTGACCTGGTGGTGGACGTCGCCACCCTGACGGGCGCCTGCATGGTGGCCCTGGGCAATCGGATGGCCGGCCTGATGACCTCCGACGACCCGACGGCCGACCTGGTGCTGGACGCCGCGGAGACGGCCGGCGAGGAGTTCTGGCAGCTGCCCATCCCGGAGTACCTTCGCGAATCGCTGGAGTCAAAGGTTGCCGACCTCAAGTCCGGCGGCCCCCGGCTGGGCGGTGCACTGACCGCCGCCGCCTTCCTGCAACATTTCGTCGAGGAGGACGTCGCGTGGGCCCACCTGGACATTGCCGGGCCCGCCTTCAACGACGACGAGCCGCACGACTACGTGCCCGCCGGGGGTACCGGTCACGCGGTGCGCACCCTCGTCGAGCTGGCCCGCAGCCTGCAGGCCTGAACGCCCACCCACTGTGCCAAGGGCCGGATGGGAGGCTAGTCTGGCACTGACATTCCATGGACTTGCAAAGGAGCCCCAACCTCATGGCGACCGAAGTCACTCTTCCGGCCCTTGGTGAAAGCGTCACCGAAGGCACCGTCTCTCGCTGGCTGAAGGCGGTCGGAGACCGTGTCGAGGTCGACGAGGCCCTCGTCGAGGTCTCGACCGACAAGGTCGACACCGAGATCCCCTCGCCCGCCGCCGGCATCGTGCTCGAGATCCGCGTCGCCGAGGATGACGTCGCCGAGGTTGGCGCCGTCCTCGCCGTCATCGGTGAGGAGTCCGAGGCCGGTGCCGCCGCGGCGCCCGCCCCCGCCGCTCCCTCGACGGAGAAGCCCGCCGAGAACGAGCAGCCCGCCGACGCCAGCGTGCAGCAGCAGGCCGAGGCCAACCAGACCGAGGCCGCTCCGGCCGATCCGTCCGCCGCCGAGACCCCCGCTGGTGGAGCGCAGGGCACCGAGGTCACCCTCCCCGCCCTGGGCGAGTCCGTCACCGAGGGCACCATCAGCCGCTGGCTGAAGGAGGTCGGCGAGACCGTCGAGGCCGACGAGCCGCTGGTCGAGGTCTCCACCGACAAGGTCGACACCGAGATCCCCTCGCCCGTCGCCGGCACTGTGCTGGAGATCCGGGTCAAGGAGGACGAGGTGGCCGAGGTCGGCGCCGTGCTGGCCATCGTCGGTGACGCCTCCGCCGCCCCCGCTCCCGCTGCAGCCCCCGCGGCTCCCGCTCCGGCCGCAGCACCTGCCCCGACTCCGGCCGCTCCGGCTGCCCCGGCTGCTGCCCCGGCTCCGGCTGCCCCGGCTGCTGCCCCGGCTCCCGCTGCCCCGGCTGCGTCTAGCGACGAGCCCGGCCCGTACGTCACCCCGCTGGTGCGCAAGCTGGCCGCGGAGAATGGCGTCGACCTGAACTCGCTGACCGGCACCGGCGTCGGTGGCCGCATCCGCAAGCAGGATGTGCTGGACGCTGCCGAGGCCAAGAAGGCCCCGGCTGCCGCTCCCGCTGCTCCGGCCGCCTCGTCTCCGGCCGCTGCGGCTCACGCCGGCGAGCGTCCTGCCCCGAAGGGTGCGGACTCCAGCAAGCGTGGCACCACCGAGAAGATGAGCCGTCTGCGCCAGACGATCGCCAAGCGGATGACCGAGTCCCTGCAGACCTCGGCACAGCTGACGGCGACCGTAGAGGTGGACCTCACGAAGATCTCGCAGCTGCGCAAGGCCCACAAGGACGACTTCAAGAAGCGTGAGGGTGCGTCGCTGAGCTACCTCCCCTTCATCACGAAGGCATCCATCGAGGCCCTCAAGCAGTTCCCCTTCGTCAATGCGACGATCGAGGACAACCAGGTCACCTACCATGACGTCGAGCACATCGGCATCGCGGTGGACACCGAGAAGGGCCTGCTGGTCCCGGTGATCAAGGATGCGGGCGACCTGAACATCGCCGGCCTCGCCAAGAAGATCGCCGACCTGGCCTCCCGCACCCGCGACAACAAGGTCACCCCGGACGAGCTGGGTGGTGGCACCTTCACCATCACCAACTACGGCTCGGCCGGCACCCTGTTCGACACCCCGATCATCAACCTGCCCCAGGTGGCGATCCTCGGCACCGGTGCGCTGGTCAAGCGCCCGATGGTGATGGACGTCGACGGTGCGGACGTGATCGCGGTGCGCGACATGATGTACCTCTCGCTGACCTACGACCACCGTCTGATCGACGGTGCGAAGGCCGCCCTCTTCCTGGCCGCCGTCAAGGCGCGCCTGGAGGAGGGTGACTTCGCCGGGGAGCTCGGCGCCTGAGAGTCATCCTGAACCACCCGCACGGGCCCGCACCCACACCGGATGCGGGCCCGTGCGGCGTTGACGGCTAGGATTGGGCGGCGGTGGCCCGATGGCCGCCGCACGACCGACGAGACGATCCGGAGCGACGATGGCGAGCGAGAAGGCCAAGGAACTGGCGGCCAAGCAGAAGGCCCAGGTCAAGGCGGAGAAGGAGCGCAAGAAGAACTCCTCCGACCCGCGCGACTGGAGCCAGATGCGCCAGATCAAGGAAAGCTACCGCCTCACCAAGGAAGCCGATCCGAAGCTCCCGCTGGTGCTGGCCGCGGGCTTCTTCGGCCCGGTGCTGCTGGGCATCCTGCTCGGCGTGCTGGTCAAGCCCGTCTGGTTCTGGATCCTGCTCGGCATCATGGTGGGCATGACGGTGGCGATGCTGCTGTTCACCCGCCGCGTCAAGAACTCCGTCTACAAGCGCTACGAGGGCCAGCCCGGCTCCGCCGAGATCGCGCTCAACATGCTGCCCAAGGGCTGGCAGTCCACCCCGGCCATCAATGCCACGCGTCAGATGGATGTCGTGCACCGCGTCGTGGGCCCCGGCGGCCTGATCCTCGTCGGCGAGGGCGACCCCGGCCGCCTGAAGCAGCTGCTGGCCACCGAGGTGAAGCGCCACGAGCAGACCGCCTACGGCGTCACCGTGCAGACCGTCCAGATGGGCGATGCCGCCGGTCAGGTGCCCCTGCCCAAGCTGGCCGACCACATCAAGAAGCTGCCCAAGCAGCTGGATGCCGCCAAGATCGATGAGGTCACCAAGCGCCTGCGCGCCATGGACGCCGTGCGCTCTCGCATCCCGGTCCCCAAGGGCCCGCTGCCCCAGCAGGGCTCGCGTCGCGCGATGCGCGGCCGCTGATCCACCGTGGCAGCCACCAACATTCTCAATGCCGAACGGGTCACCAAGACCTACGGCACGCGCACCATCCTCGACGAGGTCTCCCTCGGCCTCGGCAAGGGCGACGTGATCGGCGTCGTCGGCCGCAATGGTGACGGCAAGTCCACCCTGCTCAAGGTGCTCACCGGCGCCATCGAGCCCGACGACGGCCGGGTCACCCGCACCGGAAGCGTCTCGATCGGGGTCCTCACCCAGGCGGAACAGGTGTGTGAGGGCCAGACCGTCCGTGACCTGATCGTCGACGGTGAGCCGGACCATGTCTGGGCCCGCGATGCCTACCGTAGGGCCGTCGTCGAACACCTGCTGGCCGACATCGACCTGGATGCCGAGCTGTCCCGCCTGTCCGGCGGGGAGCGGCGCCGCGCCGGGTTGGTCAGCCTGATGCTGGGCCACCATGACCTGCTGGTCCTCGACGAGCCGACCAACCACCTCGACGTCGAGGCCGTGGCCTGGCTCGCAGACCACCTGAATGCCCTGCAGCAGCGCAACATCGCCATGCTGGTGGTCAGCCACGACCGCTGGTTCCTGGACGCCATCTGCAACCGCGTCTGGGAGGTGCACGACGGCGTCGTCGACCCCTACGACGGTGGCTATGCCGCCTACGTGCTGGCCCGCGCCGAGCGCTCCCGGCAGGCCGCCGCCAATGAGGCACGCCGCCAGAACCTGGTGCGCAAGGAACTCGCGTGGCTGCGCCGCGGTGCGCCGGCACGCACGTCGAAGCCGAAATTCCGCATCGAAGCCGCCAACACCCTGATCGAGGACGTGCCGCCGCCACGCGACCGGCTGGCCCTGGAGCAGTTCAGCGTGAGCCGGCTGGGCAAGGACGTCTTCGACCTGGAGAAGGTGACGCTGCGCTTCGGCGAGCGCACCCTGCTGAACCAGCTCACCTGGTCCATCGGGCCGGGCGACCGGATTGGTCTGCTCGGCGTCAACGGCGCCGGCAAGACCACGCTGCTGAACCTGCTGGCGCACGAGCTCTCCCCCACGTCAGGACGGGTCAAGCAGGGCAAGACCCTGCGGCTGGGGCACCTTTCCCAGCACATCGGCGAACTGGACGAGCGCGAGACGGTGCTGGAGAGCGTCAACCGGCTCAAGCAGGAGACCAAGCTTGCCACCGGCAAGGATGCGTCGGCCTCCAACCTGCTGCAGGAATTCGGCTTCACCGGGGAGAAGCTGGTCACCCGGATCGGTGAGCTCTCCGGTGGCGAGCGTCGCCGGCTGAGCTTCCTGATGATCCTGATGGACGAGCCCAATGTGCTGCTGTTGGACGAGCCCACCAATGACCTGGACATCGACACCCTGACCGTGATCGAGGACTACCTCGACACCTGGCCGGGGACCATGATCATCGTCAGCCACGACCGCTACTTCCTGGAGCGCGTCACGGACTACACCTATGCCCTGATGGGCGACGGGCGCTGTGTGCTGCTGCCCGGAGGTGTCGACGAGTACCTGGAGCACCGGCGCAAGCGCCCCTCGCCAGGCTCGGGGAACGTGGGCGCGACCGGCTCGGCGGACGCAGATGCACCGGCGACGAGCGAGACCGGTGCACAGCCCAAGGCTTCGCAAGCCGAGGTGCGCCAGGCCCGCAAGGACATGAGCCGGATCGACGGACAGCTCACCAAGCTGCGGGCACGGATGGAGAAGACCCACGCGCGGATGGCGGAGGCCGCCAGCGACTACGCAAAGCTGGCCGAACTGCAGGCCGAACTCCAGGGGGCCAGTGACGAGGCGGACGAGTTGGAGCTGGCTTGGCTGGAGGCCGCGGAGATCGCCGAGGGCTGATTCCTTGAATCCCTTACCTGGTTGGCTTCTGGTCGCGAGGGCTTGGTCTGCTGGTCACGTCGATGTCACCGACGCTTCCTAGGTTGGTGTGGCACCCACACCCCCGGGTACCACACCCCCTCGGAAGGAATCTCCATGCCTGCCCTCACCCCCTCCCGTCGCCGGGCTGCCGCCCTCGTCGGCAGCCTCACCAGCCTGGCCCTCGGCGCCACCCTGCTGACCACCTCCCCCGCCGCCACCGCCGCCCCCGAGAAGCCGGCCGACGACACCTACCGCGGCCAGGTCCAGGTCGTTCCCGGCAAGGATGCCAAGGCCCGCGTCCTGCGGGGCAGCGTCTTCGTCGACGCCGACCGTGACTCGGTCAAGGACCCCGGCGAGAAGGGCATCGCCGGCGTGGCCGTCTCCAACGGCCGCAAGGTCGTCACCACCGACCGCCAGGGCAACTACAAGCTCCCGGTCGATGACAACACCACCGTCTTCGTCACCCAGCCCGCCGGCTACCAGGTCCCCGTCGACGAGGCCAATGTGGCCCAGTTCCACTACAACCACATGCCCGCCGGCTCCCCCAAGCTGAAGTACGGCGGCATGAAGCCCACCGGGCTGCTGCCCAAGGCCGTCAACTTCGGCATGGTCACGAGCCAGGCCACGGCCACCACCGAGCAGGAATGCATCATCGGCGGTGACATCCAGACCTACAAGAAGGTCGAGGCCGACTACGCCGCCAAGGGCGCCTTCAAGGACCTCAACGCCCGCACCGGCTACGACGGCTGCGGTGCCCTGTTCATCGGTGACATCGTCGGCGACGACCTGAGCCTGTACCCCGGCATCCGCGAGCTCACCAAGAGGCTGAACGGCCCGGCCCGCTTCCTGCCCGGCAACCACGACATGGACTACGACGCGAAGAGCCGCGCCCACGTCTACGACACCTACCGAGCCAACTTCGGGCCCACGTACCACTCCTACGACGTGGGCCGCGTGCATGTGGTCTCCCTCGACACCGTCGACTACCCGGTGCCGGGCAAGAGCTACAACGGTGCGCTGGGCAGCAAGCAGATCGAGTGGCTGAAGCAGGACCTGTCACGTGTGCCCAAGAACAAGCTGGTCGTCGTCGCCGGGCACATCCCGCTGCTGACCTTCGCCGACCAGGGCAGCGAGCAGCACCAGATCGACGAGGTCAAGCAGGTCTACAAGCTGCTCAAGGGCCGCAAGGCCGTGGCGGTCTCGGGCCACACCCACAGCATCGAGAACATGCGCAAGGGTGACTCGATGGCCGGCTGGCAAGACATCTTCGGCGTCGCCGGCCTGCCCTTCGCCCACATCACCTCCGGCGCCATCTCCGGCGACTGGTACACCGGCCGGATGCTCGAGGGTGGCTTCCCGATGGCCGTGCAGCGCGACGGCGGCCTGCCGGGCGTGGTGACCCTGGACGTCAAGGGCAACCGCTACACCGAGCGCTTCACGGTACGTGGAGACAAGGGCGCCGACCAGATGCAGCTGGGGCTCAACACCCCCGCCTACCGGGACTGGTACCGCAAGAACAAGCCCGCCACCGGCAAGCCGAAGCCCGGCACCTGGCTGACCACCAACTTCTTCATGGGCTCCACCGGCTCCAAGGTGACGGTCAGCATCGACGGACGTCGCGCCCAGAAGGCCACCCGCACCCAGCCGATGACCGGTGAGGGCCAGTACGTGGGTGCCGAGTACTCGGACCCGGCCGCCGCGCAGGAGCAGCTGGTGCACGGCGGTTCCGTCGCGGACCGCTCGATGCACCTGTGGCGGCAGGGCCTGCCGACCGACCTCGAGGTGGGCAAGCACACCGCCACCGTGCGCGCCACCGACGCCCACGGCCGCACATCGTCGGAGAAGATCACCATCGAGGTGACCGAGTGACGCGCTGACCGCGCTTGTCCGGCGCCCGCGGCCCTGGTGGCCGCGGGCGTCGTGCGTCAGCGGGCGGTGACCTCGGCGTAGACCTCGCTCAGTTGCGCCGCGATCCTCTCGGGGGCGAAACGGGAGACGACGTCGGCGCGGATGCCGTCGGCATCCCAGTCCCGGAAGTGCTCGACGAAGCGGGCCAGGGAGCCGGCCAGTTCCTCGGCGGAGTCCGTCTCCGCGAACATCCCGACGCCCTCGTGCAAGAAGCCCTCCGGACCACCGCAGCGGCTGGCCAGAACGGGCAGGCCGGAGGCCATCGCCTCGATGAAGACCACGCCGAAGGTCTCCCACTCGCTGAGCATCACGAAGCCGTCGCAGGTGGCGAACTCGGCAGCGATCTGCGCGCGCGAGCGCTGGCCCAGCAGGCGCACCCGGCCCTGGACGCCTGCCTCCACAGCGTGTGCCTCGATCGCCTCGCGCTCGGGCCCCTCGCCGATGATTGTCAGGGAGATGTCCTCCCGGTCGCCGAAGGCCCGGGCAAAGCCGTCCACCAGCAGGGCCATCCGCTTGCGGGGCAGCAGGTTGCCGGCGCTTACCAAGCGGATCCCGTCGTGCTGCCGGCGGGGAAGGCGGGCGAAGGTCGCGACGTCGACGATGTTGGGCACCACCCGCACGGGCAGGTCGAAGTTGTCGGTGATCACGTCGGCCAGCGCCTGGCTGACGGCCACCACCGCGTCGGAGCGACGGTAGGCCTCGCTCGCCTTGAGGCGCAGGTCGTAGGGAATGGCCTGCCGGGTGAACTTGGAGTTGTGCTCGGTGTTAACAAGCGCGAACTTGCGACGGTAGGTGCTGCGGGCCACCGCCAATGCGTACTTGGTGAAGTGCGCGTGCACCACATCGGGCATGCCGTGCAGGGCGATGATCCGGGCAAAGGCGGCGTCGAAGGCGCGGTCCAGCACGGCTTGGTCCAGGCTGGAGGGGACCCGCCCGAGAGGAACGCTCACGGTGTGGACGTCGATGCCGGCCACTACCTCATGCCGCACCCCGAAGCGCCGCCAGCGGCGCAGGGAGCGCACGTCAAGGGCGGCGATGGCCACCCGGTGGCCGGCCGCACGCAAGGCGCGGGCCTGGTCCAGTTCGAAGATTCCCCACAGCGGGGTGCGGGTACTCGGCACTCCCCGGGCGACGATCACGACGAACATGAGTTCTCCCTCATCGACGGTTCACCACGACGGTACCCAGTGCGAGGTCGTCCAGCCCGCGACGCTCCGCACCGATCACCACGGCCGGGACCACGAGCACCTTCATGCCCGCCCGCAGCGCGGAGCGCAGCCATCCGAGGGGCTCGCGGTCCAGGCGCACCACCGCGATCCGGCTCACCAGCTGCCCGAAGGAGCCGGAGGCCAGAGCGGTCAGCACCGCCTTCTGCAGGAAGTAGAGGGCCATCGGTGCCCACCGTTCCCAGCCGAAGCCGCGCAACACGCCGTCGCCGAAGAGCAGACGGGACAGGATCATGCAGGCCGCCCAGTCGATCACCAGCGCCGCCAGACGGGCATTCCAGCTGGCCAGCGAGCCTCGTCCGGCCCGCGGCAGCTGCAGGCTCTGACCCGGGTACTGGTCTTCGGACATGCTGGGGCTGGTCATGCTCGCGAGCCTACCGGGCGCTGTAACGTCGCTGTTACATGGCCGGAACCGTCGGGCAATCAGGGCTCGATAGGTTCTTGGCAACACCCAAGAAGTTCCCACCTGGAGGAAACATGTTCCAAGGCGCCGAAGACCTGCTGGCGTACATCAAGGACGAGGGCATCGAGAGCGTCGATGTCCGCTTCTGCGACCTGCCCGGCGTCATGCAGCACTTCACGGTTCCCGCAGCGGCCTTCGACGAGGCCGTCTTCGAGGAGGGCCTGTCCTTCGACGGCTCCTCGATCAAGGGATTCACGCGGATCCACGAGTCGGACATGGCGCTGATGCCCGATCCGACCACCGCCTTCATCGACCCTTTCCGGGTGTCGAAGACCCTGGTGGTGAACTTCTTCGTGCACGACCCGATCACCAAGGAGCCCTTCTCCCGGGACCCCCGCAACATCGCCAAGAAGGCCGAGTCCTACTTCGCCTCCACCGGCCTGGGTGACGCGGTCTTCTTCGCTCCCGAGGCCGAGTTCTACGTCTTCGACGACGTCCGCTTCCAGACCAAGACCAATGGCTCCTTCTACGAGATCGACTCCGAGGCCGGCGCCTGGAACACCGGGCGGGTCGAGGAGGGTGGCAACCGCGGCTACAAGGTCAAGCTGAAGGGCGGATACTTCCCGGTCTCCCCCGTCGACCACTTCTGCGAGCTGCGCGACGAGATCGTTGCCCACATGGAGAAGCTGGGCATGCAGACCGAGCGCGCCCACTCCGAGGTCGGCACCGGTGGCCAGGCCGAGATCAACTGGCGCTTCGACACCCTGACCGCCAGCGCGGACAAGGTGATGCTGTTCAAGTACCTGGTGAAGAACACCGCCTGGGTGAATGGCAAGACCGCCACCTTCATGCCCAAGCCGATCTTCGGTGACAACGGTTCCGGCATGCACGTGCACAGCTCGCTGTGGAATGACGGCACCAACCTGTTCTACGACGAGAACGGCTACGGCCAGCTCTCCGATCTGGCCCGCTGGTACATCGGCGGCATCCTGAAGCACGCCCCGTCGCTGCTGGCCTTCACCAACCCGTCGACGAACTCCTACCACCGGCTGGTGCCGGGCTTCGAGGCGCCGGTGAACCTGGTCTACTCGGCCCGCAACCGCTCGGCCTGCATGCGCATTCCGTTGACCGGCAGCAATGCCAAGGCCAAGCGCGTGGAGTTCCGCTGCCCAGACCCGTCGGCCAACCCCTACCTGGCCTTCTCCGCCATGCTGATGGCCGGCCTGGACGGCATCCAGAACCGGATCGAGCCGCCGGAGCCGATCGACAAGGACCTCTACGAGCTGCCGCCCGAGGAGCACGCCCAGGTCGCCCAGGTGCCCGCCTCGTTGGAGGAGGCCCTGAAGAACCTGGAGGATGACCACGAGTACCTGCTGCAGGGCGACGTGTTCACCCCGGACCTGATCGAGACCTGGATCCAGATCAAGCGCGCCGACATCGACGAGATCCGCCAGCGGGTCCACCCCTACGAGTTCGACCTGTACTTCGCGATCTGACCCGCGACGACAGAACGGCACGGGCCGCCATCACAGTGTGATGGCGGCCCGTGCCGCGTTGTGCTCGAATGGTGCGGTGAATCAGCCCCTGGTCCCCGACGTCCCCCTGTCACGGTGCGAGTTGGGCCGCGCCGACGTCGTGCCCCTGCACGAGGACTTCACCGTGGAGGCGGGGCACCGGGCGCGCGTCGCGATCCTCCCGGAGCTGTGCGGCAATGACGGCTTCGACGCGACGACCGCGTGGCCCGTCGTGCTCTTGGGTGACGAGGTGTACCCACTGACCGACCAGCACGGGCACCGTCACGATCACCCGGCAGATCGGGAGCGCCTGACCTGTCTGGTGGCCGAGCAGTGGAACCTGCTGGAACTGGACCTCGACGAGTTCGCCGGGCAGCACGTCCAGATGGCGCTGGAGCTTCCCGCCGGTCGCGGCACTCTGTGGGTGCAGTGGCTGGGCGTCGTACCACCGGAACCGGAAGCCAACTCCCCCGTAGACCACGTCCGGACCAGGCGCGGCACCAACTCCGCCCCCACCTTCAGCCGGGGCAACACCCTGCCCGCCGTCGCCATGCCGCACGGCTTCAACCTGCTCACCCCGGTCACCGACGCCCGCAGCCGCACCTGGCTCTACCAGTGGGCCCCCGAAGGCGGGCCCCGTTTGGAGGCGCTGGCCGTCAGCCACCAGCCCTCGCCCTGGATCAACGACCGCGCCGGCGTGCAGCTGATGGGCTGGCACGGCACCCCGCACGTCGATCCGGCCCGACGCAGCGTGGCCTTCAGCCACGACGCCGAACTGGACCGCCCACACCACTACCGCGTCGCGCTGGCCGACGGCATGGTGGCGGAAGTCACCCCCACCGACCACGGCGGCATCTTCCGCTTCACCATGCCCACCGACGAAGCCTGTGGCGTGGTGCTGGACATGCCGCAGCCCGGCCGCTGGCAGATCACCCCGCTGCCCGACGGTCGGCTGGCGCTCAGAGGCCGGATTGAACCGGCACCCGGCCATGGCCGACGCCAACGGGACCCGGTGGGCTTCTGCTACGGCATCACCCGGCAACGCGCCCACCTGGTCACCACCCGGGGCCGACGCCGGGCCGCGGTGCTGCAGGCCGAAGCCGGCGAGGGCCGCGTGCTGGAGGTGGCGCTGGCCACCAGTTTCATCTCCGTCGAGCAGGCCAGGCACAACCTGGACCTGGAGATCGGCGAGGCGAGTTTCGACGAGGTCCGCGGCCGGGCAGAGGCCGCGTGGAAGGAACTGTTGGGGCGGCTGGTGCTGCCCGAGGCCAGCACCGAGCAACGGATCGTCGCCTGGTCCAACCTGGCCCGGCTGCACCTGTGGCCCAGCGCCATGCACGAGAACACCGGCACCGCCGAGCACCCGCACTGGGTGCACGCCTCCCCCTTCCAGCCAATGGGTGCGCGGGCCCGGCTGCGGCAGCGCTGGGAGCGCACCGCCAGCCCCGTCGTCGAGGGGCGGTTGTACGTCAACAATGGCTACTGGGACACCTACCGCACCTGCTGGCCGTTGCTGGGCCTCACCGATCCGCGGCGCACCGCGCACCTCGTCGACGGACTGTTGCCTGCCTGGCGGGAGAGCGGCTGGATGGGCCGGTGGAGCGCCCCGGGGCACATCGACTCCATGGTGGGCACCTCCAGCGATGTCATCTTCGCCAGCGCCAGCGCCCATGGCATCGACTTCGACGAGGTGGCGGCCTTCGACTCCGCACTGCGCAATGCCAGCTGCCCGCCACCGGATGCGACGGTGGGACGCAAGGGCCTCGGCGCGGCCCGGTTCCGGGGGTGGGTGGCCAGTGACGAGGTGCACGAGGCCCTGAGCTGGACCGTGGAGAACGCCATCTGCGATGCGGCCATCGCCGCGTGGGCCACCGGCCTGGCCCGCCGCGCGGAGGAGCTGGGCATCGGCGAGCGCGTCGAGGAATTGCAGGCCACCGCGTCGTGGTGCACCAACCGTGCCCTGGGCATCAGTGAGGTCTTCGACGCCACGACGGGATTCCTGCGTGGCCGTCGCGGCGACGGGTCCTGGAGCACCTCCTCGCTGGCCCCTGAACGCTGGGGTGGCGACTACACCGAGACGACGGCCTGGGGAATGAGCGTGAGCCTGCCGCAGGACGGTGCCCTGCTGGCGTCGCTGCACGGCGGAGAAGAGGCCCTGGCCAGGCATCTGGACCGGCTGCTGGCCACCCCGGAGCGCGCAGACCATCGCGGCGGCTACCGCGGCATCATCCACGAGATGCGCGAGGCGCGCGCCCTGCGACTGGGCCAGTTCGCCCTGTCCAACCAGCCCGCCCACCACATCTCCTTCATGCCCCTGGCAGCCGGCCAGCCGTGGCGCAGCCAGCAGCTGGTGCGCGACGCGCTGGACCGTGCCTTCGTCGGCTCCGAGATCGGGCAGGGCTATCCGGGCGACGAGGACAACGGCGAGATGAGCGCGTGGTGGCTCTTCGCCGCCATGGGCCTCTACCCCCTGGCGCCGGGCAGCGGTGGGTACGTGCTGGGCGCACCATTGACCCCGATGACCTGGCAGCGCCCGGAAGGGACGCTGAGCATCACCACTCGCGGCACAGGCCATTTCGTCGCCTCCGTGACCCGCAATGGCGAGCCGTGGTCGGCCTGCAGCATCGGCGTCGAGGACCTGCGGGGCGCCGTCGAACTGTGCATCGAACTGAGCGACCAACCCACGGCGTGGGGTGCCGACAGCCGCCCGGCCAGCCTGTCCACCGGTCCACTGGGCACGGCATGGGGTCCGCACCGCCGCGACCGTTCGGCACTGGCCCGATTGAGTGGCCTGCCCGACCACCAGGCGAGAGCGCTGATGGACGACCGGGGGCGGCAGCGGGTACGGCTGGCGGCGCAGACACGGCTGGAGGCCCACTGGCCCGAGCCCTGGCAACCCCGGCTGATCACGCTCACCACTGCCGACATGGGCCCCGTCCGGATGACGGTGACACTGCTGGGCCCCGACGACGCGCCGCTGGATGAGGTGCTCGTCTCCCGCGAGGTGCGCTGGCCGGACCAGACCATGCCCTTCGAGCTGCCGCCGGTGGGAGAGGTGTCCGCGCTGCGTCTTTGCCTGCTGGACGACGTCACCCTCTGCCAGGTCGAGGTCTACTGAGTCGGCCACCGGCCGGAGGAACCACGCACCGCCAGCTCCGGGAGCGGACCGACCTCCATCGTCGGATCCTCACCGTCGGCCAGGGCCAGCAGAGCCCGGGCGGCCATCGCCCCCAATTCCTCGGAGCGGCGGCGCAGAGCAATGATGCCCGGACGCTGCATCCGCAGGGCCGGGGAGTCCTCGAAGCTGGCCATGCCCACCTGACGACCCACCCCGAGACCGGCGTCATGGCAGGCCGCCACTCCCCCGATGGTCAGCAGCTCGCTGTAGTAGATGACGGCGGTGGGGGCCTCGGAGCCGCGCAGCATGCGCGTGCTGGCCTGCATCCCTGCCATCTCGTCGCGCGTGTTCACGTGCGTCACGGTGGCCGCCAGGCCCAGTTGGCGCGCCCGGGCGCGCAGCGCCTCGGTCCGCCACCGGACGTAGTGCCATTCGTGGGGGCCGGCGATGTGGCCCAGCCGACCTCGGCCTGGTCATCACCCTCACCGTGCCTCATCACCAGGCCCAGGGCGCCGGCACGCCTGCCGGACAGGGCGGCCGCGGCGGCGCTGCAGTCCATCCCAGCTCCGCCGCGACGGCCTTCACCCGGCGATGTCCTTGATGGTCGTCCGCCTCACCCCGCCACCATTGCCTCCGGTCAGTACATGTTTCAACCGTCCAATCTCTTTTGGCACGCTGGTGCGCAAAGATCACCCCGTCACGTCACCCGGAGCCATCTCCGGGACGGGCACCACCCGTGTGACATAATCTGGCGAAGGTGATCCCCCAGCGAGGGAACACAGACAACTCCACATGATCACCACATGATCACCGCAGGATCGAGGAAGCCGGAAGAGCCGGCACGGTCGCGCCACTGTGTCCGACGCCACGAGCGTCGGGAGTCAGGAACTCGCCCGCGATGACAGACCCACCACACGAGACGCGTCATCTCGAGAAGGAGTCACCGCGATGCACATCGCAGAAGGTTTCCTGTCCCCCGCACAATGTGCCATTTGGTACGCCGCCAGCGCCCCCTTCGTGGTCCACGGCGCCAGAGCCGTGATTGCGGAATCCCGCAAGAGCCCGGAGAACAAGCTGCTGCTGGCCGCTGCCGGCGCCTTCACCTTCGTCCTGTCCGCCATCAAGCTCCCGTCGGTGACCGGCTCCTCGTCGCACCCGACCGGAACCGGCATGGGGGCCATCCTCTTCCGACCACCGGTGATGGCCTTCCTGGGCAGCGTCGTCCTGCTCTTCCAGGCCCTGCTGCTGGCGCACGGCGGCATCACCACCCTGGGTGCCAATGTCTTCTCGATGGCCATCGCCGGACCCTGGGCCGGCTACGGCGTGTACATGCTGTGCCGCAGGGCGCGCCTGCCCTGGTATGCCGGGGTCTTCGGAGCCATGTTCTTCGCGGACCTGGTCACATACTGCGTGACCTCCCTCCAGCTGGCCATCGCCTACCCCGACGCCGGTAGCGGCCTGCTCGGCTCACTGGCCAAGTTCCTCGGCATCTTCGCCGTGACCCAGATCCCGCTGGCCGCGATGGAAGGGCTGCTGGGCGTGCTGGTCTTCCGCTTCCTGTCCCGCGTCGCGCTGCCCGACCTGCAACGGCTCGGTGTCTTCGGATTCGGTGGCTCCCGCCCTGTGAAGGAGGCCGCTCATGTCTGAGGCCCACGTCACCACCCGGCCCGTCCAGCGCTGGGTGACGCCCGTGCTCATCGCGGCCATCGTCGCGATCTTCGCCCTGTGCATGGCCCTGGCGCCACGCCCCTCCGGAGCCGATGCCGAGGCCTTCGGCGGGACCGATGCAGCGGTCACCGAAGTGCTCGCCGACAAGGGCGTCGAGCCGTGGTTCGAGCCCCTGTTCTCCCCCGATTCCGGAGAGATCGAGTCTGGCCTGTTCGCCCTGCAGGCAGCCCTTGGCGCCGGCGCCTTCGGCTTTGTGCTGGGCAACCTGCGCGGCCGCCGCGCCGAACGCAGCAAGCAAGACTGATGCGCCTCTCCTCGGTCGACGACGCCGCCTGGGCCAGCCCCTGGCGGCGTCGTCGCGTCGGTGAGAAGGCTGCGCTGAGCCTCGGTCTGGTGCTCACCGCCCTCGTCGCTCCCCCATGGCCGGGAACCGTGCTGGTCTCCCTGGTCGCGCTGGCCGCCATCCTGGGCCCGGCCCGGATCCGGCCGACGGTCCTCACCAGGGTGATGACCCCACCGCTGGTGTTCATCCTGATCGGCGCGGCGTCGGTGGCGGTCGGGCTCGGTGCCCCCGCCGCAGACTCCCGGCTGCTGTGGCAGTGGGGCCCCTTGAGCCTCAGCCACGAAGGCCTTGCCCGGTGCGCCGCACTGACCGGCCACGGGATCGCCGGCGCGCTGGCCCTGATGGTGCTGGCCACCACCACCCCGATGGTGGACCTGATCACCTCCTGCCGCCGCCTGCGCATCCCCGACCCACTGCTGGAGGTCGCATCGCTCACCTATCGGTTGCTCTGGGTTCTCCTGACGACCGCCATCGGCATCCGGCAGGCCCAGGCCGCCCGATTGTGCGATGCCGCACCCTTACGACGCCGGATCGAGGCCACGGGCGATGCCGTCGGTGCGGTACTGGTGCGCTCCTGGGACCAGGCGCGACGCCTCGAGGAAGGGCTGGCCGGCAGGGGCTACGAGTCATCGCTGACCACCCTGCCGCTCGACCGGCCCGCCTCCACCCGCTTCCTCGCCGCGAGTGCCACCGCCCTGGCCGGCATCTGGGCCCTGGTCTGGCTGACGGTGCGTCATGGCTGAGGCCCTGGTGCTGCGTGCCACCGGACTGCACGCCGGTTACCTCGGGCAGGAGGTGCTTCGCGGGGCCGGACTGGAGCTTCCGACAGGCTGCCGGCTGGCCCTGCTGGGTGCCAACGGCTCCGGCAAGACCACCCTGCTGCGCTGCCTGTCCGGTGCTCACCGTCCCTCGTCGGGAACCGTCGAGGTGGCAGGAAACCGGCTGGGCAGTGGCCGGGGCGCCCTGCGGGAGCACCGCCGTCGGGTGCAGCTGGTGCTGCAGGACCCCGACGACCAACTCTTCAGTGCCGACGTCAGCCAGGACGTCTCCTTCGGCCCGATGAACCTGGGGCTGCCACCCGACGAGGTGCGCGCCCGGGTGAGGGAATCGCTGGCCCTGTTGGGCGTGAGCCACCTGGCCGAACGGCCCACCCATCAGCTCTCCTATGGGGAGCGCAAGCGGGTGGCCACCGCAGGTGCGGTCGCGATGCGCCCCGAGGTACTGCTGCTGGACGAGCCGACGGCGGGCCTGGACCCGGCCGGGGTGCACGAGATGCTGGCGGCCCTGGAGAGACTGATTGCCCAGGGCACCACCGTCGTGCTGGCCACCCACGACGTGGACCTGGCGCTGGCCTGGGGCGAGCAGGCCGCCGTGGTGCTGGACGGGACGGTGCGGCAGGGCCCGGTCACTGACATCCTCGCCGACCAGACATTGCTGGCAGCGGCCCGCCTGCACCGCCCCTGGCCACTGGAACTGGCCGCCCGGCTCGGCCTGGGCGTCGCACCCCGGCACCTCGACGACATCGTCACCGCACTGACCACCCCACACTGATGCACCCCACACCCTGCGAAGGACTCCTGATGGACCTCTCCCCCCTGCCCGGACGCAGCGACGACTGCTTCGAGCACGACGGCCTGATCACCAAGCGGGCGGTACGTGCCCTGGCACTGATCCGGTTGCGGCCCGCCCCCGGCGAGTTGCTGTGGGATGTGGGCCTCGGCTCGGGGGCCGTCGCCATCGAGTGGGCACTCGCGGCCCCCGGCGCGCGGGCGATCGGGCTGGAGCGTCGCGAGGAACGAGCGGCGCGCGCCCGCCGCAATGTCACCCGCTTCCAACTGGACAAGCGCATCGACGTGCGGCTCGGCGCGGCCGGGGAACTGGTGACCGCCCTGGCCAAGGACGAGGGCTCGGCGCCGGACGCCGTCTTCTTCGGTGGCGGCGTGGACCGGGAGACGGTCCGGTGTTGCTGGGCGGCGCTGCGGCCCGGCGGACGGCTGGTGGTGCACGGCGTGACCCTGGAGACCGCCGCGCTTCTCGTCGAACTGCACCGCGAACTGGGCGGGGAGCTGTCCCGGATCCAGCTGGAGGCCGCCGAACCGATCGGCCGCTTCACCGGCTGGAAGCCCGCCCGTCCCATCGTGCAGTGGGTGGCGCACCGCCCCGCCGAGCCTGTGACAGCATGACCGAGAACCTGCCCACAAGGAAGAACAGATGAACCACCAGCTACCTCACTCCACCGCCACCACCGGGACCCTGGCCCCGCTGGAACCGGGCACCGTCACCCTGGTGGGCGGTGGCCCCGGCGACCCCGGGCTGCTGACCGTCGCGGGTCTGCGCGCCCTGGAACAGGCCGACGTCGTGCTGGTGGACCACCTGGCACCGCAGGACTCCCTGGCCAGCTGCCGCCCCAACTGCGAACAGGTCTGGGTGGGCAAGCTGCCGCGCGGCGAGTTCGTGCCCCAGGAGAGGATCAACGAGCTGCTGGTGGAGCACGCCCAGGCCGGCCGCCGGGTGGTGCGTTTCAAGGGCGGCGACAACTTCGTCTTCGGCCGCGGCGGCGAGGAGTGGCAGGCCTGCGCCGAGGCCGGCATCGCGGTGCGGATCATCCCCGGCGTCACCTCCAGCGTCGCGGCCCCCGCCCTGGCCGGCATCCCGGTCACCCATCGCAGCATGGTGCAGGGCTTCACCGTGGTCAGCGGCCACGTGCCGCCGGGCGATCCGCGCAGCCAACTGGACTGGGCGGCGCTGGCCAGCACCCGCACCACACTGGTGGTGCTGATGGGCGTCAAGTACCTGCCACAGATCGTCGCCGAGCTGCAGACCCACGGCATGGACCCGGCGACTCCGGTGGCCGTCGTCGCGAAGGCCGGGCACCCGGACATGCGCCAGGTGCGCGGCAGCCTCGCGGACATCGCTGAGCTGGCCCAGCAGGTCACGCCGCCAGCCGTGACCGTGATCGGTGAGGTCGCCGGGCTGGTCTGGGGCTGATCGTCCGATCCGCCCAACCGGGCATGAAAGGCCACACATCCAAAAATTCGTGAAAATTCAAGGGGCTGCTCCTTCGGGCGCAGCGCCATGAGGTACTTTTGTGGCGCCTGAGGCGCGCCAGCCTGCACCATGCAAAGCGCCTCGGAAGTGCATACTTGACGGCTTCCCCACGGGACGCGGCCCATTGGTGCCGCCCTAGAGAAAGTAGCCCCATGGCCACAGAACAGGCCAGGCAGATCATCGAGACAATCGGTGGGCCTGGAAACATCAAGAGTTTGACGCACTGCGCAACTCGCCTGCGCTTCGAGCTCAACGACGCCTCCATCGTTGACAAGGACAAGATGGAGAAGGTCGAGGGCGTGATGGGTGCGGTGCCCCAGTCCGGAGACCGCTACCAGGTTGTGATGGGTGGTGCCGTCGCCGGCGCCTACAGCGACATCATGCAGCTGCCGGAGATGGCGAAGGCCGGCGCCTCGAGCGCCAGCAAGTCCGCCGACGACATCAAGGCCGAGGCCCGCGCCGGTGGCGTGCGCGGCAAGCATGCCTGGGTCGATGCCTTCTTCGAGTTCCTGAGCGACTCCTTCCGCCCCATCCTGGGCGTGCTGCTCGGCGCCTCGCTGATCATCGCCTTCACGGCCGTCCTCGACGCCCTGAAGATCGTCGACTTCCGCGCCGACCCGAAGCCCGCTTCCTGGCTCTTCGTCGACGCCATGTGGCGCAGCGTCTTCTTCTTCCTGCCGATCATGGTGGCCTACAACGGCGCCAAGAAGCTCAAGGTGGACCCGTGGATCGGCGGCGCCATCATGCTGGCGCTGATGACCCCCGAGTTCAACGCGCTCAAGGACTCCGCCAACACGGTGTGCACCACCAATGCCACCCTGGGCACCGAGAGCTGTGTCGCCCGGATCTTCGGCCTGCCGCTGCAGCTCAACGAGTACGGCGGCCAGGTCTTCGTGCCGCTGCTGATGGTGGCCGTGCTGGCCGTGCTCTACAAGTTCCTGCAGAAGGTCTTCCCGCCGAACCTGCAGATGGTCTTCGTGCCCTTCTTCTGCCTGGCCATCATGATCCCGCTGACCGCCTTCCTGATCGGCCCGATCGGTGTCTGGCTGGGTAGCGCCATCGGCGCCGGCCTGGCCTGGATGAACACCCACGCACCCTTCGTCTTCGCCCTGGCCATCCCGATGATCTACCCCTTCCTGGTGCCGCTGGGCCTGCACTGGCCGTTGAACGCCCTGATGCTGATCAACATCCAGGCCCTGGGCTACGACTTCATCCAGGGCCCGATGGGTGCCTGGAACTTCGCCTGCTTCGGCGCCACCGCCGGTGTGCTGGTGCTCGCCATGCGGGACAAGGACGTCGTGATGCGCCAGACGGCCTCCGGTGCACTCGCCGCGGGTCTGCTCGGTGGTATCTCCGAGCCGAGCCTCTACGGCATCCACCTGCGCTTCAAGCGCATCTACCCCTCGATGCTGGTCGGCTGCTTCGTCGGTGGTCTGGTCATCGCCGTCGGCGGCCTGGTGGGCATGGCCGACGGTGGCATCAAGACCAAGGCCTTCGTCTTCACCAGCCTGCTGACCATCCCGGTCTTCAACCCGATCCTGCTCTACGTGATCGCCGTGGCCGCCGCCTTCCTCACCGCGATGGCCCTGGTCATCGCCCGCGGCTACATGACCAAGGAGGAGCGCGCCGAGGCCCTGGCCCAGCGCGACGAGGCCGCCGTCGACCCGCTGGCCGCCGCGACCGACACCAACGACCACGCCCTCGCCCCGGCCGCTGCCGCCACCGGAGTGGCTGCCGCCGGTACCGCCACAGCCGTCGCCGAGAAGCCCGCCAAGGTGGTCAAGCCCGCCATGGTCCCCGGCACCGTCACCACCATCGGCGCTCCGCTGACCGGCCGCGTCGTGCCGCTGGCCGAGGTCCCGGATCCCGTCTTCAGCGCCGGCACCGTCGGCCTGGGCGTGGGCATCGACCCCTCGGGTGACACGGTCTACGCGCCGGCCCCCGGCAAGATCGTCGTCGCCCAGAAGACCGGTCACGCCTTCGGCATCCAGCTGGACAGCGGCGTGGAGCTGCTGGTCCACGTCGGCATCGACACCGTGAACCTCGAGGGACGCGGCTTCGACGTCAAGGTTGCCCGTGGCGATCGGGTGGAGGCCGGCACCCCGCTGGTCACCTTCGACCGCGCCATCATCGAGGAGGCCGGCTACTCGCTGGTCACCCCGGTGCTGGTGACCAATGCCAAGAAGTTCGGCGAGGTCAGCCAGGTGGCGCAGGGTGACGTGCAGGTTGGCGACGAACTGATCAGCACCACAGCCAAGCCCGCCAAGGTGGAGCCCACCGCCTGACCCGGGCAACGCACCACCGCGACGGCCGGTGGCACTACGAAAGAGTGCCACCGGCCGTTCGTCATGTCCGGGACGAATGGGGGTTGGTGCCGCCGCCCATGTCCCGTCGCGTTGGAATGATCGGGCCATGGGAGATCGACGAGACATGGCCTGGGCGGCACTCGCCTTCTGCGGCATCTGGGCAGCCAATGGCGTGATGGGCGCCGGCGGGCTGGCCTTGTGGGAGCGACGAGTCTTCGCCGCCCCGGCGCTCACCGCCCTCCTCGCCTTCTTCCTCGTCGGGCTGTGCGTGATGGCCGCAGCTCGCCTGACCCCCACCCAGGCTGGGCTCAATGCCTCGCAGCCAGCCCGCTGGCTGGAGATCGGGTGCATGGCGCTGGGCGTGCTGGGGCCGATCGGTGGCATGGCCTTTGCCGTCGCCGGGGACCCGCGCCATGCCCCGGGAGCCTGGTCGTCGCCGCGCTGCTGTGCGTGGTTGGCGTCTACTTGCTGGCCCGGGCCCAACAGCGCTCCTGATACTCAACGACGTGCGCCAGTTGCGCGAGGCGCTGGGGCTCTCCAGGGGGCGCTCGGCGAGCGACTGGGTGTCTCCCGGCAGACCATCAACTCCATCGAGACGGGCAAGTACGACCCGTCGCTCCCCCTGGCCATCAACCTGGCACGGCTGTTCGGCCGTCCCGTCGAGGAGATCTTCCATGCCGACGAGCAGTGACCCCACCCGGCGGATGCGGCTCGTGCTGCCGCTGGCCGGTGCCATCATCCTGAGCCTGTTCGCCGCTCTGTACCCGAGCGATCCGTCGACGGCCCGGGGCGCCCTGTGTGGCGGCGGCCTGGTGCTGGTGGCCTTCCTCGTCGCCCGCCACGTCAGGGGAGGCCGGGACAACGCCTTCGTCCGCGGCGCCAAGGGCCAGGCCGACGAGCGCGACGCTCTGATCCTGGCCCGCGCCGGGGCCTGCGTCGGGCTCGGCATCGTGTCCACCGACGCCCGAGCCACCCACCAGATCGGCGGCGGCTCGTGCCACTTGTTCGTCGAACGGATGGATGATGATGACGTTCAACAGCCAGCGAGTCTTTTCCACTGCCCTGCGACGTTCGCCCTTGCGCAACCGATGGAGTCGACGAGGAAGACCGGTCCCGGGATTCTCGTCGTGCACGATGCACGTCGAAGCACCACCGCGCACACCGGGAAGGGGTTGCACCGTTGGGTTCCGACGTGCACCGTCGATCGGGCCGCTAGATGTTGGTGGCAGGGACGTTCATGACAGTTTGCGGGTTGACGTGAAGGGAGGACCCCCGTTGGGTTGTGGCTTGTCGAAGGTCACAGATGAACAACGGAGGTCCTCATGGCCCACTCTAAAGCCCGTCTGAACGTCAACGGTCGGCGTCTGCTGGTCCAGCGCGTCCGCGAGCAAGGCTGGAAGGTCGCCCACGCCGCCAAGGCGATGGGAATCTCACGCCAGTGCGCACACCACTGGCTCAAGCGCTACGACCAGCACGGCGAACCAGGTCTGCATGACCGCTCCAGCCGACCCCGAACCATGCCCCGGCGCACCAACCACCAGGTCGAGGTCCGGGTCCTGGCGCACCGCGCGCTGCACCGGCAGGGCCCAACCCACACCAGCGCCGCGACCGGTGTTCCCGCGCGCACCGTCTCGGCGATCTGGAAGCGTCATCACATGCCCCCGTTGGCCCACCTCGATCCGATCACCGGAGCAGTGATCCGCGGCAGCCAGGCCACCACCCGCCGCTACGAACGCGAACACCCCGGTGAGTTGATCCACCTCGATGTCAAGAAGATCGGCAAGATCCCCGACGGTGGAGGCTGGCGAAGCCGCGGACGGGCCGCGACCAGCGCCGAGAGGAACAAGCGGGCAAAGATCGGCTACGACTACGTCCACGCAGCGGTCGACGACCACACCCGGCTGGCCTACATCGAGATCCACGACGACGAGAAGGGACCCACCTGCGCTGGTTTCCTCACCCGCGCCGCGGCCTTCTTCGCAGACCACGGCATCACCCGTATCGAGCGGGTGATCACCGACAATGCCTTCGCCTACCGCAACAGCAGCGACTTCATCGCCGCGGTCGAAGCCCTCGACGCGAAACAGAAGTTCATCAAGCCCCACTGCCCCTGGCAAAACGGCAAGGTCGAGCGCCTCAACCGGACCCTGGCAACCGAATGGGCCTACCGACAGCCCTTCACCAGCAACCAAGCACGCCGCGACGCCCTTGCCGACTGGCTCACGTTCTACAACACTGAACGAGGCCACAGCGCCCTCGGCGGGAAAGCTCCCATCACCCGAGTGTCATGAACCTGTCTGCCACCAACAGCTAGACCGGGAGGCGCCGCCACAGGGCGCGGGGCAGCAGAGCGGCCAGCGCCATCCCGGGCCCGAAGAGCGACGGGACGTGCACCACGTCCTTGCCGGCCGCCAGCCCCCGCATCGTCGTCTCGGCCACCTGCGGGGCCTCGACGGTGAAGGCGACGGGCTTGTTCCCGGCGATCATCCCCGTCGCGACGGCCCCCGGGCGCACCACCAGCACCCGCACCCCAGTGCCCTCCAGAGCCACCCCGAGGTTCAGGTAGAAGGCGTCCATCGCCGCCTTGCTGGCGCCGTAGACGAAGTTCGAGCGTCGCACCCGCACCCCGGCCACCGAGCTGAGGGCGATGATCTTGCCACTGGCCTGTCGTCGCATGGCATTGGCCAGCGCGACGCCGATCCCCACCGCCGCTGTGGAGTTGACCGTCAGCAGCCGTTGCGCCGCAGCCACCTCGGTCCAGGCCTCTTCCTGGTTCCCCAGAACGCCGAAGGCCACCACCGCGTGACTCACCTGGTGCTCCGCGAAGACCCCCTCGACGAGCGTCGCGTGGGTCTCGAGCGCCGTCGCATCGAAGTCCACCACCTCGACTTCGGCAGCGCCGGCGGCCCGAAGCCGCTCCTCGGCATCGCTCCCCGGAGCCTCCGGCCGCGGCCGTTGGGCCAACAGGACCGTCGCCCCCGAGGTTTCGCTCAGCAGTGCCTCGACGATCGCCAGCCCGATCCCGGAACGCCCACCCAGCAACAGGATCGCACTCATGCCTGATCACCCCAGAAGAGCCGGTCCACCACAGCCGCGCACCGGCGCGTGGTGCGCCAGTAGTCGTCGATGAGGTGGGAGGCCTCCCCCCGGTCGTAGCCCAGCATGGTGGCGATCGCGTCCACCTCACGGGCATCGATCGGGATCACGTCGCTGGCCCGGCCCCGCACCAGCAGGATCTTGTTGCGCAGCTGGCTCGCCAGCCGCCAGGCCTGCTCCAGTTCGGTGGCGTCATGGGCATCCAGCAAACCAGCCTCGACGGCGGCCCGCATCGCGAGCAGCGTCGACGGGGTGCGCAGTGCGGGGACCTCGTGCGCGTGCTGCAACTGGAGCACCTGCACCGTCCACTCGATGTCGCTCAACCCGCCCGGGCCCAGCTTGGTGTTGCGCTTGGGGTCCGTGCCGCGGGGGATCCGCTCGGCCTCCATCCGGGACTTGAGCTTGCGAATCTCCGTCAACCGGGAGCGCTCCAGGCCACCCTCAGGCCAGCGCAGCGGATCCACCATCTCCAGCAGGGCCGCGGTCAGGGCCGGGTCGCCGGCGCCGTGCGAGGCGCGGACCAGGGCCTGTGCCTCCCAGGTGACCGACCACCGCTGGTAGTAGCTGCGCATCCCGGACAGGCTGCGCACCATCGGTCCGTTCTTGCCCTCGGGCCGCAGGTCGGCGTCGATGTCCAGCGCCGGGTCCGGCCCCTGGGCGGCGAGCATGGAACGCACCTTCTGCACCAGCTGCGTGGCGCGACGGGTGGCGTCCTGGTCCGTGGAGTCGGCCATCACGAACATGGCGTCGCAATCGCTGCCCAAGCCCATCTCGCGTCCGCCCCAGCGGCCCAGCGCCACCACGCCCAGCTCCGGGGCGTCCGGCACCTCGCGCCGGGCCACCACCAGCGCCGCGTCGATGGTGGCGCCGGCCAGATCGCTCAGGCCGCGGCCCAGCTCGTCGAGTCCGGTGACCTCCAGGATGTCGCCGGCCGCCAGCCGGAAGAGTTCGGCGCGTCGGATTGCCCGCACCGCGGCAATGGCGTCGGCCGTCGCGTCATGCCGCTTGGCGGCGCTCAGCATGGACTTGAGCACGTCCTCGCGGGCGCGGGGGCGCAGGCTCTGGTCGCTGGACAGCATCCGGACGGTCTCCGGTGCGCGCTTGAGCAGGTCCACGGTCAGCCGGCTCGACGACAGGATCCGCGCCAGCCGTTCGGCCATCTCGCCCTCGTCGCGCAGCGCCCGCAGGTACCAGGGGCTCTCCCCCAGCGCCTCGGAGACCTGCCGGAAACTCAACAGCCCATGGTCCGGATTGGGACCCTCCGCGAACCAGCCGAGCATCGCCGGCAGCAGTTGGCGCTGGATCTCCACCTTGCGGTTCACCCCCGCCGTCAACGCCTCGATGTGGCGAAGCGCCGCGGCAGGATCCTGGAAGCCCAGCACCCGCAGCCGGTCGCGGGCCTGGTCCGCGGTGAGCTTGAGCTCGTCGGTGTGCAGGCGGGTGACGGCCGCCAGCAGCGGGGAGTAGAAGAGCCGCTGGTGCAGGCCCCGCACCCGTCGACTGGTGGCCTTCCAGGTGTCCAGCAGCTCCTCGGCGCCGCCCGGCATCCGCAGGCCGCGGGCCAACACCCGCAGCTCACGCTCGTCATCGGGCAGCAGGTGGGTGCGGCGCAGCTTGTAGAGCTGGATGCGGTGTTCCAGGGTGCGCTGGAAACGGTAGGCGGCATCCATCTCCGTACCCTCGGCACGCCCGATGTAGCAGGCGTCGACGAGGTCTCGCAGCGAGGCCAGCGTGGCCCGGCCCCGCACCCTGTCATCGGCGCGGCCATGGACCAGCTGCAGCAACTGCACGGAGAACTCGACGTCGCGCAGTCCGCCGGCGCCGAGCTTGATCTCCCGCGAGGCCTGGTTGGCTGGCAGCAGGCTGATCACGCGCTGGCGCATCGCCTGGGTCTCGGCCAGGAAGTGCTCGCGTTCGGCGGCCTGCCAGACGTGCGGCTGGACGATCTCGACGAAGCCCTGCGCCACGTCCAGGTCCCCGGCCATGGCCCGGGCCTTCAACATGGCCTGGAATTCCCAGTTCTTGGCCCACTTGTCGTAGTAGGTCTCCATGCTGGACAGGCTGCGCACCAGGGGCCCGGACTTCCCGTCGGGCCGCAGGTTGGCGTCGACCTGCCAGATGGACCCGGCGGCCGAATGCGCGGAGCAGATCTGGCTCAGCTTGGCGGCGATCCTGCTGGCAATCTCCACCGCGCGCGCCGACGAGGTGTCCTCGTCGGCGGGTTCGGCGACGAAGACCACGTCCACGTCGCTGATGTAGTTCAGTTCCTGGGCGCCGCACTTTCCCATCGCGACGATGCCGAGGCGGACGTGTTCCTGGCCGGGAACCTGCGCCCGCGCAATGGCAAGGGCACCTTCGACCAGCGCGTCGGCCAGGTCAGCCAGCTCGGCGGCGATGTCGTCGACGATGGCACAGGGGTCCTCGCTGGTCAGGTCCCGAGCCGCGATCCGCACCAGGTGGGCTCGATTGGCCAGGCGCAGGGCGTCCGCTGCCCCGGCATCGGCGGCCACGGGGATGTCGCCCTCGGCGCCGATGGCCTGCAGCACCTGCGTCCGGATCTGCTCGCCGGGCACCCGTCCGGGCGCCTCGAGCAGCAGGCCTGCATCGGCCGGATGGGCCACCAGGTGGTGGTTCAGCGCCTGGGATCCTCCCATGACCACCGCCAGCCGACCACTGGCCTCGGCATCGACGGCGAAGGGAGCCAGCACCTCGGGAGCCTTCTCGTCGAGCCGGTTCAGGCCACGGAGCGCCAGGTCCGGATCTGCGGTGGCCTCCAGCAGGCGCAACCAGCCGACGTCGCCCTCCAGCGCCCGCCCCGCACCACCGGGCAGGTCGCGCCGGGCAACCAGCTCCTCGAGGTCCCGCAGTGCCTCGTCGACGTCGAGGAAGCCACGCCGGGCGAGTTCCCCCGTCGTGGTCGCAAGTCTGGCCATGGTGCGAGACTATGACACCGGCGGAAGGCTGGAGCCATTTGCCTCCACGACATGTCGGGGTAACGTGCCAGAAACCCTTGTCACGCAAGATCAGGAGCATGAGCATCATGGCGGCACGAAGCGACCGGGCCCTGCACACGGCGTGCGAGGTGTTGCTGGGTCAGTGCCGCGCCCTGAACATGTCGGCCCCCCGGCTTGAGCCCATCTCGCGTGCCCGGATGGTGGTCCTGCTGGATGACCTGCTGGATGCCATCGAGAGCCCGACGAATGCTCGCAACCAGAGCCTGGCGAGCCTGTTCAGCCACCGCAGCGCGGGGCACCACCACCTCGACGAGCTCACGGCGGAGCTGACCGCCAACACCCCCGAAGACATCCTGGCCCGGCTGTGCGCCGCTCGCACCGCCACCGTCGGGGCTGTCCTGCGCGGAGCGCTTCCGATGTCGGTCACCAACCAGTTCGGAAACTCCCACCTGGTGGACTACGTCCGCGCCACGGTGCTGGAGCTGTGCGTGCTGGCCATCCCGGTCGGCGCGGACGCCCTGCAGCCCACCGCCCTCAGGCTGGCGGTACGCAACCTCTCCCAGGCGCTCGGCGAGCGCTTCCCGGGGCAGACCATCGAGGTGCGGGTCCCACCGGCAAGCGCCGTGCAGGTGGGCGCCTTCGGCGAGGGTCCGACGCACACCCGCGGCACCCCGCCCAATGTGGTGGAGACCGACGAGCTCACCTGGCTGCAGCTGGGCACGGGCCTCCTCACGCTGGACCGGGCCCTGGACGATGCCCGGGCCACCGCCTCGGGAAGTCACTACCGGGCGCTGGAACGGATGCTGCCGCTGTTGGACCTGTCCCGGGGCTGACCGCCCGGCTCAGGCCTCCTCGTCGTATCCCAGCCGCTTGATCCCGACGCCGCCCATCACGGCGACGCCCTTCACCACCACCAGCGGTGCGTCGGTGGGCAGGCTTGCGGGGTCCACGGCCCCCTCCGAGCCGAAACCGCCCATCACCGGCAGCCCGTGCACCCGAACCCGGACGTGCGGCGGCACGATCACCTCGATGCCACCCATGATGGCGACGGCCATGATCGTCGTCTCCGGCTGGGTGAAGCTCGCCTCGCGCAGGTCAAGGCTCACGCCGCCCATGATCGCCACCGCAGTGTGTGTGCCGGCGGCCGTCCAGTCCCCGCTTCGATCCGCCCCGGACATCAGGGCGAAGGTCATCGGCAGGCCGGTGGCGCCGTCGCTGCGCACAGCCGGTGGCCGATGCGTGATGGGCGCCAGGCCCTGCGACGAGTGGGGCGGCTGCGCCAACGGCAGGTCTTCCAACAGCCCCTGCAGGTCCTTGGTCCAGGTCGCGGACCAGGCCCGCTCGGTGCGGTCGGTGAACTCGTCGAGCGTCAGCATCCCCTGCTGGTAGCCGTCGGCCAGCCGATCGACAGCCTGCTGACGGTCCTGGTCACCCACGCGTACTCCGCGGGGCACGGGGCTTGCCTCACTCATGCAACCAGCCTAGGGCTGGCCGGGGTCGTTCACAGCCGCGGGAGCAGGGCGGTCAGCTCGTGGGGCGTGACGTGGCGACGGTATTCCTCGAACTCTGCCCGCTTGTTGCGCAGGAAGTAGTCGAAGACGTGCTCGCCCAGCGTCTCGGCCACCAGTTCGGAGTTCTCCATCTCCCGGATCGCCTCGTCGAGGTTGTGCGGCAGGTTGCGGATGCCCATCGCGCGACGTTCCCGGTCGGTCATGGACCAGGCGTCGTCGGCGGCCTCCTCCGGCAACTCCATCTCGTGCTCGATGCCGGACAGGCCCGCGGCGAGGATCACGGCATAGGACAGATAGGGGTTGGCGGCCGAGTCGATGCTGCGCAGCTCGATCCGGGCGCTGGAGGCCTTGTCCGGCTTGAACATGGGGATGCGGACCAGGGCGGAGCGGTTGTTGCGGCCCCAGCAGATGAAGCTGGGAGCCTCTCCCCCACCCACCAGGCGCTTGTAGGAGTTGACCCACTGGTTGGTGACGGCGGTGATCTCCGCGGCGTGGTGCAGCAGGCCGGCGACGAACTGCTTGCCGGTCTTGGACAGCCGGTACTGGTCGGCGGCGTCATAGAAGGCGTTGTTGTCGCCCTCGAACAGGCTCATGTGGGTGTGCATGCCGCTGCCGGCGTGGTTGGTGAAGGGCTTGGGCATGAAGCTGGCCTCGATGCCCTGGCTGACCGCCACCTCCTTCATCACGACGCGGAAGGTCATGATGTTGTCCGCCATGGTCAGGGCGTCGGCATAGCGCAGGTCGATCTCGTGCTGACCGGGCGCGCCCTCGTGGTGGCTGAACTCGACGCTGATCCCCATCCGCTCCAGCATCTGGATGGCGTCGCGGCGGAAGTCCGTGCCGTCACCCAGCGTGGTGTGGTCGAAGTAGCCGCCCATGTCCAGCGGGGTGGGCTCGATGCCGGGGACCACCGGCGGCTTGAACAGGAAGAACTCGATCTCGGGGTGGATGTAGAAGGTGAAGCCCATGTCCGAGGCCTTGTCCAGCGCCCGCTTGAGGACGTGGCGCGGGTCGGCGAAGCTCGGGGAGCCGTCGGGCAGCGTGATGTCGCAGAACATTCGCGCGGTATTGCTCTGGGTGCGCCAGGGCAGCATCTGGAAGCTCGACGGATCGGGGTGGGCCACCATGTCGGACTCGTACACGCGGGCATAGCCCTCGATCGCGGAGCCGTCGAAGCCGACACCCTCGCTGAAGGCACCCTCCAGCTCGGCGGGCGCGATGGCCACGGACTTCAGGAAGCCGAGCACGTCGGTGAACCACAGCCGCACGAAGCGGACGTCGCGTTCTTCCATCGTGCGCAGTACGTACTCTGTCTGCCTGTCCATGGCCCCCAGTCTGCCAACGATCGTGTTTCAGTGGGGTTACAGGCTGGGGTCCGGCACGGGCCCACCTACAATCGGGGGCATGTCGATGCCTGGCTGGTACCCGGACCCCGCAGGAGCACCCGGCCGTTTCCGCTACTGGGACGGCAGCTCGTGGTCTTCGGAGACCACGGACAACCCGGCCAGCGCCCGGCCGATGGGCTTCGTATCCCAGGGCACTTCCCCGCAGGACGGGCGCAGCGGCGGCAAGGGACCGCTGATCGCCCTGCTCGCGGGCCTGCTGGTCCTGGCCCTGCTCGTGTGGGCGATGTTCTTCCGTGGAGGCGACGAGTTCAAGGCCGTTCCGGAGGACACCAACAGTGCCTCACCCACCGGCCCGGTGTGGAACGAGACCTCCCCGGCCACCCCGTCGACGGGAGTCAGTGAACCCGCGCCCACCGGCGGTGCCATGGTGGAGTGCCCCAGCGGCGGCGGTGTCACGACACCGATGCAGGGAAATGAAGTCCGCGGCGGCGGTCTGGTGATCCCCGCGCTGGAGGGCTGGGACGATGCCGCCAACCAGTTCTTCAGCCTGCCGTGGACCCAGGGGATGCAGGGCCAGACCCGGGTGATCCACCGCGCCGGGGGGACCAGCTGGTTCTCCGTGCAGGCCGTCGGGGCCCTGCCAGTGTCCGAGGGCTTCGACGAGCCGCGCAACAGTGCCCGGATGATGATGAGCTGCTTCGCCACGTCGGGCTACTACTCCGGATACAGCGGCCGCAAGGACCTGGTGACCGAAGCCGTCATCATCGACGGCAAGAAGGGCTGGCACCTGCGCAGCGAGGTCTACGTCCAGATGGAGCAGCTGCCGCAGGTGGCGGGTGACGTGATCGACGTCGTCGTCGTGGCCACCGGCAGCCCGGAGTCGCTGGGTGTCTTCGTCAGCTCGGCGACCATCGGCGACGCCCCGGTGCAGGACGCCGTCGACGGTTCGCGTGAGGCGATGCGGCTGGGCTGAGCGCAGGAGCCGCTCAGCCCTCGACGGGGCTGCCGTCGAAGCGGACGCGGGGCTCGTCGGCCTCTTCCTTGTCCTCTTCCTCGTCGGGATCGTTGAAGCGGGGGTCGGTGGTCCACGCCTCGTTGCGCTCCTTCACGTGGTCCAGGGCCTGCGCGGCCTCGGCCTGGGTGGCGTAGGGGCCCAGACGGTCCTCGGCCTTCTCCTCGCCCTCGCCCACCACGCGGTGCTGCTTCAGGGACCAGTACCACTTCTCCAGTTCGGCCATCATTGCCTCCTGACTAGAATGCTCGGGTGACTGCCATCAAGCCCTTTGCCATCAGCCCTCGTCGGGCCGTTCCGCCCTCGATCACTCGTCCCGAGTACGTTGACAGGCCTGCTCCTACACCGTACATGGGCAGCAATGTGCAGTCCGTGGAGACGATCGAGAAGATGCGCGAGGCCGGCCGGATCGCCTGCGGCGCCATGCACGAGGCCGGCAAGGCCGTCGCCCCCGGCGTCACCACCGACGAGCTCGACCGCATCGCGCACGAGTACATGCTGGACCACGGTGCCTACCCGTCGACGCTGGGCTACCGCAGCTTCCCCAAGAGCTGTTGCACCAGCGTCAACGAGGTGATCTGCCACGGCATCCCCGACGCCCGCCCGCTGGAGGACGGCGACATCGTCAAGATCGACGTGACCGCCTTCAAGGACGGCGTGCACGGCGACAACTGCTACACCTTCCTGTGCGGCGACGTCGACGAGGAGTCGCGCCTGCTCACCGAACGCACCCAGGAGGCGATGAACCGCGCCATCAAGATGTGCAAGCCCGGCCGCCCGATCAGCGTGATCGGCCGCGTCATCGAGAGCTATGCCAAGCGTTTCGGCTATGGCGTGGTGCGTGACTACACCGGCCACGGGGTGCACACCGCCTTCCACTCCGGCCTGGTCATCCTGCACTACGACGAGCCGCGTCTGGACACGCCGATGGAGGTCGGCATGACCTTCACCATCGAGCCGATGCTCTGCCTGGGCGACTACCGCAGCCACCAGTGGGACGACGGCTGGACCGTGGTCACCAATGACGGCTCCCGGGTGGCCCAGTTCGAGCAGACCATCGCCATCACCCCCGACGGCGCGGAGATCATCACCACCCTGGACTGAGCACGGTTTTCACCCCGCACTGGCGGCGGGGATCACCCCGGACAGGTCCGCGCCGAGCTGACGGAGCCGCAATATTTCAGCTCGGGGCGGCCGGGGTGGCCGCCCCGCAAGACTCGGGGGAAGCACCATGAATGTCTCTCGTCGCGGCTTCCTGCAGGCCACCGGCGCCGGCGCACTGACGCTGTACGTCACCAATGCCCTCGGCCTCCCGAAGGCCGTCGCGGAGGGGATCCCGGGCGGCACGCTGCCGGCAACCCAGATCCCGCAGTTCCGCAACCGGCTCGTCGTGGCGCAGATCGCACCGTGTTGGCGGCGGACCCTTCCACAAGGTGGGCGTAGACCCGGCCCCCTACGCCTCGCACACCATGCTGGAGGGCACCCCGGGTGGGGTGATGAGGATCAAGGGCACCATGTGGGGTGACCCGGTCACCGAGAATCCCGACATGGGTGACGTGGAGAACTGGGGTGACGTGGAGGACTGGGATGACGTGGAGGACTGGGGCGACGTGGAGGACTGGGGCGACGTGGAGGACTGGGAGATCTACAACCTGGTGCAGGACGCCCCGGTGCCGCACCCGATCCACATCCACGAGACCACCTTCGAGATCCTGGAACGCCGAATGGCGGACTACGACTGGGACATGGGTGTGATACGAGGACAACGAGATGATGCGGCCCTTCCGCGTCGGACCGTGGCAGGACGGGCAGCCGGCGGACATGCCGATGCACCACGGCTGAGAGGGGGGTGCGGGGACGAGTTCGTCTGTAAGCCGGATTTTGTCCCCGCGGTTTCCCGCGATGGGTGACCATCCATCTGCGACGCCTGTTGCCAGACGCCTTCGACGCTCACGCGTCGTGCGACCTACCCGGACGCTCGGGCGGGCAGCCCTCGATCACGTCCGCGACCCACCGGGGTGGGCCTTCTTGGTCTTGCTCCGGGTGGGGTTTGCCTGGCCGCCCCAGTCGCCTGGGGCGCCGGTGGTCTCTTGCACCGCCGTTTCACCCTTACCAGCAACACTTCACGAGGAAATGCGGCGCTGGCGGTCTGTTCTCTGTGGCACTTTCCCGCGGATCACTCCGGGTCGGTGTTACCGACCACCCTGCCCTGTGGAGTCCGGACTTTCCTCGACGGGATTGCTCCCGCCGCGGTCACCCGACGAACTCGTCCGTCGGACAGTCTAGCTGGTGGCCACGAAGACGACGGTCCCCTTGGTCAGGTCCACCGTCTCCAGGCGGGCACTGACCTCCTGGCCCAGCTCCAGGTCCTTGCCCTTGATCCGGCCCTCGGTCGCGGGTTCCGGGATGGAGATGGTGCCCTCGTCGCGCTTCTCGTCGTGCTCGACGACGGTGCCGGTGAAGACCTGACCGACGTGGCTGGACAGCACCAGCGCCTCGGTGAGGTCCACGATGCCGCGCTCGAACTTCTTGGCCCGCTGGTCACTCGCGCGCATCTCGTCGGGCAACGTGGCCAGGGCATCGGTCACCCACGCCGGAATGGGGGTCTTGCTGCACAGGTGCACGCAGACCTCCCCGACATAGCGGTCCACCAGCCGGCGCAGCGGCGCGGTGCAGTGGGCGTAGTTGGCGGCCAGCGCGTTGTGCTTGAGATTGCCACCCGCCGTGGTCTCGTCGACGACGATGTAGGCGGCCCCGCGGAAGAGGCGGGTGCAGGAGGTCATCATCGCCAGGTGACTTGGCTGACTCACGTCCAGTGAACGCACGAAGTCCGGGTAGCCGCGGTCCGCGGGCCACTCGATCCGCAGGCTCTGGGCGATGGCGCGCAGCTTGCGCACGTCGCGTTCGTCGGCCGGGGGCAGCGTGCGCACGATGCCCTGCTTCGCATCGAGCATCAGCTGCGCGGCGGCCATGCCGGTGAGCAGCGAGATCTGCGCATTCCAGCCCTCGACGGGCAACGGCGAGCGGAAGACCACGTGCCAGTCATCGCCCTCGGCGACGATCTCCTGCTCGGGCAGGTTCAGGCTGACGCCGCCCCGGGTGATCTCCTGCTGCTCGCGCAGCTGGCCGATCTCGCGCAGCAGTTCCAGCCACTCGGAAGCCTTACCCTCGTCGAGCATCTTCTGCACACCGACATAGTCCAGCCGCTCCCGGGAGGCGACCAGACCGCGTTCGACGTGGGCGCTGCGCTGGGCGCCCTGCGCGTCGAGCTCGATCCGCCAGACCAGCGCGGGGCGGGGCCTGCCGTCGGCCAACAGGCTTGCCGCGGCCTCGGACAACTGCGACGGGTGCAGGGGTGCCCGCTCAAGCGGTGCGTAGAAGGTCTGTCCGCGACGGTGCGCCTCCACGTCGATGGGGCCACCGGGCTCCACCCAGGCGGCGACGTCGGCGATGGCGTACCAGACCAAGAATCCGTCGCCCGCACGCTCCAGGAACATGGCCTGGTCCAGGTCCATCGAGCCCTCGGGGTCGATGGTCACGAAGGGCTTGTCGGTGTGGTCGACGCGCTCCCCCAGCCCCCACGCCTGTTCATCCAGCGGCCCCGAGGCGGCGATGTCCGCCGCAGCCTGCACCACTCCCGCGGGGAAGGCTGTGGGGACCTCCAGCTCGGCACGCAGCCGGTCGATCCCGGCCCTGATGGCATCGGGCACCTGTTGCTGCATCGTGATGTGGCGTGCGGGCATCGTGACTCCTATTCGGGAAGACCGGATTCCTTGGTACGGACGAGGATGCGGTCGCACTCCTCGCAGCGCAGCACCTCATTGGGCGCGGCGGCGGCGTAGCGACGCAGGTCCGCCAGGTTGGCCTCCAGCTGGCAGCCGGTGCAGCGGCGGTCCTTGAGCTCGGCGGCCCCGATGCCCGTCCGGGCAGAGAGCCGCTCGTAGGTGGCCACCAGTGGTGCGGGCAGCAGGCGCACGTGCGCCTCGCGCTCGGTGCGACGCTCGGCGAGCTCCTTGTCCAGGTCTGCGAACTGCGAGTCCCGCTTGGCCATCAGGCCGCGGATCCGGTCCTCGAGCTCCTTGCGCTGGGTGGTGAGCTGCTCCACCTCTGCGGTCAGGTCCTCGACCACCTGCATGGCGTCCAGCTCGTCGTCCTCCAGCTTGGCGATCCGGCCCGTGAGGTGCTCGATCTCCTCCGTCAGCCCACGCAGCGAGCGTGGATCGCCGATGCTGCCGTCGTCGACGCGCTTCTGGTTGCGCACAAGGCGTTCGCGGGCAGGCGCCAGGTCCTCCTCCACCCGCTGGGCATCGGCCTGGGCATCGCTGAGCCGGGTCTGCGCCGCCACCTGGGACTCCAGGAGGGAGGCGCGCTCGGCCATCAGCTGCTGGATCGTCGCCAGTTCCGGCAGGCTCTTGCGACGGTGTTCCAGCTGGGCCACCTGCAGGTCGAGAGCGGCCAGGTCGAGCAACCGCAGCTGGTCAGCAGGTTCGGCAAGCATCTGTTCTCCTCGTTCATCGGCCCGGTCCGGACGTCGGTGGGCCTGAGGGGCAGCCTACCCACTCGCGAATACTCCGCGCCGCTGACCAGCCGGTAGATTGACTGCTCGATGAGTACCGCCGCCCCCTCCAACGCCATGCCCGGTGATGCCCTCGACGCCACCCAGTACCGCCGTCTGGTGGTGGTGCTCGGAATCCTCGGCGCCCTGGGCCCCATGACCATCGACACCTACCTCCCGGCCCTGCCGCGGCTGGCGCAGAACCTGGACGCGACGGCCTCCCAGGCGCAGCTCACGCTGAGCGCCATGATGATGGGCCTCGGCCTGGGGCAGTTGGTCTTCGGACCGCTGTCCGACGCGGTGGGCCGCCGCCGCCCGCTGCTGTGGGGCCTGATCGGGCACGCCGTCGCCAGCGTCATCTGCGGCCTGGCGCCCACCATCACCGTACTGCTGGCAGGGCGGCTGCTCCAGGGGTTGGCCTCCGCCTCCATCGCCGTCGCCTCCCAGGCGATGATCCGCGACCTCTTCCGCGGGATGCGCGCCGCCGAACTGCTCAGCCGGCTGGCCCTGATCACCGGCATGGCACCAATCCTGGCGCCGCTGGTGGGTTCAGGGCTGTTGACCTTCACCAGCTGGCGTGGAGTCTTCGCGGTGCTGGCCACGGCCGCGGTGCTGATCGGCTTCCTGGTCCGCGGGCACCTGGCCGAGACGCTCCCGCCCCCTCGGCGGATTCCGGCCACCGTCGGCGGCACCGCGGCGGCCTACCGGCGGGTGCTCTCGGACCGGCTCTTCCTGGCCGTCGTGCTGGTGGCGGCCATGGTCTTCACGGCCCTGTTCGCCTACGTCTCCGGCTCCTCCTTCGTGATGCAGGGGGTCTTCAGGCTCAGCCCGCAGGTCTTCGGCGTCGTCTTCGCCTCCATGTCACTGGGGCTCAGCCTGTCCAGCCAGTTCAACCCGCGTCTGGTACGCCGGATCGGCCCGGTGCGCGGCCTGTTGACCGGTCTGCTGGTGATCACCATCGGGGCACTGGCGATGCTACTGCTGGCGCAGTTCCGGGTGGGAGGCCTGGCCGGCTTCCTGGTGCCGATGCTCGTGGTCATGATGGGTCTCGGTCTCGCCCTGCCCAATGCCCCGGCCGTCGCCCTCCACCGGCACGGCGCCAATGCGGGCACGGCCGCGGCACTGCTGGGCGCCGCCCAGTTCGCGATGGGAGGCATCGTCACTCCCGTCGTCGGAGCCCTCGATGACGGCACCTCCCGCCCCATCCCGCTGGTGATCCTGTCGGCGGCGCTCGTCGCGCTCGTCGTGATGCTCGCCAGCCAGAAGCAGCTTCGCGCCGAGAGCTACGACTGAACCCCCGGGGGTGCTCCTTCCCGATCGAGCGAATTGCGCACCCCAGTGCAGTTTGAACGTGTCAAAGATCTCCCAGCGCTCGATCGGGAAGATGGGTCATGTGACCAGAATTGCGTCACATCCCCGACGATCCAGTAGAACCGCCCCCAAGACTTCCCTCGTAGCCTCGCCAGCTACTATGTTGTACACAGTAGCTGGCATCACCATGACGGAGGACCCATGGACGAGCGGATCACCCAATTGCGCAAGGGAGCGCTCGAACTCGCCGTGCTCGCACTGCTGCACCAGGCGCCGCGCTATGGCGGCAAGGTCGTCGAGGACTTGACGGCCGGCGGTCTGGACGTGAGCACCGGCACCATCTACCCCGTGCTCACTCGGCTCAAGAAGGCCGAACTGGTCCAGACCCACTGGGAGGAGTCGCCCGCCGGCCCGCCACGCAAGTTCTACACACTCACCGACGCCGGCCAGGAGGAACTCCGAGCTCTCGCCAGCGCCTGGCGCAGCCTGAGCGGAACCATCGAGGAACTGCTCACCCCCTTGGAGGCGAGCCGGAGATGACCGTCGAGGAGTGGCTCGCCCGCCTCAACGCAGAACTGCTGGACCCCCGCGCCAGCCGACGAGAGCTCGACGAGCTCACCGGAGCCCTGCACGAGGCCACCGACGAGATGGGCGAGGCGGCAGCGTGCGAGGCCTTCGGGGACCCCGCCCAGATCGCCCGACAGCTCAACGAGCACTCCCCAGCCGAACCAGCCGGCGCCACCCGGATGATCGGTTCACCCGTGGGCCTCAACCCGCTGACCATCCATTCCCGGTTGGCCTCGGCCTTCGACCCCGCCGACGCTCGCATCCTGGTGCCCCACACCCTGGGCCTCGGCTGGCAGGTGAACCTCGGTGCCGTCGCCGCCCGGCTGCACCTGGTGGACCCCGACCAGCTGGACGAGGACGTGCTGGGCGCACTGGACGAACGGGCCCTGACGACGTCCGGGGTGGCCGCGGCCCTTCCGGCCGTGGCAGGTCTGGCCCTGTTGCCCTTCGGCCTCGGGCAGGAGCGCCTGCCCAATCACTGGCCCCTGTTCGGCCCCCCGGACGGCTGGGTCACCCCGATCGCCGGACAGTGGATGCCGATCACCATGGCCCTGGCCTGCATCGCCATGAGTTTCCTGCCCCGCGCCTTCGGAGCCAGCCAATTGTGGCGCCTGTTGCTGCTGGTGATCGCCAGCATGTTGTCGGTCACCTGCTGCGGCGTGGTCACCATGCAGGTCTTCGGTGGCTATCGGCCGATCGGCTGGCTGATTCTCCCCCTCATGCTGTTGTCCTGCGTCGCCGCACTGGCACAGGGCGTCCTACTGCTGCGCCATGGCGCCCGCGCCGCCTCCCGTACCCGCCACGCCTCACCGAACCGGAGTTGATCATGACCGACTGGAACCAGCTCTCCCCCACCATGCAGACCGTGGTACTGGTCGTCGGGGCCGTCCAGGTACTGCTGTGGATCGTCGCTCTCATCTCCTGGGCGCGCACCCCCGCGGAACGGCTGAGCCTGCCCCGCGTGGCGTGGTTGTTGATCATCCTGCTGGCCAACGGAATCGGCCCGATCGCCTGGTTCGTCGCCGGCCGTCGCCCAGGCCCCGTGACCCAGAGCGCACCCGTCCAGGAGTGGGCCAGCCAGCAGCAGCGCGCCGTCGACACCCTCTACGGCACGGACAAGAGGTGACCACCGCCACCCCCGCCGTGCGAGTTCAAGCACTTGGCAAGCGCTTCAAGGACAAGACCGCCCTCGACGACGTCGACCTCGACGTGCCCGAGGGCAGCATCTTCGGCTTCCTGGGGCCGAATGGTGCGGGCAAGACCACCACCATCCGTATCCTGCTGGGCCTGGCGCGGGCCACCTCGGGCCGCGCGGAGATCTTCGGCCAGGACGTGACAGCGGCGGGAAATGATCTTCGACACCAGGTGGGCTACCTGCCCGACGTGCCCGGCTTCTACCCGTGGATGACCGCCCCCGAGTTCCTGCGCTTCACCGGCAAGCTCTTCGGCCTGTCCGACGACGTGATCGCCGAACGCAGCGCCGCCCTGCTCGCCATGGCCGGTCTGGAAGGCGTCCAGCACAAGGTGGGCGGCTACTCCCGGGGGATGAAGCAGCGCCTGGGCATTGCGCAGGCACTGATGAATGCGCCGCGACTGTTGATCCTCGACGAACCCACCTCCGCCCTGGACCCGGCAGGGCGCAAGGAGGTGCTGGACATGATCAACTCCCTGCGCGGCCGAACGACGGTCTTGTTCAGCACCCACATCCTGGCCGACGTGCAACGGGTCTGCGACGAGGTGGCCATCCTGTGCGACGGGCATGTGCTCACCCAGGCGCCCCTGCACGAACTGCTCGCCCGCTCCGGGGCCCAGGACCGGATCACCGTCGAGGCCAGCGGCAGTGAACAGGCCCGCGCGCGCTTCCAGGAGCTGCTGCCCGGCATCGCCGCGCAGGCCGGCGTTGATCTTGGACCCGTCGTGGCCGCCGAGGCCAACCTGGAGGACGTCTTCCTCACCCTGGTGAACGGAGAACACCGATGAACGGCTTCACCGCCTTGCTGGGCAAGGAATTCCGCGAGATCCTGCGCACCTGGCGGATCTGGGTACTGCCGGGCTTCCTGATCTTCAATGCGCTCTCCGGCCCGGCGTCGGCCAAACTCAGCCGCGAGCTGATGTCCAGCGTGCTGGGGCCCGACGCCGCCAAGGGCATGCCAGCCCCCACCTTCTGGGACTCGTGGTCCCAGTGGACCAAGAACCTCTCCCCCACCATCCTGCTGGTCATCCTGGTCAGCATGGCCGGCCTGGTCTGCGGCGAGGTGGCGCAGGGCACCGCGGTGCTGGTGCTCACCAAGCCCGTCTCCCGCACGGCCTTCGTGCTGGCCAAGTTCACCGCGGCAATGGTCTTCGTCGCGGCGGCCACGGCGCTGGGCACCATGGTGACCTGGGGCCTGACCGAGGTTCTCTTCGACGGCGTCCAAGCCGTTCCGCTCTGGCGGGCCACGGCGCTCTGGCTGGCGGCGGCCGCCTGCTGTCTGGCGGTGGCCCTGCTGGCCAGTTCGGCGCTCCCGTCGACGCTGGGAGCCGCCGGCGCGGGGCTCGCCAGCCTCATAGTCATCTCGCTGCTGGGCCTGTGGGGGCCGCTGGCCCGCAACAGCGTCGTCGGCCTGCCCGGCTTGGCCGTCCGTGCCGGCGCGGGCGACCCCGTCCAGGTGCTGTGGCCGGTGGCCTCCGCCGTCGTGGTCACCGCGCTGTTGCTGGCGTTGGCCGTCCGCGTGCTGGGCCGTCGCGAAATCTGATCAGTCGGCGCCAGCCTGGTCCAGCCTCCGCATGGGCTGTCCGGTGACCTCGGCAATCAGATCGAAGTTCTTGTCGAGGTGGAGCACCTGGAGCCCGAGCAATTCGGCAGTTGCCGCAATGAGCAGGTCAGGCACGGAGGGTGCACGATGTTGACCTCGGTCGGCCAACATCCGCTGCACCTCGAGGGCGCGATCCTCCATGGCCGGCAAGATGTTCTCAACCGGCATGGACGAGACAATCGGCGAGCCAAGCAGCTGTCGGTGATCAGCCCCGTTGCGCGCCGAGAAGCCCACTTCGAGCAAGGTCAGCGTCGAAACACTCATGAGGCGGCGCTGGATGAGCGAGAACCACTGCTCGACGTCTGGGTGCGTGGCGAGCCGCCACAGTGCGGACTTGTCGAGCAAATAGCCTCGATCCACGTCCCGAGTCATGACCAGGCCTGGCGCATGATGTCCTCATCGCCAAGGCCGGATGACATCGCGCAGAAGTCCTCGAGGTCCTTCATGGTGACACGCACGGCGCGACGACCGGCCACCTGCTGCACCTCACGGCGCAGGAAATCATTGCGCGAGAGTCCCAGCCCCTTAGCCAGCTCGTCGATGGCCGCCACCTGCTCGGCGGGAACTGCACGGATGAGAATGTCGGTCACATTGCCTCCCAGTCCAATGATATCGAATGATATCATTCAGGCATTCCAGCGCACGATGGCGGGCGACTCCTTCTCGTGACCCAGGACGCACACGGCGCCCGTGTCGAGCGGGAAGGACTGGCCGCGCGCGATGTCGATCCCCAGCCAGCACAGCGCCAGCACCCGTGACGCGTGGCCGTGGCTGAAGCAGATCGCCCGCTCCACGCCGGAGGCCTGTACCCGCTCGACCACCTTGCTGAGCCGGTCGATCACCTGGGTGCGGGTCTCGCCGCCGGGCATGGGGTGGGTCCAGATCCGCCAGCCGGGCACCTGCTCCCGGATCTGACGGCTGGTCATCCCCTCGTAGTCGCCATAGGACCACTCGGCCAGATTCTCGTCGATCTCGGAATTGGTGAAGCCGGCCAGCTCGGCCGTGCGTCGGGCACGCAGGCGGGGGCTGGACAGGACCAGGCCGAAGTCCGCCGGATCCAGCTTGCTCCGCAGACCCATCGCCTCCTCGACGCCATGGTCGGTCAGGTCCAGGTCCGTGACGGAGGTGTGTTGGCCGGACTTGCTCCAGGCCGTCTCGCCGTGGCGCACAAGATAGAGCTCGGTCATGGCCCCCACCCTAGATCAGGCCACTGATCACCGGAATGCGCCCACTGCACAACATCGCGTGCTCCCCGTCGCGCCACAGCTCGATCACGGCACGCCGCAGGCTGGTGTCGGCCGGCAGCGCAGCAAGATCATCCGGGCGCCCGGCGCCCACCGCGGGCTCCATCCCGAAACCGAAGTAGAGGGCGTCGCGGTCCTTCTCCTCCACCTCCCAGAGCGTGAAGCGACGGGCGAAGTCGGCCAGGTTGCTGTCCGGCATCCGCCAGGCCAGACCGGGGTCCAGCAGCCATGACCGGCAGGTGAACCAGTCGATGGGCCCCACCTCGGGGAAATGATCTTCGAAGAAGGTGGCGGCCTGGCGCAGCGAGTCGTCGACCTCCTGCGGGTACAGCGGGCCGGACTCGTCGATGTGGATGTCGAGCACCGGGACCGGGCTCTCCAGCATCCCGACATGGGAGCGGGTCAGCTCGAACTGCAGACGCCCCAGCTTCAACAGCTGTCCGGACCACACGCGGGTGAGCCAGACCTGGTTGTGCAGTCCAGTGGAACCGTTCACCTGCCGGTCCTTCCACACCTGCTGGCCAAGATCGGCAAGGCTGGCGTCGCTGACCTGCGACGGGATGTCCCGCCGGGCGTGCTCCTCTCGCACGGCCGGTGCCGTCAGCACCAGCGCCAGCAGCGGTAGCACTCCCCGGCCCAACCGGTGTTCGGTGTCGCACAGCTCGAAGACGACCTCCCGCGATGCGGGGTCACCCACCCGCGCCCGCAGCCGATCGAGCAGCACCTCCACCCGAGCAAGATCATCGCCGTGGGCGGCAACCTCGCGTACCCAGTGCACGACGGTGTCACGGTCCTCCTCGCGCAGCGCGAGCAGATTCAGCTCGTCGGCGAGGCGTGGGTCCAGGAGGCTGTCGCGCAGGATCATGGACAGAAGCCTAGAATGCCTCTGGTGCCCAGTTCGACGATGCGGAGATGATGATGAGCGAAGAGCAGCCGAAGCTTCCTAACCGGCAGACCCCCTTCTCGGAGGCCTTCCGCGAGTTCATTCCGACGCACTGGGCTCCCTATTCCGACCAGATGCCCGAGCGATTGCCGGCCAGCATTCCCGCCGTCGAGCGGCGGCGCCTCCTCGCCGAGGCCTTCCCCGGTGAACGGCTGGTCGTTCCCGCCGGCGGCCCCAAGGTCCGCAGCAACGACTGCGACTACGTCTTCCGCCCGCATTCTGCCTTCGCGTGGTTGACCGGGCTGGGCGCGGACCGCGAACCAGACGCCGTGCTGGTGCTGGAACCCACCGACGCCGGACACCAGGCCACCCTGTACTTCAAGCCGCGTGTCCCGCGCACCGACCCCGAGTTCTATGCCGATGCCCGCTATGGCGAGATGTGGGTGGGACAGCGTGAGAGCCTGGCGGAGATGCGGGCCATGACCGGCCTGGACTGCGCGCCGGTCAGCGAATTTCAGGCCGCGCTGGAGAAGAATGCGGGATCCACCCAGATCCGGGTGCTGCGGGCGGCCGACGAAGCCATCACCGCACGGGTGGACCAGGTCCGCCAGGGCTGCGCCGAGGCCCAGGAGATGGACCAGGCCCTCGAGGTGAAGCTGTCCACCATGCGCCTGGTGAAGGATCCCTTCGAGGCCGACCAGATGCGGGAGGCCTGCCGGGCCACCGCCGTCGGCTTCGAGGCCGTCGTGCGAGACCTGCCGGAGGCCGTGGAGCGTGGCCGCGGCGAGCGCTGGGTGGAGGGCGTCTTCGGCCTGCACGCCCGTCACCACGGCAATGGCGTCGGCTACGACTCCATCGCCGCTGGCGGTGACCACGCCAACACGCTGCACTGGATCCGCAATGACGGGGACCTGCGCGACGGGGACCTGCTGCTGCTGGATGCCGGCGTCGAACTCGACACCCTGTACACCGCCGACGTGACCCGCACCCTGCCGGTCAACGGCCGCTTCTCCGAGGCCCAGCGCAAGGTCTACGACGCGGTCCTGGAGGCCCAGGAGGCCGGGATCGCCGCCGCGAAGCCCGGCGCGAAGTTCTCCGACATCCACGCCGCCTCCATCGCCGTGGTGTGCAAGCACCTGCACCAGTGGGGCCTGCTGCCCGTCACCCCCGAGGAGTCGATGGGCGAGGACGGTGGCCAGCACCGCCGCTGGATGGTGCACGGCACCAGCCACCACCTGGGCATCGACGTGCACGACTGTGCCCAGGCGTTGCGCGAGGACTACCGCGACGGAGTCCTGAAGCCGGGAATGGTGGTCACCGTCGAGCCCGGGATCTACCTGAAGGCCACGGACCTGCTGGTCCCCGAGGAGATGCGCGGCATCGGCGTGCGGATCGAGGACGACATCCTGATCACCGAGGACGGCAACGAGAACCTCTCGGCCATGCTGCCGCGCAGCGCGGCCGACGTGGAGGAGTGGATGGCGGGTCTGCTCGGCGAGACCCGGGCGGGCTGAGAGCCATGCCGGACCAGCGTCGCCACATCCCCGTCCTGCGCCCCACGGTGCGGGTCACCACCCGCCCCCGTCCCGCTGCCCGGCGCCAGGCCCGGCAGTGGGCCACCACGCCGGACTCGGTCCAGGCATGGGCCCTGTATGTCGACGGGGTGAAGGCCGACGTCGACAGCCTGGAGGTGGCCACCGAGCGCGCCAAGGAGAGCGAGGGCTTCGTCTGGTTGGGCCTGAAGGACCCCACCGACGAGGACATGGCGAGCTTTGCCCGCCAGTTCGACCTGCACCCGCTGGCCATCGAGGACGCCGTCGAGGGCCATACCCGCAGCAAGCTCGAGCAGTTCGACGACACCCTGTTCTGCGTGATCTCGACCGTGGCATATGTGGACCACGAGGCCGTGACGGAGACCTCGGAGATCGTCTCCACCGGTCAGATCATGGTCTTCGTCGGCGAGAACTTCCTGCTCACCGTCCGCCGCGGGGACAACACACCCTTGCGCAGCCTGCGCCGGCAACTGGAGCGTCACCCCGACGAGCTCGAGGTGGGTCCGGCCTATGTCTTCTACAAGATCCTCGACCGCGTCGTCGACGAGTACATGGCCGTCGTCGGCGAGTTCGAGATCGACATCGACGAGGTGGAGGAGGACATCTTCTCCCGGCAGGGCACCAAGGAGGTGGACCGTGTCTACAACCTCAAGCGTGAGCTGATCGAGTTCAAGCGTTCCGTGGTGCCACTGGCCGCTCCCCTGCTGGCGCTGTCGACGCGAAGCTATCCCGTCATCCCGGAGGACACCCGCGCCTATTTCCGCGAGGTCGCCGACCACCACACGGATTCGCGTGAAGCGATCCTGTCCTTCGACGAGGTGCTGTCCACCATCCTGCAGGCGGGGATGGCGCGGATCAGCCTGGAGGACAACCAGGACATGCGACGCCTGTCCGCCATCCTGGGAATCCTGGCCTTCCCCACCACGCTCGGCGCCGTGTACGGCATGAACTTCGACAACATGCCGGAGCTGCACACGCAGTACGGCTACTTCGTGGTGTTGTCGATCATGGTTCTCGGCATGCTGGGGTGCTGGTTCGTCTTTCGCCAACGCCGTTGGATCTAGCCGCTACGCTCCCCGATCCTGCCCCTTCACGCTCCCCGAGCTGGTCGAGGGGCCATCCCCAGCACCTGCAGGACGGAGCTGAGCCCCTGGTGCCCCATGCCCTCGAAGATGCGACGCTCGGTCATCCGGACGTCGAGCTCCAGCCCGGGCCATTCGTCGAGCACCTTCTGGCGGGTCATCAGGACGGCCTCGTCCACCGGTCCGCCAGACCCCATCGAGGGCTGGGCCGGTGTGTAGGCCTCCATGATCAACTTCCCCAGCGGTGCCAGCTGCGGGGTCAAGGCCTCCGAGATGCTGCGCCGCAGCTCGGGCTGCAGGTGGCAGAAGATCGACACGATGCCGTCCCATGGACCCTGGGCTGCCGGGGTGTGGATCCAGTCCGCCAGGTCCGCCACCTGGATGTCGAGTCTGGCGTCGCGTTCCGCTGCCAGGGCGTGGGCCTTGGCAGCGCCCACCTCCGAGAGGTCCACGGTGGTCACCCGATGACCCTGCTTGGCGAGCCAGACGCCATTGCGCCCCTCCCCGTCGCCCAGCACGAGCACGCGGGAGCCGCGGCGCAGCATCACCTCGGCACTCACCAGGAAGTCATTGGGGCGGTAGCCGAACAGGTAGTTGGGATGGGAGTAGCGGTCATTCCAGAACTTGTGCAGCTCTTCGTTCACGCGTGCTCCTGGGGATCGCTGGGGGTCGGCGGCCACTGGGTCGGGGCCGGCTGCGCGACGGGGTTCTGCCCGAGCATCTGGCGTGCCCGATTCACCACGGTGTGCTCACCCAGCACCTCATAGCGGGTGGCGACGATCGCCTGGACCGACGAGAAGTCCCGTCGGCCGCCACTGGCTGCATAGGCCATTCCAGCGGTGATCACGCCCATGCCGATGCCCATCAGCAGGCCCAGGGAGAAGGCGCTCGTGGCCCCAAGCGCGGGCATGAAGACCATCATCATCAGGCCGAAGAAGAGGCCGGTGCCGAAGCCGCTCATCGCTCCCTCCGCCAGCACCCTCCCCCAGCTACGCCGGCCCAGGACCCGCTCGACCTGCTTGAGGTCGGTGCCGACGATGCACAGGTCCTGCACCGGGAAGTCGTTGTCGGCAAGGTGGTCGACGGCCCGCTGGGCGTCCGCGTAGGTGGGGTAGACCGCCACCGACATCGGGTACTTAAGGGGCATCACGCTGGACGCGGCCTGCATGGAGGAAGACATGGATCCAGACTACCGGGAGCCTCCGACATGACCGGTTGGCTTCCCGTGCCTCCTCAGGCCCGCTCGCCGATCTTGGCCAGGGTGGCCCTCGCCACTGCCAGGCCGGCGCCGTCGACCATCTCGTCGTCGACGACGATGGCGCCCACCGCTCCCCCGGCCTCCGCCGTGGCGTCGCGATAGGCCCCGACGATGCGCCGGGCCCGCTCCACGTTCTCGGCCGGCGGGGTGAAGATGTCATTGCCGGCCTCCACCTGCGAGGGGTGCAGCACCCACTTGCCGTCGTAGCCCAGGGCGGCGGAACTCGACGCGGAAGTCTTGAAGCCCTCAAGATCACGAATGCCGACGAAGGGACCGTCGATGGCCTGCAGGCCGTGTGCCCGGGCGGCCACCAGGATCGACATCTGCACGTGGTGGAAGGCATCACCCACGTAACCAGGCGGCTGCGAACCCACGTTCAGCGTCTTCATCCCCATGCTGGCCATCCAGTCCCCGGGGCCGTAGACCAGCGTCTCGGTGCGGGCGCTCGCGGCGGCGATCTCGGCAACGTGCAGCAGGCCACGGGCCTCCTCGATCTGGAGCTCGAGACCGATCCCGCCCACCGGCAGGCCCGCGGCCTGCTCCGCCTGGGTGAGGACAAGATCAAGAGCCTTCACCTGATCCGCGTCGGTCACCTTGGGCAGCACGATGCAGTCCACCTCCGCACCGGCCCCACCAACCACCTCGACGATGTCCATCGTCGTCCACGGCGTCGACCAGTCGTTCACCCGGTAGGTGACCGTGGGCGCCTGCCAGCCCTGCGGGTCGTTGAGTGCCTCGACGATCCGCTGCCGTGATGCCTCCTTCACCGGGGGCGCCACGGCGTCCTCAAGATCAAGGAATATGGCATCCACCGGCTGGGTACGACTCTTGGCAATGAAGCGGTCGCTCGAGCCGGGAACGGCAAGGATGGTCCGGCGAGCCCTGGTCACGTCTTTGTCCACACCGCCACCCTAGCCATCGACGCGTTAGATTGGCCGGGTGAGCGTCTCCTCTACCGCCGTCTTCATCTCGCGCATCCGTGGTCTGCCGGTGCTCGACGCCTCCGGCGACCAGGTGGGGCGAGTACGCGATGTCGTGATCCAGCTGCGCACGCAGGGCCGGGCGCCGCGCGTGAAGGGCCTCGTCGTGGAGCTCTTCGCCCGGCGTCGCATCTTCGTGCCGATGCCCCGGGTGCACGCCGTGGATGCCAGTCAGGTGGCCATCGAGGGACAGGTGGACACCCGGCGCTTCAGCAAGCGAGATGCCGAGACACTCGTCATCGACGAGCTCTTCGACCGCACCATCAGCCGCCCGGAGAACCGCCGGGCCGCCATCTACGACGTCTCCATGAGACCCACCCGCGCCCGCGAGTGGGAGGTGGCCGACGTCGCCCTGCGGGAATTGCCCGCGAATGGGCGTTTCCGGCTCGGGCAACGGGGCCGCACCGCCATCGTCCGCTGGTCCGAGATCCCCAACCTGGTGCTGACCACACAGCAGGTCACCGACCATCTGGTGGCCCAGATGGCCGACATGAAGCCGGCCGACATGGCCCGTGAGCTGCACGACATGGCCCCGGAGCGCCGCGCAGAGGTCGTGGAACAGCTGGACGACGAACAGCTGGCCGATGCCCTGGAGGAGTTGCCCGAGGACGAACAGGTGGCGCTGCTCACCGCGCTGGACAATGAGCGCGCCGCGGACGTGCTCGAGGAGATGAATCCGGACGACGCGGCCGACCTGATCAAGGAACTCCCGGCGGAGATGGCCGAGGACCTGCTGCAGCGGATGGAGCCCGACGACGCCGCGGACGTGCGTGGCCTGTTGATCTACGCGGACCTCACCGCCGGCGGCATGATGACCCCCGAGCCCGTGGTCCTCTCCCCCGACGCCACCGTCGCCGAGGCCTTGGCCCGGGTGCGCGACGAGGAGCTCACACCAGCACTGGCGTCGATGGTCTTCATCTGCCGCCCGCCGCTGGACACCCCCACAGGACGTTTCCTGGGCATCGTGCACACCCAACGCCTGCTGCGCGAACCCCCGTCGGTGATGGTCTCGGGGATGCTCGACGATGATCTTGAACCGCTCCACCCGCACAGTGCGCTGGCCGAGGTCAGCCGCTACTTCGCCACCTACAACCTGGTGGTTGCGCCCGTGGTCAATTCCGAGAACCAGCTGGTCGGCGCCGTCGCAGTGGACGACCTGGTTGACCACATGCTCCCGGAGGACTGGCGCGGCAACCAGATGGACGGCGAGGACGACGAGCCGCACTCCAGTGAGGTGAGCCGTGGCTGAACCGCGCGAACGCCTGAATGTCCCCGGCAGCCGCAAACGACAGTTGCTGCCCAAGGTGGAACTGGACAGTGACTCCTTCGGCCGTTTTGCCGAGTGGGTGGCCCGCTTCATGGGCACCGCCAAGTTCTTGGTCTGGATGACCCTGGTGGTGATCACCTGGGTGGTGCTCAACGTGGTCAGCATCTGGCACTACAAGTGGGACCCCTACCCCTTCATCCTGCTCAACCTGTTCTTCTCCACCCAGGCCTCCTATTCCGCGCCCCTGATCCTGCTGGCCCAGAACCGGCAGGAGGCTCGTGACCGCCTGACCATTGAGGAGGACCGGCGGGTGGCGGCGCAGAGCCGGGCGGACATGGACTTCCTGGCCCGCGAGATCGCCAGCATCCGGATGAACATGGGCGAGATGGCCACCCGCGACTACATCCGGGGAGAGCTGCGCAGCAGCCTGCGCGAACTCCTCGCGGAGCTGGAACGCGAGGACGACGTCGAGGGCTCGGAGCAGAAGGACCAGCGCCGCGACTCCTGGCTGCGCGACCAGCGTGGCAAGGACTCCCGCCGCTGACCCCCTCCCGATCGCCGAGCCCGTCGAGACCTGATTTGCAATACGACAACCTGAGGAAAAGACTCGAGACATGAGTGACGCCGAGAACCCGCTGCTGGGCAAGATCCGAGCAGCCCTGCACACCGTGGACGACCCCGAGATCCACCGTCCGATCACCGAACTGGGAATGGTCGACGAGGTCACCCTCGACGACGCGGGCCACGCGATGGTCCGGATCCTGTTGACGGTCTCCGGCTGCCCGATGCGCAACACCCTCAACACCGAGGTCACCAAGGCGGTGATGGGCGTCGAGGGGGTCAGCTCCGTCGAGGTGCAGATGGGCGTGATGGACGACGAGCAGCGGGCCGCTCTCAAGCAGCTGCTGCGTGGTGGAGAACCCGAGCGCCAGATCCAGTTCGCCCAGCCCGGAAACCTCACCCAGGTGATCGCCGTGGCCTCCGGCAAGGGTGGCGTCGGCAAGTCCTCCGTGACGGTGAACCTGGCCACCGCCCTGGCCAGCATGGGCAAGAGCGTCGGCATCCTCGACGCCGACATCTACGGCCACTCCGTGCCCGACATGCTGGGCCTGGGCGATGCGAAGCCCACCGCCGTCGACGACATGATCATGCCCGTCCCGAGCATGGGCATGAAGGTGATCAGCGTCGGCATGCTCAAGCCCGAACGTGACCAGGTGATCGCCTGGCGTGGCCCGATCCTGGACCGTGCGCTGACGCAGCTGCTGGCCGACGTCTACTGGGGTGACCTGGACTTCCTGATCCTCGACCTGCCGCCCGGCACCGGCGACGTGGCGATGAGCTTGGGCCAGAAGATCCCCAATTCCGAGGTGATCGTGGTCACCACCCCGCAGCAGGCAGCCAGCGAGGTGGCCGAGCGCGCCGGGACGATGGCCGCGATCATGCAGCAGCGCGTGATCGGTGTGGTGGAGAACATGAGCCACCTGGAGGTCACCAGCCCAAGTGACGGACACACCTTCCGCGTCGACCTCTTCGGCAGCGGCGGCGGTCAGAAGGCCGCCGACGCCCTCAGCGACCGGCTGGGCTATGAAGTGCCGCTCCTGGCCCAGATCCCGCTGGAGCAGGACCTGCGCGAGGGTGGCGACAACGGTGCCCCCATCGTCGTCAGCGATCCGGAGAAGCCGTCGGCCAAGGCTCTGCTGGCACTGGCCGAGCACATCGCCGGCCGCACGCGTGGCTTGGCAGGAAAGCAGTTGGGCGTCAGCCCGGTCTGACGACGGGTCCGGATGTCAGGTGGCGTCGACGTCGAAGGGGACGTCGGCGCCCGCTCTGGACGCCCCACCGTCATGTCCCTGGGCGGACTCCAGCTCGTGCTTGAGGTCCTCGCCCATCATCTGGGCGTCCTTGAGGTTCCCGTCCAGGTCACTGCGCACGTCGGACAGGTCCGATTTGATGCCGTCCAGGTCGTGCTGGACGTCGTCGAGGATGTGCTTCTGGATGAAGGTCTTGGGGTGCAGGTCCCGGATGTCCAGGTCCGCGTACTCCGGCCCCAACTCCTCGCGCAGCTGGTTCTGGGCGTTGTTGGCGACACTGCGCAGGAAGTAGACGATGCGGGCGGCCTTGCGGCTCAGCTCCGGGATCTTCTCCGGACCGAACATGATGGTCGCCAGCACCGCGAGCATGATCCATTCCTGAATGCCGGGCACGACGGTCAGCCTAGTGGGGTGCGCGGGAGCGCGCGAAACGAGTCACCGGCCACGGCTCCCGGTCAGGGTCTCGAAGCCCCGGCGGATCCGTTGCAGGCCCCCGCCGGATGATTCCTGTTCGTGGGGCAGGTTCTGCGTGGCCAGGGCGGTGTGGAAGGCGGTACTGCCCTTGACGCAGAAGACGGTGGGGCCGGACTGCCAGACGCGCAGCCGCGCCTCCTCGCGTTGCTGGCCTTCCAACCGGCCGATCCGCTGCGTCACGACCAGACGGTTCCCGTCGGCGCCATAGGTGCTGGTCACTCGGGTCGGAGCGGCCACGGAGTCCACCTCTCGGGCCAGCAGGGACATCCCCGCCATCGCCTCCGGGCAGGTGAAGCCACCCGGACAGTCCGTCACGTGCGAGGAGGACGCGCTGCTGGCGCGCACTGGCAGGCCGGTGGCCAGTGTTTCCACGTCCGACGGTGCCAGCGTGGGCAGCTGGGGCGCCATCAGCCAGGCGCTGCCCACGGCCCCCAGGAGGCCGCAGGCGGTCATGGTGGACAGGGCCAGGGCCTGCACACGTCGACGCCGGCGGAGGCTCGGCAGGTTGCCGTCGCGTTCCGGGCACAGCCACAGCTCACAGCGCGCATCGTCGCCGGCGATGGCGACCAGCCGATCGGACAGGGAGCCGGGCACCGACGCGGGAGCCTGCGCCGCGCTGCCTCCGAGCAGTCGCCGCAGGTCATTGAGGCCGGCAAGTTCCTCCCGGCAGGGCGGGCACCCCAGCAGGTGGGTGGCCACGGCCTCCCGACGGTCGAAAGGCAGCGTCTGGTCCACATAGGCGGTCAGGTCCGCACGGCAAGAGGCGCAGGTCAGACGGGCCATCGGCTCACCGCCCCACGGACTGCAGCTCGACGACCTCGTCGCGGATGGCGCTCAGCCCCAGGTAGCGTTCCCGGTCCGGGGTGGGCCGACGGTGCGACAGGGCCCCCCGGAGCTGGGAACGGCCGCGGTGGATCCGGCTGCGCACGGTGCCGATCTTGACGTCGAGCACCTGCGCGATCTCGTCATAGCTGAGCCCCTCGATGTCACACAGCACGACGCACACCCGGTACTCGGGCGCCAGGGCCGCCAGGGCCGCCGCGACGTCGGCATCCATGCTCGCCTCGTCGTAGAGCTCACCCGGGGAGAGCTCCCCGGAGGCCACCCGCTCGCTGGCCTCGGCCATCGGGTCCATCCGGATTCGCTGCTTGCGCCGGGCGGAGTCCAGGAAGAGGTTGGTGGTGATGCGGTGCATCCACCCCTCGAGCGTGCCGGGGGTGAAGTTGTGGATGGACTTGAAGACCCGCACGAAGACGTCCTGCGTCAGGTCCTCGGCATCGGGACGATTGCCCGTCAGGCGGTAGGCCAGCCGGTAGACCTGCTCGGAGTGGTCACGGACGAGTTCCTCCCAGGTGGGCGGGGTCCACTCGGCAGCGCCCGACGACGGCTGGGCCGTCTGCTGGCGACTGCTCCTGAACATGACTCCCCTTCGTGACCGTGGTGCGGGTCCGACGACTCCCATGGTGGCTGCCGAGGCCGTGCTGGGGCTGTGGGCAACCAGTGCTCACCCGGTCAACGTCGGACCCCCGCAAAAGGTTCCCGCGCCCGGGTCACAGATCGGCAACGTCCAGGATCGCGGCGAAGGCGGCGGTCTCCTCGGCCGTGGCCGACGGCAGCGGGGCGCGCAGACCGCCGACGTCGAAGCCCTGGTGGGCCAGGCCGGCCTTGACCAGCATCACGCCCTGGGTGGCGAAGACACCGGTGTAGACCGGGAGCAGGGCCTGGTGCAGGGCCAGGGCCTCCTCCACCCGGCCGGCCAGGAAGGCCTCGACCATCTGCTTGGTGCGGCGCCCGGTGAAGTGTGTGGATGTGCCCACCACGCCCACACCGCCCACGCTGAGCAGCGGCAGGGTCATGGCGTCGTCGCCCGAGTAGTAGGCCAGGTTGCTCTCCAGGATCACGCGCGAAGAGGCCGCCAGATCACCCTTGGCATCCTTGACACCCACGATGTTGGGATGGTTGCCCATCGCGATCAGGGTCTTGGTCTCGATCTGCACGCCGGCACGGTGCGGGATGTCGTAGGCCAGCAGCGGCAGGTCCGTGGCGTCGGCGACGTCCAGGAAGTGCTTCAGCACGCCACGCTGGGGAGGCTTCGAGTAGTAGGGCGTGACGACGAGCACGCCGTGGGCGCCCGCGTCCTTGGCCTGCTTCGCGAGGGCGATGGTGTGGTGGGTGTCGAAGGTGCCGACGCCGGCAACCACCTGGGCGCGGTCCCCGACGGCCTCCACGACGGCGGCGACCAGGGCAGCCTTCTCCTCATCGGTGGTGGTGGGCGACTCCCCCGTGGTGCCGTTGACGATCAGCGCATCATTGGCCTGCTCGTCCACCAGCCGCACCGCTAGCTTCCGCGCCTTGTCCAGGTCCACGGAGCCGTCCGCGGCGAATGGTGTCACCATCGCGGTGGTCACCCGTCCGAAGATGGGCTCGATGACCTCATTGGCGTCCTGGGGCATGTCCGCGGCTGCATCGCTCATGGTGCGATTCTAGGGGGCCGCACCTGCACCTGCACATGAGGCCCACCCGCCTCGAGATGATGACTTTCGGTAGTCTTGGCGGCGTGACTCAGCCCAGCATCCACACCTCCAGCACTCCCCTGGCCCTCGACACCCGTTCGTGGGGCTATGCCGAGGACTTCGTCCAGCCCGACGAGCTCCTGCGCGAAGCGCGGGAGCAGGCCATCACGCTCGGTCTGGAGCCCATCAGCAATGGCTCCGCCACCGCCCTGCGCTTTCTGGCACACCTGGTGCAGGCCCGCGCGATCGTCGAGGTCGGCACGGGCACCGGCGTCTCCGGCCTGGCCCTGTTCGAGGGCATGGGCACCGACGGCATCATCACCAGCATTGACCCGGAGCCCGAGCGCCAGAGCGCGGCCCGCGCCGAGTTCACCAAGGCTGGCGTCCGCTCCAACCGCTTCCGCCTGATCGCCGGCAATCCGCTCGACGTGCTGCCCAAGCTGCGCGACGGCGCCTACGACATGGTCTTCATCAACGGCGACAAGCTCGAGTACGTCGAGTACGTCGCCCAGGCCCTGCGCCTGCTGCGCCACGGCGGCGTCGTCGTGCTGAACAATGCGCTGTGGAAGAACCTCGTCGCGGACCCGGACAACGAGGACGACGAGACGGTCATCATCCGCGAGGCACTGGCCGCGGTCGCCGAGACCGAGGAGTTCACTCCCCTGCTGCTGCCGGTCGGCGACGGCCTGCTGGCAGCCATCAAGGCCTGAGGACACCGACGCGGCCCGTCTCCCCGAGGGGAGACGGGCCGCGTCGGTGTCCTTGGTGCTTGCTCCGGTCAGCGCGCCGGGGGGATCACGATCCCCTTGCCGACGACGGTGATGCCACCGTCGCTGACTGTGAAGCCACGGGCACGGTCCAGGTCATGGTTGACACCGACCTCGACGCCGTCGGGCACGATCACATTCTTGTCCAGGATCGCATTGTGCACCACGGCATTGCGGCCGATCCGCACGCCACCCATCAGGATCGAGCGGTCCACCCGTGCCCACTTCTCGATGTACACGTCGGGGCTCATCACGGTGCGGTCCACGTCGCCGCCGGAGATGATGCAACCGGGCGAGACGATGGAGTCCTCCGCATTGCCGCGCATGGTGAACTTGGCGCCCGGGGCCTGGACCTGGGTGGTCCAGATGGGCCACTTGTCGTTGTAGAGGTTGAACTGCGGCACGACACTCACCAGGTCCATGTGGGCCTCGTGGTAGGCGTCGATGGTGCCCACGTCGCGCCAGTAGTTGCGGTCCTCGTCGGTGGCGCCGGGAACGACATTGTCCCGGAAGTCGTAGACCTGGGCCTCCCCCTTGGCCACGAAGGACGGGATGATGTCGCCGCCCATGTCGTGACCGGCATTGGGATCGGCCGCATCCGCTTCCAGGGCGTCGATCAGAGCCTGGGTGGTGAAGATGTAGTTGCCCATCGACGCGAAGGACTCCTCCGGGGAGTCGGGCAGGCCGGGCGGATCCGCGGGCTTCTCGAGGAACTGCTTGATCTTGCCGCCCTCTGCCGAATCGATGATGCCGAAGGCGTGGGCCTCGGAACGCGGCACGCGGATCCCGGCGACAGTGCAGGCCAGGCCGGAGTCGATGTGGGAGTCGAGCATCTGGCTGACATCCATCCGGTAGATGTTGTCCGCCCCGAAGACGACGATGTAGTCGGGCTTCTCGTCCCGGATCAGGTTCATCGACTGGTAGATGGCATCGGCGCTGCCCTGGTACCACTGGGGCCCGAGGCGCTGCTGGGCCGGCACCGGAGTGACGTAGTTGCCGAGCATCGTCGACATGCGCCAGGTCAGCGAGATGTGCTTGTCAAGGGAGTGCGACTTGTACTGCGTCAGCACGGCGATCTGTCGCATCTCGGAGTTCGCAAGGTTCGACAGGACGAAGTCGATGAGACGGTAGGTTCCCCCGAAGGGAACGGCAGGCTTGGCCCGGTCAGCGGTGAGGGGCATGAGGCGTATTCCCTCGCCACCCGCCAGGACGATGGAGAGCACCTTTGGTCTTGTGGACATGCCACGAACCTATTGCGCAGACGGTGTCTTCCACAAGGCATCCCACCGATTTGGGAGAGTCCATTGTGAGCCGGGTCCGGCTGTGCAAGAGTCGCCTCATGCGCGTATCGATCCTCACCCGTGAGTACCCCCCGACCATCTATGGCGGAGCCGGCGTCCATGTGGCCCAGCTCGTGCCGCAGCTGCGCAAGTTCATCGACATCGACGTGCAGTGCATGGGCGAGCCGCGCGAGGGAGCCACGGCACACGAGGAGAACTACCCCGCCGGAGCCAATGCCGCGCTGCGCGTCTTCGGCGCGGACCTGTCCATGGTGGCCGCGCTGCCCGAGGACATCGACGTCGTGCACTCCCACACCTGGTACGCCAACCTCGCCGGGCACCTGGCCGGCCTCTTCCGGGACATCCCGCATGTCGTCAGCGCGCACTCCCTGGAGCCCGACCGTCCGTGGAAGGCCGAACAGCTGGGCGGCGGCTATGCCATGAGCTCGTGGGCGGAGCGCACCGCCTACAACGGCGCCGATGCGGTGATCGCGGTGAGCGAGGGCATGAAGAAGGGCATCCTGGCCGCCTACCCGGAGCTGGAGGCGGACAAGATCCACGTCGTGCTCAACGGCATCGACCCCGAGGAGTTCAAGCCCGACCACGGCACGGACATCTGCGAGCAGATCGGGATGGACACCACGAAGCCCTCGGTGGTCTTCGTCGGCCGCATCACGCGCCAGAAGGGCCTGGTCCACCTGGTACGCGCCGCGCAGCACCTGGACCCCGAGACCCAGCTGATCCTGCTGGCCGGCGCTCCGGACACCCCGGAGATCGCCGAGGAGTTCAACCAGGCCTTCGCCGACCTCAAGGCGGCCCGTGGTGGCGGTGTCGTCTGGGTGCAGGAGATGCTGCCCCGCGCCAGCGTGCGCCAGGTGATGAGCAATGCCACCGTCTTCGCCTGCCCCAGCATCTACGAGCCGCTGGGCATCGTGAACCTGGAGGCCATGGCCACGGAGACCGCCGTGGTCGCGAGTGCGGTCGGCGGCATCCCGGAGGTCGTCGTCGACGGGGAGACCGGCTACCTCGTGGACTACGACCCGGCCAAGGCCGGCGACGCCGACTACATCGCCAACTTCGAGAAGACCTTCGGCGAGCGGATCAACGAACTGACCCGCAATCCGGAGCTGACCGACCGCTTCGGCACTGCCGGCCGCCAGCGCTGCATCGACAAGTTCAGCTGGGAGACCATCGCCCGGCAGACCGTCGAGGTCTACCAGGCCGCCGCGGCGCGGCACGCACAGCGAGCCACGAAGGCCTGAACCCCGCCAGACGTGACAGCGGCGGACGCCCCCGAGGGGGCGTCCGCCGCTGGTGTTCTGGGGTGCACGATCCCGGCGGGATCAGCCCACGACCTCCTGCAGGCACTTCAGCAGGTCGGTGGCCTCGGTGGCGTTGAGTTCGACCACGAGACGGCCTCCGCCGTCCACGGGAACACGCATCACGATGCCACGGCCTTCCTTGGTGACCTCCATGGGGCCGTCACCCGTGCGGGGCTTCATTGCAGCCATTGCGCATCCTCATCTCTTCGACGTTTTCACCCCATTATTCCGCATCAACACAGAAAAAGGAGATCCGACCTCCCGAGGGCGGCCCAGATCAGGCCTCGAAGAGCCCCCGGCCCGTGGTCCTGCGCGGCGTGGAGGCCTCATCATCCGACGCCCTTGTGAAATCCTCGCCCCCCTTGTCATCGGCCTGTCGCGTGTCCTGCGGCAGCTGGGCGGCGAGCCGCTGCAGCAACTCGTCGACCTCCGCCATGGAATAGCCGCGCGGCACCACGGTGAACCGTGTCGCCAACAGCTCGCGGGCACCGATGGGCCCCTCCGGCAGCCGGCCGGAAGTCCTGTCGTCGACGAGGTCCGGCATGGCACCCCAACGTCCACTGCCGACCACCGCAGCGGCGGCCAGCACGACGAGGACCAGCGAGGCAAGCAACCAGGTCACGTCCGCTCCCCCTTCCCGGTGGCGTGGGCGATGGCCTCCTGCTCGTCGTCGGTGACCAGGAACATGTCCAGGTCCTTCTCCTTGATGTAGCCCTCGGCGAGGCAGCGTTCCCGCAGCCAGCCCACCAGGCCGGACCAGTAGTCCACGCCGAAGAGCACCACCGGGAAGTGCTGCACCTTGCCGGTCTGGGCCAGGGTCAGGGCCTCGAAGAGTTCGTCGAAGGTCCCCAGCCCTCCGGGCATCACGATGAATCCGCGGGCGTACTTGAGGAACATCACCTTGCGCACGAAGAAGTAACGGAAGTTGATGCCCAGGTTCACGTGGGGGTTCATGGAGGCCTCGAAGGGCAGCTCGATGCCCAGCCCCACCGACGTGCCACCGGCCTCGTCGGCGCCCTTGTTGGCCGCCTCCATCACGCCGGGTCCACCCCCGGTGATCACGGCATAGCCCTCCTCCACCAGGCGTGCGGCCATCCTTTCCGCCGCGGCGTACATCGGGCTGTCCGGCCTGGTCCGCGCGGATCCGAACAGGCTGATCGCGGGCCCCAGGTCCGCCAGCGTGCCGAAACCCTCCACGAACTCGGCCTGGATCCGCATGGTGCGCCAGGGGTCGGTGCGCGTCCACGCCACGTCGCCCGCGCTGGCAAGCAGCCGTTGGTCGGTGGTGGTCTCCTGCACCTGGTTGTTGCGACGGATCACGGAACCCTGGACGACGTGGCGTCCCCGGCCGGGGGCATTGTCCACGGCCTCATGCTCCTGACTGCCCATCTCAGGCCTCCTCTCGCTCGGTGGCGCCGAGCCAGCGACGCAGGGCATCGGCGCAGGTGTACAGGTCCTGCACCGGGCAGAACTCGTCGTCGGTGTGGGCCTTGTTGGGATTGGCGGGCCCGAAGTTGACGGCCGGAACACCCAGGGCGCTGAAGCGGGCGACGTCGGTCCAGCCGTACTTGGGGCCGGGGACGCCGCCGACGGCCGCGACGAAGTCCTTGGCGGCGGGCAGGTCGAGCCCGGGCCTGGCCGAGGGCGAGAGGTCGACGATCTCGAGGTCGAAGCCGTCGAAGAGCTCCCGCATCATGGCCTCGGCCTGCTCGGCCGTCTTGTCCGGGGCAAAACGGTAGTTGATGTGCACGCTGCACTCGTCGGGGATGACATTGCCGGCCACTCCCCCGCGGATCTGCACGGCATTGAGCCCCTCGCGGTAGGTCAGGCCGTCCACCGTGACCTCGCGCTGCTCGAAGCCGGCCAATCGGTCCAGCACCTCGCGCACGTCGTGGATGGCGTTGTGTCCCAGCCATCCCCGGGCGCTGTGGGCGGCCGTTCCGGTGGTGGTGATCCAGAAGCGCATGGTGCCCTGGCAGCCGCCCTCGATCAGGGCACTGGTGGGTTCCATCAGGATGGCGAAGTCCCCGGCCAACAGCTCCGGACGCTGCGCGGTGATGATCCCCAGTCCGTTCAGATCCGCCGTGACCTCCTCGTTCTCGTAGAGGACCCAGGTGACGTCATGCCGAGGGGTGGCGAGTTCCGCGGCCAGCTGCAGGGCGACGGCCACCCCGCCCTTCATGTCGCAGGTGCCTCGGCCGATGATCGCGTCCACGCCATCCACGTCATCCCGGGTACTGGGCAGGTTTCCGGCCACCGGCACGGTGTCCAGATGTCCGGCGACGACGACCCGCTGGGAGCGCCCCAACCGGGTACGGGCCACCACATTGTTGCCCAGCCGCTCGACGTCCAGGTGCGGGCAGGTGGCCAGGGCCTCCTGCACGAGGTCCGCGAGCCGGGCTTCGTTGCCGCTCACCGACTCCACGTCGACGATGGCCTGCAGCAGGTCGGGCAGTGGCTGGGCGAGGTCAAGACTCATGGCCCCGAGACTAGCCGCCGTGGTGGGCGAACAGGGCCAGGCAGATGGCGACGAAGTGGGCTACGGCGGCAAGCACGGTGCACAGGTGGAAGACCTCGTGGAAGCCGAAGGTCTGTGGCCAAGGATTGGGCCGCTTGCTGCCATAGGCCACGGCGCCCAGCGTGTAGATGACCCCGCCGAGCGCGATCAGCAGCACGACGGCCGGACCACCGGCGCTCCAGAAGGAGCCCAGCCATCCCACGGCCGCCCAGCCCATCGCCACGTAGAGCGCGACGTAGAGCCAGCGCGGGGCATGGATCCAGAAGACTCGGAAGAGCACCCCCACCAGGGCGCAGGACCAGATCAGCCCCAGCAGCACCCAGCGGCTGCGGCCCTCGAGCAGCGCGACGGCCAGCGGGGTGTAGCTGCCGGCGATGAAGACGAAGATGTTCGCGTGGTCCACCCGGCGGAAGACGGCGTGCACCTTGTCGGTCCAGTTGCCCCGGTGGTAGAAGGCGGAGTTGCCGAAGAGCAGGACTGCGCTGAGTGTGTAGACGACGCAGGCCAGCCGCTCGGCGCGGGTGGGCGCGAGTGCCACCACCAGGATTCCCGCCACCAGCATCACCGGCGCGAAGAACTGGTGCAGCCAGCCGCGCAGGCGCGGCTTGACGGCGGCGGCGAGATCGTCGAGGGCATCGTGCACCCGCTCGGCGGCGGCTTGGGGGGACCTGGTCTGCATGAAACCTACGGTACCGTAGGTTTCAACATCGTCGGACCCAGCGGTCCACATTCCGCGCCGCGCAGAGCACCCCGGCACACACTAGGCTGGCCCCATGAACAGGCTGGACCGAATCACCGAGACCCTCGACCGGATGCACCCGTCGGGCCTGCTCTACAGCACCTACGAGAGCCGGTTGGCAGCCGAGCTGGACAAGGACAGCCTCCCCCGCCACGTCGCTGTACTGGCCGACGGAAACCGTCGCTGGGCCCGGATGAATGCCCCGGACCAACCGCTGGTGACGGGATACCGCGCCGGAGCCGACAAGCTCAAGGACTTCGTGACCTGGTGCGACGAGGCCGGCATCGAAGTGGTAACCCTGTGGGTGCTCAGCCCGGACAACCTCAAGCGCGCCGCGGCCGGGGAGGTCGCCCCCCTGCTCGGCGTGATCGAGGAACTGGTCACGGATCTCGCGGCCGACGGGCGCTGGCCAGTGCAGGCCGTGGGTGACATGTCGCTGCTGCCGACGGAGATGGCCGAGGCCTTGGAGCGCGCCCGCAGGGAGAGCGTGGGCAACACCGGAATGCTGGTCAACGTCGCGATCGCCTACGGCGGCCGGCACGAACTGCGGGACGCCATGCGCTCACTGCTGCGCGAGGAGGCCGCCAAGGGGCGCAGCCTGGCCGAGGTGGCGGAGACCCTGGACATCGACCAGATCGGCGAGCACCTCTACACCAAGGGCCAGCCGGACCCGGACCTGATCATCCGCACCTCGGGCGAACAGCGCCTGTCCGGCTTCCTGATGTGGCAGAGCGCCCACAGCGAGTTCTACTTCTGCGAGGCCCTGTGGCCGGACTTCCGCAAGGTGGACTTCCTGCGCGCACTGCGCTCCTTCAGCCAGCGAGAACGTCGATACGGCCGCTGAATCAATTCCTCAAAGTTCCGATTTTGCGACCCTGAATGTCAGCAAATTCACGTTATGAATTGCACAGCAAAGGCGCCATCTCTTGGGCCTTGAGTGACCCGGGCGAGAATCTATGGCCTCCTCATGCCTCGCCCCGGCCAGTCACCCGTCGCGACCATTCCGGCCCACTCCCACAGCTCGCCCTCCCCCAGCGCGCACACGGCCTCTCCGACTGCATTCACCCTCGTCTATAGGCAAGGCCAACCTGACTGCAATCCGGGGCGAAGGGAAGCCCCGCCACCACGATGGACCGCATCCGGAAGGAATCAGGGGCACGCCCGATGAATTTTTCTACATCGTAGAAATGCTTTGGGTCATGCTCTCCACCACGCTGCCGCCCCTTGTCGCCGCCGCCGAGGTCCGCCACTACCGCCACCCCTGGACCTTCTTCGTGTTGTCCATCGCCATCCCCTGGACCCTGTGGGCCTCGCCGCCGCGACCTCGCGGATCCAGCCGCAGGACACCGGCCTCCAGCTGCTCACCACCACGCTCGCCCTGGCCGGGCTCTTCGCCCCCGTACTGGTAGCACTCGTGCTGATTCGGCGGGATCCACGACTGCTCGCGGACGCACGGGAACGCCTGTTCACGCTGCATGGCGTCACCCCCGCCGACGCGCTGGGCTCCGCGCTACTGCTGCCGGCGCAACATCTGGATCCCTATCGTCTTCCACCCGTGCGCCAATGTCGGCAACGGGATCCTGCACACGGATCCGAACACCAAGGTGATCCAGACGGCCATCCTGCTGCCCGTCTGCGGCTGGGTCATGTGGCACGATCGTGTCCTCTTCTTCACCCGCTCGCAGCACCCGACAGGAGATGCGATGACCCCCCGCCCCGCCAGCACCAGCACCGCCGAGGTCGTGCGGCAGGCCGTCGCCCTGCTCGACGCCGAGGGTCCGGACGCCTTCAGCATGCGCAAGCTGGGTGCCGCGATGGGAGTCGACCCGATGACCGTCTACCACCACGTCCCGAACAAGGCGGCGCTCTTCGACCTGGTCGTCGACGAGCTCTGGAGCGGCCTCGCCCCGGCCGTCGACGGTGGCTGGCAGCAGCAGGTTGCGAGCCTGGCCCACGAGCTGCGACGGGTACTGCTGGAACACCCGCGGCTGGTCCAGCTGGTGGGAGCCCGCCCGATGGTCGCCCCCCCGGCTACTTGGACTGGCCGACGAGCTCGTGGCTCGGCTGGACGGCCAGGGACTGCCGCCCGCACAGGCGATGCGGCTGCTGGACTGCGTGGTGGCCTTCACCGTCGGCAAGGTCCAGGCGGAGGTGCGCCAACCCGTCGGTGGTGACGGCGTCGCCCCCGAACAGGCCCTGGCCGCAATGACCGAGACCGCCCCGCACCTGGCCCGAGCTCTCGCGACGGGCTACGGCTGGCAGCCCGACGACGAGTTCTCCAACGGACTGGGCGCGCTGTTGGCCGGTTGGCCGGTCAGCAGCGGCTCCACAGCGGGGTCTTGAGGTCCGCATAGTCGGTGGTGGGCTCGAAGCAGACCTCGCCGCGGCAGACATGGGCTGTGCTCTGACCATCCCGGGCGGTGCGGTCGTCGAAGAGGTGACCGAAGCCCTCGGTCCCGCCCCTGCCGACGACGATGCCGGTGCCGGCAGGAGCCATCCGCCAGGCAGCCGTCGCGAGCCGGTCAATCTCCGCCTCGGGCGCGGAATCAGGCAGCACGATGACGGCCTGCGCAGGGCTGAGGCCACGACGAGCCTCGTCCAGCACGAGCGCATCGGCGAGCGACCAGCCGGCGAAGCGCGGCTGGCTGGCCACCAGCGGCCAGGTGGTCTCGGCAGCCCGGTCGGCTCGCGCCAGCAGGTCCTCGCGGCAGGCCAGCAGACCGGCCAGGCGCAGGGCGGCCACCATGGAGCTGGTGCCCGACGGGGTGGAGTTGTCGGTCAGGTCACGGGGACGGGTGAACAGCTCGTCGCTGGCCTCGGCGTCGAAGAAGCCGCCGTCCTCGGCCGTGAAGAGCCGGTCGGCGCGTTCGAGCAGCCACACCGCGCGCTCCAGCCACGTGGCATCACCGGTGGCGCCGGCCAACCGGGCCAGTCCCAGCGCCAGGGCGCCGTGATCCTCGGCGACGGCCGCGGTGGTGCCGGCCACACCGTCGCGGGAGGTCCGCACGAAGCGGTCCGCAGCTTGGTCGATGTGCACATCCCAGACGGCCTGGGCGGCATCGCGGGCCAGCTCCAACCAGCCGGCCTCCCCGAAGGTCATCGCGGCATTGACCAGGCTCTCGATGACCAGGCCATTCCAGGCGGCCACCACCTTGTCGTCACGGCTCGGCGGGAAACGGTTCGCCCGCTCGGCCCGCAGCTTGTCCAGCACCGCGGTCAGCCGCGCCTGGTCCGGGGAACCGTGCAGCTGCAGGGTGGACAACCCCATCTCGAAGGTGCCGCCCTCGTGCACGTGGAAGACCTGGCGTGCCCAGCCGCCGTCGGCCTCCCCCAACGCGTCGACCAGCAGGTCCGGATTCCACAGGTAGTAGATACCCTCGGCCACCATGCCGCGGATGTCGACGCTGTCGGCGTCGAGGCTGGCGGCGAAGGCGCCGCCCCCAAGGCCCTCGACGGGCTCGGTGCGCATCTCGCGCTCCAACCATTCGACGGTCGAGTAGATGACGTTCTCGTAGACCTCACGCTTGTAGCCGTCGTGGTCGGCGGTGCGCCGCCAGCAGCGCAGGTAGGTTCCCAGCAGCAGGGCGTTGTCATAGAGCATCTTCTCGAAGTGCGGCACCACCCAGCCGGGGTCGACGGCATAGCGGTGGAAACCGCCTCCGACACGGTCGAAGAGGCCGCCGCGGGCCATCATCTCGCAGGTCAGTTGCGCCATGTCGAGGCTGGTCGGGTCGCCCTTGACCAAGAGGGCGTCGAGCACCATCGCCGGCGGGAACTTCGGCGCCGTGCCGAAACCGCCGTGGATCATGTCGTAGTCCTTGCCCAGCAGCTCCAAGGTCTCCCGGGCCCCGGGCACGGTCGTGGAACTGGCGACCGGGTTCAGCTCACGAAGCTGCGATGCGATGCTCGACGCGGAGCCCAGCACCTCGTCTCGACGCTCGTCCCAGGCCCCGGCCAGCGCTTCGAGCACCTGGCGGAAGCTGGGCTGGCCGTTGGCGGGCTGCGGCGGGAAGTAGGTGCCGGCGAAGAAGGGCTCGCCGTCCGGAGTCAGGAAGACCGTCATCGGCCATCCCCCCTGCCCGGTGAGTGCCTGAGTGGCATTCATCAGCACGGAGTCGACGTCCGGGTTCTCCTCGCGGTCCACCTTCACACTGACGAAGTGCTCGTTCATGTAGACGGCCGTCTCGTGGTCGTCGAAGCTCTCGTGGGCCATCACGTGGCACCAGTGGCAGGCGGCATATCCGGTGCTGACCAGCAGGGGCAGGTCACGTTCACGGGCCGCCTCGAAGGCCTCGGCACCCCACGGGTACCAGTCGACCTCCTGGTGGGCGTGCTGCTGCAGGTAGGGGCTGGTGGACTCGGCAAGACGGTTCGGCACGCGCACAGCCTAGCCGGGCGGGTCTATCGTGGGCCCCATGAACCAGCTGACCCCCCTGATGAGCAGCGGCATGCTCACCTTCGTGACCTTCTGCGTCATCGCCGCCTTCATCATCCTCGGCTCGCTGAGCCTGCGCCGTCACACCAAGCACATCGCCTCCAACATCCCCTGGGAGTCGGAGATGACCGAAGAGGGTCGCGCCGCCCAGGCCTTCGAGCGCAACAACACCGACGAGAACTAGTTCGAGCGCAACAACACCGACGAGAACTAGATCGTCCAGTCCTCGCTGGGGTCCTCGGCCACCTGCTGGCGCAGCCCGGCGAACAGGTCGTCCTCCGGCAGGGTCGTCGGGACCGTGCTGAAGACCAGCTCGAAGTCCTCGGTGGGCCAGACCTTCTGTTGCACCTCTGTGGGCACCGCGAACCAGGGCCCGTCCGGGTCGATCTGGGTGGCGTGCGCCAGCAGCGCCGCGTCCCGCACCGGGAACCAGTCCGCGCACGGGATGCGCGTCGTGATCCGCTTCTCGTACTCGAAGTCCTCCCACTTGGCGAGGCGCTCCACATAGGGGGACTCCAGGCCCTTCTCGTGCATCGCGGCATCCAGGGCCGCCAGCCGGAGCCGGTGAAAACCCATCTGGTAATAGAGCTTGCTGACCTGCCAGGCCGGGCCCAGGTCCGAATGCATGTTGGGATCCGCGGCCTGCTGGACGGCGGCCAAGGTGATGCGGTGGCACATGATGTGGTCGGCATGCGGGTAACCGCCCTTCTCATCGTAGGTGGTCACCACCTGCGGCTTGAACTCACGGATCAGGCGCACCAGCGGCTGGGCCGCCACGTCGGGATCCACCAGACCGAAGCAACCCTCCGGCAGCGGCGGCAGCGGATCCCCCTCCGGGAATCCCGAGTCGATGTAGCCCAGCCAGCGCTGCTCGACGCCCAGGATCTCCCGGGCCTTGTCCATCTCCAGATGCCGGATGGCGGCGATGTCCTTCCACACCTCGGGACGATCCATCTTGGGGTTCAGCACGCTGCCGCGCTCACCACCGGTGCAGGTGGCCACCATCACCTGGACGCCTTCGGCGACGTATTTCGCGGTGGTGGCGGCACCCTTGCTCGACTCGTCGTCGGGGTGCGCGTGCACGTGCATCAGGCGCAGAGCGGGAGGGGTCTGGGCAGAGACTGTCGAGGACATGGCGACCATTGTGCCCGCACTTGGCACAATGGTCCGCGTGAGTTCATTGACCGAGGCCGACCGCGCCCGCATCGCCGCCCGCTACCCCGCGACCCCGGCACGACATCGTCTCTACCTGGTGCTGGCGACGGTTCTGGCGGTGCTGCTCGCCGGGTGGCTGGCCTGGGCCGGTGGCCGCGGGGCGACGCCCGATGTGGTGGCCGATGTGCACAGCTTCCACGACGGCGGCGAGCACCAGATCACGGCGGACCTCAGGGTGCAGCGCAAGGATCCGGCACGGCCCGCGGTGTGCACGCTCGAGGCGACCGCGGAGAATTTCGTGCGCGTCGGGGAACTGGAGGCCACCATCCCGCCCGGCACCGGCCGGATCACGCGGATCTCCGTGCCGGTCAAGACCGTCAACCGCGCGGTCTCCGTCACCGTCCAGAACTGCCGGCCGGCCTGAGGCCGAGCCTGAAGAAGGGCACAGGGTCCTTGGCCCCCGCTCCCTCCGATGGTAGGTTTTCGGGATGTCTGAAAACGCAACCGACGTCGTCTGGCTCACCCAGGATGCCTACGACAAGCTGACCGGCGAGCTGGAGTACCTCAAGGGCGACGGCCGTACCGAGGTCACCACCAAGATCGCCCAGGCCCGCGATGAGGGCGACCTGTCCGAGAACGGCGGCTACCACGCCGCGCGCGAGGAGCAGGGCCAGATGGAGGCCCGCATCCTCCAGCTGGAGGACATCCTGCGTCGCGCCAAGGTCGGCGAGGCCCCCAAGACGGGCGAGGCCGCCCCGGGTACCCAGGTCACCGTCGCCTACTTCGGCGATGAGGACGACACCGACACCTTCCTGCTGGGCTCCCGCGAGGTGATGGGTCTCGACGAGTCCGTCGACATCCAGGTCTTCAGCCCGCAGTCCCCGCTGGGCGCCGCGGTGCTGGGCAAGAAGGTGGGCGAGAGCTCCAGCTACGAGGCCCCCAATGGCAAGACCATCGAGATCACCGTCGTGAAGGTGGAGAACTTCCAGGCCTGACACGACGCCAGACGACGCGACGAGCGGCTCCGCACCCCCTCTGGGGTGCGGAGCCGCTCGTCATGTGTCCGTTCAGAGACCGGCGATCAGCCGAGCCGCTTCGGAGGGCTCCAACCTGCCCTCGGCGACCGCGGCCAGCAGCTCGTCGCGGGTCAGCGCCCTGGGTTCCCCCACGGGCTCGGGCTCCGGCTCGCTCTCAGAACCGCCGATCTCCTCGATCCCCAGCGCAGCCAGCAGCCCGCTGATCCGGGCGCGGGCGGTCGGATAGCTGACCTGCTGTTGCTTGGCCACCTCGCGCAGATTGCCACGGCTGGCCAGGAAGACGGTCAGCAGCTCCAGCTGTGTGGTGTCCAGCGCACAGAAGCGGCAGCGCTGGAAGCGGCCACCCACCTCCGAGCCGCACCCTGGGCAGCCCAGTCGGGTGGTGAGCAGTTCCCCGGCGCAGACCGGACAGTCCGCTGGGGCCCGATAGGGGCTGTGGTCGTGGGTTGCCTGGTCCGTGGTCATGCCCGTTCCTCCTGCTCCGAAGACTGTTCGTCTGCGGAATCCTCGTTTGGGGTCTCGTCGTGTCCGTCGTGCCGGACGCTGGCGGCACCCATCACGACCGCCAGGTCCAGCCGGCCCGCACCGTCCCCTGCCGTGTACTCGTGCAGGGCCACTCCTCCACCGGGCCAGACGACACGCCCCAGCTGGGCATCCGCGTGGACGGCGACATCGGCATCCCCGGCGAGGCCGACGACGAGGTTGCCGGACTCCACGCGCACCCGGGAGCGCCCTCGGTCGAAGCGGCCTCGGGCGGTCAGGCTGCCCGCCTGCACCAGGGCATCGGTGACCTGCCGCACGTCACCCAGCTGGGCACCCCCGGCCGTGACCCGCACCCGGCCGAGCAGCGGGAGGTTGATGGTGGCGAGGCTGCCGGCGGTCAGTTCCACGTCAACGGCGATGGCCGGGTTGACCCGCAGCAGCAGTTCCTTGCCCAGGCCGATGCCGCGCAGGTCGTCCAGGCCCAGATTGCGCAGGCCGCCGAGCCCTTGGTTGAGCACGCTGCCCGTCAGCGGGCTGCGCAGCAAGCTGAAACCGCCGAGCCCGTCGCCCAGTTCCCCGTCGGAGGTGACCTCCAGCACGTCACCACTGCGGCGCAGCACATGCGGCCCGTCGGCAGCCAGGGTCGCGATGCTGGCGTCCCCGATGATCCGGACGCGACGCCCGGTGGCGCGCACCTGTACCCGACCCACCCCGTGGCTGCCCACGGGCCCCTGGCCGGAGGGGGCGCCGTCCTGCTCGGGCTTGCCGGGCTGCTGCCGCACAGTGCTGCTGTGCTGCCACACCCCGTCGACGCTATGCGCGGCGCCCCGCGCCGCCTCCTGGGCGAAGCCGCTGGCCGCACCGAAGAGGTCGCGGGCGATGGCCCCCCACGTGGGTTCCACGCTCGCCTGCGCTTCCTCGCCCGCCTGCGCTCGTGTTTCCTGCGGTTCCTTCGGTTCCTGCGGTTCCTTCGTGGCATCGATCCGACGCCCGGCCTCGGCGGCGTCGATCCGCCCCGAGGCAAGGTCCTCGAGGATCGCGGTCAAGTCATTGGTCATGCAACAAATGTAAAACCGCTCCTTCCATTCCAGAAGGGGCGGCTTGCATTGTGAGGGTTCCTTCAGGGTGTCACGGCTGGGTTGACGGATCTTCGCTCAGGGCCACCGCGGCCGGTTCGTGACCGCTCTCCTCGTCGGCGGGGAGCTCGTCGTGGCTGCCGTGGGAACGCATCGCCCGGATGAAGGCATTGGCGAAGGCCAGCATCGGGACGGCGAACAGCGCACCGACCACTCCCGCCAGGATGGTGCCCACTGCCAGACCGTAGAGCACGGCCAGCGGATGGATGGAGACCGCCTTGCCCAGCAGGAAGGGCTGCAGCACATGGGCCTCCAGCTCCATCACCGCGACGAAGATGCCCAACATGATCAGGGCCTTGACCCATCCCAGGGTGAGCAGCACGACACTGGTGGAGACCAGGCCCGCGACGAAGGCCCCGAGCAGCGGCACGAAGGCCGTGATGAAGGTCAGCGCGCCAATGGCCAGGAAGAGGTCGGAGCCAACCAGTGCGGCGCCGATGCCGGCACCCAGGCCGTCGACGGCGGCGACGATCACGGCGGCCCGCACATAGGAGACCAACGAGGTCCAACCCTTGCCGCATGCATCGGCGATCCGGCTGCGAGATCCCTTCGGCACCAGCGAGAAGCCGGCGCGGGCGAAGGTCCGCCCCTCATAGAGAAAGTAGAACAGCGCGAACAACGCAAGGGCGATGCCGGCGAAGAAGTGCCCCAGCTGGGCACCGGCCGCGGCGGCGTAACCGGTGAAGACCGACTGCTGGCTCTTGGCCCAGACAATGCCCTTCTGGGTCCATCCGTCGATCTGCGTCTCGTGCAATTGCAGCGGCCCGCTGGCCAGCCAGTTCATGAACTGCTCGTAGCTCTTCACCGAGGCGTCGGCCAGGCTGGAACTCTGGGACGCGATCTGCGCACCCACCAGCGAGAAGATGGCGGCCACGAGGGCGACGAGCGCCAGCAGGCTGAGCCCGGCGGCCGCTCCCCGCGGGAGACCCCTGCCCTGCAGCCAGGTCTTCATGGGCCACAGTGCGGCCGTGAAGAGCAGCGCGACGAAGAGGGGGATGACCACCTCGGACAGGCCGGAGAGCACGAACCAGATGCCGTACAGGCCGGCCCCGATCACCAGCAGACGCCAGAACCAGCCGGCAGCCAGCTGGATGCCGTGCGGGACGACGCCGGGCGTGGCGGCCTCCTCGGCGAGCATCTCGCGGGTGATCACCTGGCCGGACTGGTCTTCCACTGCGACGGCCTTCGGGCCGGAGTCTTGGTGGGCCTCGCGGGACAGGGGGCGAAGTGCCATGCGTCGGGACCTTTCGAATCGGTGTTCGTCACCAAGGCTAACCTGTGCACCGTGCTCAACCCCCTTGCCGTGATCTCCCGCGACAGCCGAGGCCTGCCCCGCGACGTGTGGGTGCTGTCCATCATCGCCTTCTGTGTGTCCGTGGGCTTCGGCGTCATGGTCCCCGTCCTGCCCGTCTTCGCGCGCAGCTTCGAGGTCAGCAACCTGATGGTGGGGATGGTGATCAGCGCCTTCGCCGCCATGCGGCTGTTGACCAGCCCGGCCTGCACCCCGCTCATCTCCCGGCTGGGCGAACGCTCGGTGCTGGGCGTGGGCATGTTCATCGTCGCAGCATCCTCTGCGGCGGCCGGTTTGGCGACGAGCTTCTGGGCGCTGCTGGGGATGCGGGCACTGGGCGGCATCGGCTCCGCGATGTTCACGGTCGCCGCGATGACGCTGCTGCTGCGTACCGTCGAGCCGCAGCTGCGTGGGCGGGCGTCGGCCCTGTACTCGGGCGGTTTCCTGATCGGGGGCATGGCGGGCCCGGCCGTCGGTGGCCTGTTCGCGGCCATCTCGCTGACCGCCCCCTTCTTCGTCTACGCGGCGACGTTGAGCGTGGCCGGCATCGTGGGCCTGTGTCTGCTGAGCCGCCCGCAGGGTCAGGTCGAGAAGTCCGAGAAGCCGGAGATGGCCTTGTCCGAGGCGGTGCGGGATGTGCGTTACCGGGCGGCCTGCCTCAGCAATTTCGCCCAGGGCTGGCAGTCCTTCGGGGTGCGCAGCTCGCTGGTGCCGGTGCTGGTCACCGAGGTCCTGCACAAGTCGACGTCGTGGACGGGCATCGCCTTCGCCATCGCCGCCGTCGCACAGACCATCGCGCTGGGCCCGGTGGGCCGCGCCGTGGACACCATCGGCCGTCGGCCCCTGATGATCCTGGCCGGGCTGGCCACCGGACTGGCCGCCCTGGCGATGCCGTGGTCGCCCACCATCTGGGTGCTGACCGCGGTGCTGTGCGTCTACGGCATCGGGTCGGCCGCCCACTCCACTGCCCCGACGGCGGTGCTGGGCGACGTCACCGGTGGACGTGGGGGTGCACCCGTCGCCACCTTCTCGATGATGAGTGACCTGGGCGCGATCATCGGCCCGCTGGCCGCAGGCGCCCTGGCCGACGCCTTCGGGATGGGCATTGCCTTCGCCACCGGCGGCCTGCTCCTGCTGGCCGGCGCCGCCCTGTCCTGGACCATGCCGCGGTATTCCGCACCCCGGCCCAACACCTTGGAGACCGCATGAACGCCCCTCGCCCTCTGGACCAGATCATCGCGCCAGACTGGGCGGCCGCCCTGGCACCCGTCGAGGAGCAGGTGCACCGGATGGGTGACTTCCTGCGCACCGAGATCGCGGAGGGTCGGGGCTATCTGCCTGCCGGTGACCGGGTACTGCGGGCCTTCACCCGGCCGCTGGCCGACGTGCGGGTTCTGGTCGTCGGGCAGGACCCCTACCCCACCCCCGGGCATCCGGTGGGACTCAGCTTCTCCGTCGAGCCCGACGTCCGGCCCGTCCCGCGAAGCCTGCAGAACATCTACACCGAGCTGCGTGAGGACCTGGGGATCGAACCCGCCGCCCACGGTGACCTGTCGGCCTGGTTCGACCAGGGTGTCCTGCTGCTCAACCGGGTGCTCACCGTCCGGCCGGGTGCCGCCGGGTCCCATCGGGGCAAGGGGTGGGAGGCCGTCACACAGCGCGCCATCGAGGCCCTGGTGGAGCGGGAGGGCCCGCTGGTGGCCATCCTGTGGGGCCGCGACGCCCAGTCCCTGCGGCCGATGTTGGGTCAGGTCCCCATGATCGCCAGCCCGCATCCGTCGCCCCTGTCGGCCCGTTCGGGCTTCTTCGGCTCACGGCCCTTCAGCCGCGCCAACCAGTTGCTGGCCGAGCAGGGTGCCGGCCCCATCGACTGGCGTCTGCCAGACCCTGCCCACCCGTAGAGTCAGTGCGTGAAGAATCCTCGGTGGCATCTGCCTGTCCCACTGGTCCTGCTGCTTGCCCTCGGTTCGGTCGGCTGCGCGGCTGAAGGGCACCACAGCGCCCCTCCCGTGACGGGCGCCGGCCCCGCCGCCTCATCCACACCGCCCGTCCCGTCGTCGATGCCCCGGCCCGCGGCCGACGCTCCCCGGCCGGAGGTGGACTGCGCGAAGGAGAAGTGCATTGCGCTCACCTACGACGACGGCCCCAGCCCGCTCACCCCGAAGCTGCTGAAGGCCTTCACCGATCGCAAGGCCACCGCCACCCTGTTCATGCTGGGCAATGCGGCCGAGACCTACCCGCAGATCGTCAAGCAGGCGCAGACCCAGGGCTTCGAGATCGCCAGCCACACCTATGACCACAAGGCCATCAGCGACCTGCCCGACGCGAAGGTGGCTTGGGAGCTGAGCCGCACCAATGCGGTCCTGCAGAAGCTGACGGGCAGCAAGCCGACGCTGGTGCGCCCTCCCTACGCGGCCCGTACCAGCCGCACGGACCAGATCGCCGGGGCCCACGGGCTGGCCGTCGTGGTCTGGAACAACTCCCCGGAGGACTGGGTCGCCGGCCACGACACGGCCGCCATCATCACGAAACTCACCCTCCAGCGCGCCAGCCGCAATTCCATCCTGCTGATGCACGACATCCACCCCTGGACGGTGGATGCGGCGGCCCCCACCATCGACGCCCTGCAGAAGCAGGGTTACACGCTGGTCACCGTCACCCAGCTGTTGGGCGCGACGAAGGCCGGCACGCTCTACCCAGCGGCCTGACGCACCAGGCGGCTGGTCAGGTGCGGTTGCAACTCCAGCCCCATCGCAGCCATGGCGTAGCTGGTCTGCAGCACGTCACCGTCCAGGCCCAGGGCACGGCGGCTGCCCGTGACCGGCTTGGCAGACGGAGTGCTTGCCACCACACAGTCCAGGGTGATCTGGAAGGGATCCGCAGCCACGGTGCCGACGCCGGTCTCGGCCTGGCCTGTGGGCAGGGCCATCGTGATCTCCACCACGCCGGGGCTGGGCGTGCGCAGGTAGCCCATCTCCACGTGCAGGGGGCGCCCGTCGGGTGCCCAGGTGCGCTGGTGGTAGACGAGGAAGGGCTTGCCCACGTCGGCGAAGGTGATCTCCTCGGTGTAGTCGAAGGCCTCGATGGTCGGATAGTTGCCGTGACCCTCACCCCGCCAGGTGCCGATCAGGGGCTGCAGGGCTTCCACGGGATTGCTCGTCATGACCCCAGCGTAGGCGCGAGCTAGTGTGCAGGCATGCTCTTCCATCGCATCTTTGGTGATCCCCTGGACCGTGACTTCCCCGGCAGCCGGACGGCCTACTTCGCCATGGGCTGTTTCTGGGGCGCGGAGAAGCTCTTCTGGCAGCACGACGGGGTGTTGTCGACGGCCGTGGGCTACATGGGCGGGCAGCTGGCCAACCCCAGCTATGAGCAGACCTGCACCGGACGAACCGGGCACGCGGAGACGGTGCGCGTGGTCTTCGACCCGTCGGTGGTGGGCTACGAGGAGCTGCTGCGGGTCTTCTTCGAGAACCACGACCCAACGCAGGGTGACCGGCAGGGCAATGACGTCGGCAGCCAGTACCGCTCGGCGCTGTTCACGGTCGACGACGAGCAGGCCGAAACGGCTGCGCGGATGCGGGCCACCTTCCAGACCAGCCTGTCCGCCGCGGGCTACGGCTCCATCACCACGACGATCGAGGCGGCCGGGCAGTTCTGGCTGGCCGAGGAATTCCACCAGCAGTACCTGGACCGTGTGCCCGGTGGTTATTGTCCCAGTCATGGCACGGGCGTCTGTCTATGACTGCTTCAATGACCATGTAGGAACCCCGGAGGTTATTGCCCCAGTCATGGCACTGGTGTCTGTCGATGATTGTCAGACCCCTGTTCTAGGCTGACGCGTATGCCTCGTGCCGCCGTCATCTACTGCCGCATCTCGCTGGACCAGCGAGACGGAGCTGGCGTGGAGCGCCAGGAGCTGGAGTGCCGGGCGCTGGCCCGACGCGAGGGGTACGAGGTCATCGAGGTGTGCGTGGACAACTCCGTCAGTGCGTACAGCGGTGTTCGTCGTCCGGCCTTCGAGCGGACGGTGGAGCTACTCACATCCGGTCGGGCAGACGTGCTCCTGTGCTGGCATCTCGACCGGGTAACCCGCTCGCTGGACGACCTGCAACGACTGCTGCGCATCAATGGTCTGCTAATCCATCCCGTCACCGGCACCATCGTTGACACCAGTGATGCCTCGGCGGTGATGAGCGGCAGCATCCTGACGGTGGTCAGCCGGTTCGAGTCCCAGCACAAGTCCGAGCGCGTCATCGCGGCTGCCAGGGCGAAGGCTCAGAAAGGCCTACTCACCTCGGGGCGTATCTGGGGATACAACGCAGATGGGACAGCCACGGAGGAAGCCTGCCTGGCCATCCCGACCCTGTTCGAGACCTTCATCCGCACCCACAACCTGGAGGCAGCCCGCGACGCCTTCATCCAGATAGCGCCAGATGCACCATCAAGCCGAACGGTCATTCGCAGCCGACTGACTCAACCCGTGTACGCGGGGATTTCGACCTTTCGAGGCGAAGTCTTCGATGTCGAGCCTCAATGGGAGCCGCTCATCCCCCGCGAGGTCTTCCGCCGCGCCGAGGTCATCCTCAACTCTCCCAACCGCCGCTACACCGGCCATGAGCGCGGCGTCGTCCAAGGGCTCGGAACGGGCCTGTTCATCTGCGGCAAGTGCGGTGAGTCCATGATTGCCGGCGGCGTGATGAACACCGCCGGGGGCAAGCGACAGGCCTACCGGTGCCGGACCAACGCCCACCTCAACCGCGACCGGGAGGACATCGACAGGGCCGTCATGGCTCTGCTGCTCTGGCGGCTGGAAATAGCCAGCGCGAAGGCGGCACTCCTGCCTCGCAATGATGCCCCCGACCCCGCCGCACGGCTGTCCGAACGGCTCACGGAGGCTGAAAGGAAGCTGGCTGAGGTGACGGAAGATTACGTGGCCGACCTCCTGCCCCGAAGCACCGCGTTGCCCGCCATCGAACGCCTCAGGAGCGAAATTGAGGCCATGGGGCGCGAGCTGGCCACCATGGGCTGGGAAGGACCCAAGCCCCGCGCCTACAACGTGAGCCAGACCATCCTTGCGCTCCCCTTGCATGCACTGCGTCAGGTCCTCGCGGCCACGATGGTGGTGACCCTGCCGCCACTGCCGCCGCCCACGGGCGTGCGCAAGAAGGGGCAACGTGTGGGCCTGCGGGAGGGCTCCATCACGGTGGAGTGGCTGGACGAGCCCTCCTTCGACAGTTGGCATTCTTCCCACCACCGCCCCGACTGGTCAGGGCTGACCTGGCCGCTGCCCGATGCACCCGACTGGCTGCTCGACCAGCTCAATGATGCTCCTGCGCTCTCCCCCTCAGTGCGCCAAGCCGTCTGGCGGGCGGTCGCCCCATATGCAATCGGTGTGGAGCCCTTGCCACGAACATCGGATGGCGACCTCGATATGGCGCAGGTTGCGGATATCGGCAGCGGCGAGGCCTAAGCTCTCACCCCGTTCATCTCACATATGAGATTTCTCGGCGGCGGCGTGGGCGTAGTAGGTCGCACGACCGATGCCCACCTCGCGGCAGGCAGCCGCAGCGCTCATGCCCTGGGCGCGCAACCGCTCGACCTCCCGGACCAGCGCGGCATCAGTCGGGGGACGGCCCAGCCTTCGGCCCTTGGCACGGGCCACGTCAAGACCGGCCTTGGTCCTGTCTACCAGCGTCTCCCGCTCGAACGCGGCGATGCTAGACAGCACCGTGATGAGCAGTCGGCCAGCAGGAGTCGCCGTGTCGATGGCCTCGGTGACGGAGACGAGCTGGGCCCCCTTGGCCTCCAGTTGCTCAATGATGCCCAGGAGGTCACGGGTGGACCTGGAGAGACGGCTGAGCGAGTAGGTGACGACCACATCACCCTCCCGGACCCAGACAAGGAGGTCCCCCAGTCCTTGGCGGTCAGCACGAGCGCCCGAGGCCGAATCCACGAACTCGCGCTGGATGGTGAAGCCCGACCGCTCGATGGCCAGCCGCTGGCTATCGACCGACTGCCCGGATGTGCTCACTCGGAGATAGGCCACCACCGGCGTCCCGGAATCGGTGTCAGGGAGTTCTGGGACATTCTCGGGTTCTCGGACGATATCTGGACGCGTGGTCATGACGAGTCAGTGTCGGTCCCGGAAACCTTCGTTTCTCGGACTGCCCGACACTCACATTCCTGAGGATTGGCCAGCGAATCTGCAACTCCCAAGGGTGCATATCCGTCGTGAAGCGTCGCGTTCCATCTCGTATCACCGCGCAACACCCTGTTTCGTCGTGTGGTGACGTGGCCTCCATTCCTCGCTAGACAGGGTCAGCAGTCCATTGGGAGGAAATCGAGCATGACCAGGGACACCACCCCCGTCGAACTGGGGCCGGGTGAGACGTTGGTCCCGCTGTCGGAGGCCTACCGGCTCGTGGGTGCCCCATCCCCCGAGGCTCTGCGCGCCAGATGCCAGCGGGCGGCCAAGGCAGGGAAGGCCGGGAGTTTGGGCTTTCAACAGGTTGGTCGGCGCTGGTACGTGCTCATCAAAGACCCCAACGTGAAGGAGCAGGAATGAAGAACCGAGGCCGAATCGCGACGGGGCTGGTCATGCTCGCCCTAGCCGCCGGATGCAGCGCAGGTGCAGCCGAGGTGCCAGCAGAGACCCCCGCACAGTCCGGGGCACCCAGCGAAAAGGACACCTCGCAGGCGCAACCGGGGGCGTCCTTTGCAGACGTGAACGTGGCCGAGCTGCTGAGCCTAGGCCCGGCAGAGTCCAACAGCTGGAAGCTGACAAACGCGTGCGCCAAACTCTCGGGAGGCAAGGCCGAGGTGACACGCTTGTTCGGACTCCCCTTTACGGTGGCCGCCAGCAAGGTCGACTCGAAGGCTGGTCTGACCTGCGAGTTCACCGAGGGGGACGACCGATTCCACGGTGTGAATTTCAGCATCACGAAGAACGCCGAGTGCCAAGCCGCGAAGAACTCCGGCACCGAGATGGTCAAGGCGGATGGTGACCTGTGCGTCACGTTCACCATTGATGCCGATGACTCCACCCCGCCGAACACGTCCGAAGCGCTCTCGTGGAAGGAACAAGTGGCCTCCCACGCGAAGGCTTCTGGCGCAACCGACGTGCCGCCTGCCCCGGCACTGGGCGATGCCGAGCTGTCGCCCAAGGGTGAGACGGCATTCCCCGACAAGGATGCCTCCGACGACGAACTCACCAAGACGTGCCTTTCTCTGGTGGGCGAGCCCTCGTCGGTGGCTGGCCTGCTCTCGTGGCCCGGTGTTCCCGAGCTGAGTTCTTCTCTGAAGGAGAACGGTGCTCTGAGCTGCACCTACCAAGGCGAGGGCAGTGGGGATGACCGCGCTCGTCTGGAGTTCACCATTGGACGGGCAACTGCCGAGAAGCCCGCATCGACCGGCGGCAACCCTGACCTCTATGTCGAGACCATGTTGAACCCGCTCACGATGGATGGCTATGCACTCCAGTCTTGGGCCGACCGCATCGCCAAGGCCGTCAAGGGAACACCTGCCAGCGCACCCGCGCCTGGGTCGGCAACTCCGGCAACACCTGAACCGGTCGAACCGGGCAAGGGAGCCAGCGGAGTTCTGCTCGGCACCGCAGCCCAGCGCATCCTCGGCACCAGCGTTCAATCCAAGGCCATCCAGGAGGGAAAGGCGTGGTGCGCGGGAGGCAACTGTGTCAACGTGCGGCTGTTGGCCGACGGGTCACCTTCGGCCATGCAGAAGATGCAGGCCTACGACCGCGAACACGGCACCGTGACCCCGCTGCCGCAGCTTGGGCCGAATGCGTGGTTGGCCAAGAACACCACTGACAAGCTGGTTGCCGTCGAATGGGCGGAGGGTGGCAAGCACGTCTCCATCTCGGGAACGGGCGACGCCTTCATGGACGACAAGGGGCAGGCGATGACCCAGTTGATGACTGAGGTCGAGCGCATCCACAAGAGCTGGCCCTGACCTCCGGAGAACACACAACACCCCCGCCACGGTTCGCCGTGGCGGGGGTGTTGTTCCGTCAGTCCCAGAGGCCCTCGCTGGCACCTGTGACCAAGGCTGAGAGGTCCACATCGCCACCGGGGGCATCGCCCACGGGGTCGAACGCGTCGACGGTCACGGCCTCCGCGAACAGGTCCTCCTGGCTGGGGATGTGCCTCACTTGCGGCTCATCCTGCTGCATGGCGACCTCCAGCTTACGTGGGGAAGGCACCCCGAGTTCCTCCAGCCGCTCCGCAATCGCCTGGCTGGGGGCGTAGGCCACCCGGAATCCGCTGACCCCACCACCGTCGGCAGCGATGACGGCCAAGCCTCGGCTCTTGCCGTCGTCCAGAGTTGCGAGGGTCTCGGCAGCAGCAGGCACCGCATCCGCAGTGAACGCCATCCCCAAGGCCTCACGGCTGGGGACGGCTCCCGGACGCGTGAGCTGCACCACTGAGGTCAGGTTGGAGCGCATCTCGCCCGAGATGATGGCAGCATCTGGCCGCTGGGCAGCGAGCGCCAGGTGGACGCCGACAAACCTCGCCTCACGGGCAATCCGGCCGACGTACTCGCTGATTTCTGCCTTGTAGCCGTTGACCTCCTCGGCCTCCAGGCGAAGCGGATGGTCCTTGTCCAGAGCCTTGTTGACCGTGCGAGGCAGTGCCAGCGAAACGAATTCGTCCACCACCACGAGCATGGGTTGGATGCCCTTCTCAGCGCGCAGGTCGGCTGGCAAGTCCTCCCAGAATCCGACGCCATAGGAGGCGCAGAGCTGGCGGCGTCGTTCCACCTCGCCATAGACCGCCCGGAGGATGGCAGCAGCGCGCGGGATGGTGTCTCCCCATGCGGCGGCCCATGCCTTGACCGGCACAAAGTCCGCACCCATTTTCGAGGGGTCGATGATGACCACTTGGTGACCGCGCGTGAGCGCCTGCGCCACAAGCCCCAACAGCAGCACGGTCTTTCCTGCGCCCGTGGGTGCCCAGATGCCGGCATGGGGCCCGAGCTTCAGGTCCAGGGCAACCGTCCGCTGACGGGGGTCGAGGCCCATGGGGAGCTGACTCCACGAACCGCCCATTTCCAGGGTGGGCAGCAGCTCGGCCAGCGCAGGCAGACGTTCTGGCTCGCCATAGATGAGGACGGCGCGCCCCAGGTGTTCCTGCCATGCGGTGCGCCATCCTTCGGACCCGCCGGGCAGGTGCAGCATGGCGGTTTCGAGAATCTTGGCCATCTTGTCTCGGGCCAGCGTCAGTAGAGGCTGGCCCTCCAGCATCACCCATTCGACGGGGTGGCCGACGCCGGGCTTGGCCATGCATACCTGCACCTGGAGCTCCCATGGACGGCATCCCAGCAATCCAGCGACGACCTGGCGGGCCTGTCGTTCGGCGGGCGCCAGCTCCCCGATGACCGCCCGCCGCTCGTAGGGGCGGAACTCCACCAGCTCGTGGTCGGGATACAACGCCGCGACGCGTTCGCCATCGGTTGGGCGGACGTTGGCCGCGAGCTGGAGCACCTTGGTGCGCTGCGGGCGGATAACCCAGCAGCCGTGGACCGTGGACCATTCCACGACGCCGGGAGTGATGCCCTCAGCCTGAGCATTCCTGACCAACGTCGTCCAGTGGGTGCCAATCTCGGCGGGAGTCCACTCCTCGCCGGGCTCGTCCACCAGGAAGAAGCCCTGCTCCGGTGAGGGGGCCACATCACCAGTCTGCGGAGCTTGAGGTTCGGGCACGTCCAGCCCAAACACCTGGGCGGCGGTGGTCCCTCGCTCATGGCAAGCAGCGGCCAGCATCTCGGTCGGCACCTTCTGCCGCTCCAGCCAGCGGAGCACGGTGGCTGGGTGGCCTCCCTGCTCCAGCAGCCCGAAGGCATGCTGGATGGCGGCGTCGGGGGTGAACGTGGGCTTGCGTCGAAACATGGGTCAGTCCTCGATTCCGACGACCAGGCCGCCGGAGTCGGTCATGGTCTGACGGGCGTGCAGGGTCTCGGGCGAGACGGGAGCCAGCTGGAGGACCGTGGAGTCCACGTGTGCGACCTCCATGGCGGGCAGGGCCTGGGCAACCAGCGCGTCCATCTGGGGGATACGGGCGATGGCAGGGGCAGGCATCCGCACCACGAGACCGCCGTCGGCAGTGCGACGGGGACCCAGCTCCCAGACGGTCTGGGCCGAGATGCCCAAGATGGCCGCCAACGGGTTGGCGAGGGAGGCGATGTCGCGCTCCATGGCCCGCAGTGCGCCCATGTTCTGGACGGCCACGACGGCAGTGACACCGAGGCCAAGGGCATAGCCGACAGCCACCGGCACATCGAGCAAGACACCCGCGAGCATGCCCAGCACCACGACGGCCCATGCCCACATGGGCATCCCCGCCAGCCTGACCACAGGGGCATCGACCAGCCAGCGACCCACTTGGGACGCCAGCATGTAGCCAATGGTCAGCGCCAGCATCCCGGCCAGCGGGCTCTGGCTGTCAGCAAAGGCCAGCCAGGCGGCGGCGTTGATGCCCAGCCCGGCGAGGAGGCCGAGCCCGGTCAGCGGCGAGCGCATGCCGTCGCTCGCGCGGTCCAGCGAGAGCCATGCACGGGAGGCGAGACCAGCGCCGGCGAGAGAGACGAGAATCATGGTCGTGCCCGCGTCAGTCATCGGGCCACCTCCTGGCACTCGGGCAGGGTGACACGGGTGCCGTCCTCGAAGACCACGACGGCCTCGGGGGCGAAGACCACTGGTGTTGCAGCATTGCGGTGCTCATCGAGGACGCGGCCGTTGGTGATGGCAACGGCCCCTGGGAAGACGGTGACGCTACGGCCACCGGGTTCGCAGTAGGCGCGAGCGCCCTTATGCCCGAGGTCAATGCGGGCTGGCAGAGCCACGGAGACACTCGGACTGGGCTTAGAGGGTGGACTGGGGGCTGTGCAGGCGGCGGTCCCCAGGATGGCGAGGGCGGCGGCGATGCGGATGCTGTTGGTGTTCATGCAAAGAGTCGCTGCATCCCCGGCGGAAACCCCTCATCACCCTCGGCACCACCACGGGCAGAGTTCTCGGCACGGCTCAGCAGACGCACGCGGGCGTGGGTGAGGTGCCAGATGGCCCAAGAATCCATGTCGTCGGGGTCCTCGGCGCTGGTCAGCCAGGTATCGCGCAGGCGGTGGAACGGCACCAGGTGGTCCACCTCAGCGTCGTCCCAGGTCAGGGGTTGACCGCTCAGGGCACTCAGGGGCAGCTCGGGCTCGGCATCGCGGAAGGCCGAGGCCTTGAACCCGGCCATCTGGCCGGCGATGGCCTCGCGCATCCTCTTGGTCCGCACCTCGACCTCGGTGGGCGGCCTGAGAATCGCGGACGTGGAGAACGGCTGGAGCCTGCCGTCGGGCAGCTCGGCGGCGTAGCAGAGGCTGCCACGACGACCGCGTGCGGCGTCGCCGGGCTTCCAGACGACGTGGAGCGGACGCCCGGCCAGTCGGGGAACGTGGAGCTGGAGCCATGGCTGGAACAGCTCGAACACGTGGGGGTCGGTCACAGGACCGACGCCCTGGGTCAGGCGGTATGAATCGAGGGTCTTGCGGGTTTGCGTCTTGGTCATGCAGCGGGTCGCTGCATCCCTCCCGAGAGTCCCTCACCGCAGCTGGACCGTCCCCGCTGGGGGTTCGGAGTCCTCGAACAGGGGAGCCTGCCGCAGGCCACCGGGGAACTCCCAGAACGCCCCCTGGAGCATCTGCTCCGCTTGGTCGAGAGTGGTCTGGTATCCCCGGAATTCGAGCCACCCCTGGAAAGTCCTTGCATGGTGCCGATTGCGGTTCTGCCGTGCGTTCTGGCTCCCGCCATTGAGCATCATGGCGTCGCGGACATAGGCGGCCACCAGCACGCGCTCCAAGGTTCGGGGCCCCAAGCCTTGTGGCTTGGGGCGGCGCTCCAGCATGGCTTCGGCTGACTCGGCGGGCACGGTCAGGCCGCGCTCCCGCAGCCAGCGGCGGAAACCCTCGGCACTGGTGCCGTAGGTGCTACGAGGCTGGTGGCGGAAGGCCTCGGCCAGCGCCTGGGTCAGAAGGTATTCGCTCATGCAACGGGTCGCTGCATCCTGGGGGAGAGACCCTCATCCCGGCATATACCTCGGATGCGCGGTGGCGCTGGGTGGTGTAACCACTGACCTGCCCGTTCCACATCTCCCGCCGCAGCTTCGGGGTCGCCGAGCAGCGACAGCGTGCTTCTGGCGGAGGTCAGCTGAACGACAAGGCTCAGATGAGCTTTGTCCCAGCTTGTCCCAGTTTTGTCCCAGTTTGGAGAGCAAAGTGGGACAAAGTTGAACTGTCAACCCACTACGGTAAAACACGCAGTCAGAGCCATATACATACATACATACATACAGTTACAAGTAGTAAATATGTATGTTTTGTCCCATTCGTCCCACTTTGGGGAACCATGCACACCTCCATACGCGCGCATGGAGCTGGCTGTCATGCACTAGCCAGCGCGCACGTTCCCATGGTGTGTGTATGCATGGTTCCCCAAAGTGGGACAAATGGGACAAAACGGGCAAAAGTCCTAGTCAGCGCGATTTCAACTAGGACAAAAAGTGGGACAAACTGGGTCAAAAGTGGGACAAGGAAGTGGGACAAACTCTCCGGGAGACCAAGTATGGCCATGGTGACTACAGCAGCAACAGTCCGGTAGTCGATGTGACTACCGGACTGTCTGTGAGTCCACGCTGGTCATGCGCGTTGGAACTGGCGGTTCTTCTGGGCGTTCTCATCTGGAGTCAGCAGCTGGAGCTGGGCCACACGGGCATGCCATGCAGCGAACTCGCCCGGCTGGTTCCTCATGCCGCCACCTCCGGCAGCTCGATGCCGAACACGCTGGCAGGCAGCGTGTAGCCCGCCATGCGTCCGCCCCAGATTTCCGGGAGGTACGGCTTGGGGCACCACTGGCTTCCAGTGCCACCGTACCGGGCGCGGATGTCTTCCGGCGTCAGGTTGCGCAGCACCTCGCGCAGCTGCTCCTGGGTCAGGAACTTCTCACAGGCAACCCGCGCTTGCGCCATGGTCATGCGGACCCACCGACCATCCTCCGAGAGGCTTCCGATGGCACTGCCGCTGGCCGTCCACTCCTGGCTATCGCGGCTGGTTCGCCACTTCCATCCGGCCTGCTCCATCATCTGGGTGCCGAGGTCCGGCGAGCAGATGAAGTGGGCGTTCTTCACCAGCGCAGCCATCACCATCTCGCGGAACTGGCTTTCCAGGCTGCTACCTTCCTGGTCAGCCTCGGCCTGCTGCACCAACCCCAGCATGGCGTCCTCGATGTCCAGAGCGGCAGTGTAGACGCCGTGCTCGCTCAGGAATTGCTTGAATGTCCGGATGCCGAGGATGGCCAGTGCCACTGGGCCGCTGGCTCGGGAGACTGGCCCAGTAATGACACCATCCACCCGTGCCTTGGTGCTTGCCGTCCAGCGCGCCAAGTCACCGCCGCACTCGCTCATGATTCGCTGGGCAAGCCACTGAATGTATGAGGCCTGGACAGCAGCGGCAGTCTCGCTCCATCGCGCGGGCCATGCGTCCGCGCGGGTTGCTTGTGACTTACCGTCAACGCTCAGTGGCTGCTCGTCCAGCCCAACCACTGGCACGGGTGTCCAGTCCACCTCACCGCGCTCCAATGTTCCCAGCTGGAAGCACTTGGACGCCATGGAGCCATCCACAATGGCAAGCTCACCAGTGGCCACGGCACAGCCATGAATTTCACCAACGCGGGCACGCAGGCCGCCGTGGGCATTAGCTCGTGATGCCTCAGTGCCACCATGAAGAGCGCCGATGGCCGTATACAGAGCCTGGGTGCGCTCCTCCAACTTCCTCGCTGAGATGCCATCCGAGCGCTTGAAGTCGTCCATCGACCAGCAGGTGTCTTGATAGTTCTTGGCGTGGTTGGCGATGGCCGTTGGGCTGGCGTCCTTCAGGTCGTGGTCCGGGCGGGTGGTGCCCGTGGTCCACGGCTGGGCCAAGGCCATCAGCCGAGACTTCCCGCTGTCCTTGCGACCGCGCAGGTAGGCGACGGTCCCAGTCTCGGGCCTCAGCGGAGCAGCCCAAACCATGGACAGGAAGCCGCCAATGATTTCTGGACGGCTGGGATGGACCTCGAATGCCTCGCGCAGCATCTGGTCCACGCGGGCAAAGTCCTGCTCGTTGGCCAACCGCTTCAGCCCGCTACGATGGGCTGGAATGCCATGCTCATCAGCAGCACGGCACTCGAAGTCGATGCCGTCGGTGGTAATGGAGCCATTGGGCGTGACATACCGAAGCTGCCCGCGCTCCGGGTCCCAGTCCCATCCCACCACGCCGTAGCGGACACGCTGGGACTGCTCGTCCAGCCCGGCGTTCAGCATGAACGACTCCAGCGCCTGCTGGTCGGGAACACCAGCAGGCAGGATGCCTCCGATGTTTGCCAGCGTCAACAGCTTGCGGACATTCAGACTGTCAGCCGGGCTCATTCCCGTAAGAGTCTTGGTGCGGAACCCCGAACCAGCGGGGACGCTGATGAAGACGCTGTAAGCGGCATCGACCGGGGTGCCACCAGTGGGCCGGCGCACGACCATCTCGCGGGTACGGACCAGCACGGCGTTGGTGAGCTTGCGCCAGGTGACCTTCGGCTCCGAGTCCTCCTCGGAGCGCACCACCTTGCGGATGTAGATGCCATGGGCATCTCCGCCAGTGACCACGCGATACTGCCGGTCCAGAACGTGGTGGCGAGTGACGGCATGCGGCTGGATGTCCTCCAGCAGCGATGGCTTCTTGTTCTCGCTGGTGACCAGCTGGGCCTCGGCCTCGGATGCCGCAGGAACCACGTCATGCTCGACAGCGTGGGCTGTTGCTGCCAGTGCGGAGAGGCACTGCCAGTTCTCCTGCTGCCAAGTTGGGAGGTCATCATCATCCATCAGCGGCACCACTGCTCGCTGGATGGTCTCCAGAGCTGCCATGGGTTCCATGGCAGCAAGCCATTCCCATACCGGCTGTGCCTTGGCGTAGGAGGTGGCCATGACCACCTCGCGCAGGAGGTCAGCGCTGGTGCGCCGGGCATTGGGCTGCTGAATGAGACCGAGTGCGGCCTGGGCCGTCTGGGAGAAGATGCTCACGCGGTAGCCGTTGGCTTCGTCCCATGTGCCATGGGCGGACTTATCGCTGCCTGCTCCGGCCATGTGCCACTCGGGCTCACCGTCCTTCTCCCATCCATCCGCGTCCACGCTCAGGAAGTGGCCGTCAACCACCGCATCCAGTACTGCCAGAGCTGGCAGCTGGCGTGCGAGGTGCAGTTCGGCCTCAGTGGCTGGCACCTCGCGGTCACATGCCACCGCGTCTCCGCTGGGTGTGTTGGTAGTGGTCTTGCGGGTGCGAGGCTTGCCTCCATCGGGCAGAGCTGGCAGGACGCCGTCCAGCTGCTCCACGGTCAGGATGGAGCCAGCATTCACGTGCCCACCGACGAGGTAGGCACGCTCGGGCTTGGTGAGTCCAGAACCATCCACGGACTTCTTGACCCGGTACTGGCCTGGGCAGCGCAGCATGCGCGCTGCATCGCCCATGACACCCAAGTCGAATGCGCAACCGACCTCGGTGGCGATGGTTGCCCACATCGCCTTGAACCGCTGGGGGATGGGGTTGTCAATGGGGAGGACGCGGTCGAGCTTCCACCACATCTGGATGCCTTCGCTGCTGGTGCGGACCATCGCGGTCGGCTTGCCCAGGAATTCCTCGGCCTTGGAGACCATGATGGCCACCTGGGCAACAGTCGGAAGCCCAGCCGACTTGTGGCCGGCAGCAGCCCCGCCATCCTTGGGGAGGTGGTCGATATCGACCACCAGCGCTGTCCAGCCGGTGAAGTCACTGGCCTTGCCACGGCCAATAGCTGGCCGGTCGCCCAGGATTTGGGAGCTGACCCATCCGGTGACGGTTGGGGATGTGGCCTCAATGGCAGCCCGCGCGATGGCGCGGGCATCCGAGACTGGTGCAAAGCCAGCAGAACGGAACCGGCCACCTCCAGAGATGTCGGCGGTGGCAATGTTCACGACAGCCGAGCTGGGCACCAGCACTGCCCAGTCGGAGTAGAAGGTCTGGCAGAACTCGATGCCCTGAGCGAGATACTCGGCATCTGTGAACATCTTCATCTTGGTCATGCCAGGACTCGCTGCATCTCGCGCAGGAGTCCCTCGCGCATGGCACTGGGTCAGGCCGCCACCCGAGCGGCCACGGCACGCCGAACGACGGCAATGCGGCGCTCGGCGGTCTTGATGCCCAACCCCAGCTCCTGGGCAGCATCCACGAGCTTCCAACCCTGAGCCACCATGCAGTAGAGGCTCACCCCCTGAGGGTCCAGACCGTCCAAAACTTCGTGGATGATGGCACGCTGCCCCATCCGCTCGACCCAGCCGTCGGCCTCGGACTCCACCGCCCGGGTATCCATCTGTGGGTCATAGCTGACCTGCGACGCGCTCAGCTCGGTGAACCGCGCGCGGTCCAGCACAGACTGCTTGTCATTCTGCTTCCAGTGCTCCACGCGATGGGCGTCGATGGCCAGCCATGCGCTCGCCTCCGAGAGCCCCGTAGCCAGGAGGTCATCGAGCATCCCCCGGGTGCGGTTGAGCTGGGCCATCTCGTGCGAGTTCACGCGGCCCTCGAACTGGCCAGCGCCAGCGCCTGAGGAGGTCTTGCACATGCCCCAGATGAGCGCGCCAGCGTCATCATCATCAGGCCCGCACTGGATGAGCCCACGGGCCATCTTGGACTGGAGGTCTGACCAGACCTGTGCAGCGCACTCGGCCACTAGGTCATCGAAGTCTTCGGACCAGCCATAGCGCTTGGCCACAGCCTTGCGGGCTCGGTCCAGGATGAGTGCGCCCCACAGGGCGCTGCTGTCGTTCTGAGAGTTGTCGTGTGCGAGGAGCACCGTGGACACCAGGCGGGCGATGACTCCGCTGGTATGCCGACGCCCCCATCACGGGGGCTTGCGGGAGAGGTCTTTTCCGCTCGGCAATCGCGCCGCCGGGTTCCACCCCGGCCTACGTGTGTCCTGGCTCCTCGCGGCTGGTTCGCCTGGTGCCTGCTCCCCCTGGCATCAATGCCTCGGGGGCTCAATTTCGCTGTCGGGCTCTCGCCTGCCGTCTGGCCGCCCTGCTCATCGCGTTCTCCGGTGCCTCTGGGATTAGCCGGAGCTCCCAGGCCCTCGTGATTCGGCGGGCCCGCTACTGCTTGGTGATTGCCCTGACCGCTGGCGGTGGTCTCAGGTTCTCGCCTTGTACCATTAGAACGTACAGGCGGAGTCCTGAATAGACCTCAATCCCTCAAATTCAGGTGTGAGATTTATCACATTTTCTCGGTTGGTTAGTGCTGACTCCAGCACACCGCGAGCCTGACCATGGAGGCTATGAAAACTCTCCTACTCAACACCGCAAAGCGTGTGCTGGTGTATCTGCTGTCCCTCATCAACCAGCGCTGTCAGGTCCGCCAGCAGCATCAGGCAGCACAGCAGCAGGTAGCGCTGGCGTTCATCCAGGAGGCAGACCGCACGCTGTCCAAGCTCTCGGCGACAAAGGACCCCTGGGGTGCCATGGGAGACCTGTTCGCCGCGTCCAGTGCTGTAGAACTCATATGCCCACCCTCGGTCGGGACAGCCGCGCGAACATTCACCTCGTCACTCGTGGATGCACTGGCAACTGGCACGGTGCCAGACGCATGGGACGGCGCGCGCGAGCGATTCATCCGAGAGGCGCAACCACTCTTCACTACTGTGCAACCACAGGTGCTTGGATAGGCACCATGGGTCATGGTCTAGCCGAAGCAGGCAGGCTCCTGCTGCAAGCCGGGATAGTTGGCTGCGTCTTCTCGCTGCTCACGCTGCTGTTCAGCAATCGCCACTCACTCCACATGGCACAGCAGGCTGCCCAGAGCGCATTGGAGTCGGAGCAGGCACGGGCACGCATCGCGGCAGCAGAACATAGATACGAAGACCGACGAGACGCAGTCAGCCAATTCTTGGATGCCGCAGACAAGGAAGTGGATGCCGTCTACAAGTTCTGGTACGACCACGACGATGCACTTGACCCCGGGGACATCCATGAGGACTACCGCTTCACCGACCTCGTGCGAGCCATGGGCAGAGTCGAACTGTTGGCAACCGCCGATGTGGCCCAGGCCGCCCGTGCGTTGACCTCAGCAACGCAGGCGCTGTTCGTCGGCAAGAAGAACCCCGACGAGTGGGAGCACGAGCGGGACCGCTTCCTTGTGGCAGCGAACCACATGTTGAGTTCGCCCGACGGCGTCCTCGCGTCAGACCAGCCCAAGGCCATCGAGTCGGCCGCAGCTGCCCAAGACCGGCAGCGCACATAGGGGCCCCGCAGGACCACCCTTCCAAATCAGCAGAAATGTCCGCCCTCACGCAGCGGCCATGAGTGCGCCTTCGAGCCCCACTCCATCCAGAACCATCGAACTGAGGCCAGCCAGGCACTCCCTATCGAGTCGGTCGATGAGGGGCCGGACCCGAACGCCTCGGGCCATCAGGGCTGCAAGTTGCCGGGCATCCGCGTGGGGGTCCGTGGTGATGGCCCACTCCCGAGCGAGGGCATCCCCGACCGCATCAGCATCCATCTGGCCCTTGCTTCTAACCTCGCCCCAGTACCCGCCCAAGAGGAGTGTGACCTGGTCCTCCAGCGTCCAACCATCCGGCAGCGCCATCACCGTGCTGGCGCTTTGCACGCCGGGCACCCGGCCACGGAATCCATGGAAGGTGGCTCCCCGCGATGCACCTGCCAGGACGTGGCCGACTTCATGCCAGCGGGCGACCTCGGGCAGCTGGGCCGCATCCTGGAGCAGCTCGGTCATGCCGCGCCATCCCCCAGCAGCGAGTCCAGCAGGTCATCGAACAGGGACCCGAACAACCCCTCGAACAGGCTGGGGTCACACACGCGGCAGGCCCAAAGCATCTCAGCATCTCGCTCAATACTGGCCTGACCTGCGACGGTCTCGATGACCTCGCGGGTAGCGGACTGGGGTCGCTGCACCAGCCGCAACCTGACCTCGCGGTCGGCGTCGCGGGCCAGCACCAGTGCCGCACTCGCGGGGAGCTGGGGTGCACTCGCAGCAATGCGTCGGACCCTTGGCGAGGGGTCCTGTGCAGCGATGGTCAGCAGCTCCGGCGCTGCCTTCTGGATGCGTCGCACGGTGGCCACGCGCTCGTTCACCGTGCCCTTGGTCATCAGTTCCTCCCCGGTCAGATGGCCGCGTTCCCAGAGTTGGATGCGCGCACCAGCACTCACGCCCGACAGGCCCGATACGGAGGCACGCTGGAGCACATCCACGGGGGCATCCTCAGTCAGCATGCGGGCAGCGGCCAGTTCATCCCCACGGCGCATCAGTTCATCGAAAGCATCGCGGAGCACCTCGGGGTTCCCGTTGTGCTGCGCATGCAGCAGGACCTCGCGCGGAGTGCCATGCGGCCACTCGGCGCTCAGCATGGCCGCGCGGAGTTGGGCGGCAGCGCGCACGGCAGGACTGGCATCCTCGGTGGCGACCTCGGGCTCAACCTCGCCGTCCTCCACGAGCCGAAGACGGTGCTCGACGCCGCCCAGGAGATAGGTCGCTGGGACGCGCTCGGTGCTCACACCAGCAGCCGCCAACCGGGCTGCACGTCGTCGTGCAGAGCGCCCTGCGCTGGTGCAGCAGGAGTGCTGGCACGCTTCATGGGACCCGCACATCAGTGGGCATCCTTCCGAGCAATCCATGCGACGCCAGCCTCCACATGGGCGACCATCCGGGGGTCCACCTGGGGTGCATCACCGAGCACGGTGACGACGACCAAGGGGACAACAGCCAAGCGCCGAGCGCGCTCCTTCTCGGCATCCTCGACGCCGGTCACAGGCGACTTCTCGGCCCATGCAGTGGCGAGCCATTGGACCCACGCACGCTCGGGTGCAGTCTCGACCTTCGCAAGCTTGCGGAGCATCGAGCGTCGGACTTCAGCAGCGCCATCCGGCTCCGCCCGCATTGCCGCGAGGACGCCGGAGAACCATGCATCCAAGGCGCGCTTGCGCTTCGGCGCGGCAGGCACCAGGGCGCGCAGACGGCCGACCTCGTCAGCCTCCGCAAGGCGTGCCCGCTTGCGTTCTTCTCGGGCCTTCTCGGCATCAGCCCGGGCCGCAGCGGCACCAGTCTCCTGGGCCACGCGGTCGGCCCAGTCGCGCATGGTCTCGGGGTGAAGCATGGGCCAATCCCACTCCTCCAGGACCGCCTTCGCCTTGCTGTAGGCCGCGCGGGATTGGAGCGTTGTGTGGGTGGCCACTTCGAGCGCGCAGACCCAGACAGTGGGACTCCAGCTATCCCAGACGGGGTGTTCGGCCAGCATGATGAGCTGGGCCACGATGTTGTCTGGACGGCGCTCCACCAGTGCGTCCACGGCGTCGATGGCCCAGGGTGTCCAGCGCATGGAACCGTGGCACCTACCGGGCTTGATGGCCGGCGGACGGGCCTTGCCGCGACGGTCGATGGTGAGCCAGCCCAGCTCCTCGGCGCGCGCCATGGAGGGGCGTGCGGACCTGACGCCGGTGAGCAGCGCCAGCGTGGGTTCGGACGCCATCAGACTGCGCCAGTCAGCGCCGTCGGGGCGGTCGAGCATGCGAGCACACACGACGGCCTGGAGCCGTCGGGCCTGCGCAACACCCCGACCTTGGGGACGGTCATCGAGCGCGTGGGCCACCGCGCGGCGTGCGGTTTGCAGACGGCGCTCAGGGGCGGGACCGGTGGCGAGAGAACCCCGAGAACGGCTCCAGATACGGGGCCACTGGGGTTCCAGCGACGAGCACTCGGGACGAGCAGCGCAGAGGATGTTCCATGCCATCCGAGAGGTCTTTCCCTGCACGCAGGCAGCGGTCGCCACAGCATAGGCAGCCTCAACCGGGGTGCCCTGCGCGTACGATGCCAACGTTTCCATAACACCTACTATACACCATAGAGTGACGTATTCTAATCTATGGTGTATAGGGCGTTGTTTCATGGATTGCGGTGCATTCGTGACGCCTGGTGCACCCCGAGCGAGCAACGCCGATGCTGGGCGAACACCTGCGTCGAGTGCAGCGAAGACCACAGAGGGTGGCTGGCCATGTGCATCAGTGGTGACAGGCCAGAGGGCATGAGTGGTGGGCATCCCATGCGGCGTCGGTCAGGAGAGCGGTTCACGGGGCGAGTCGAGCAAGCCGGGGGTCTATTCGGAATTCATACTCACTCCCCTGACTCACCCACACTCCCTCAGCTCGCTTCGCTCGTTCATCGTGCGGTTCATCGGCCGTTCGTGGTGCTGGTCTAGCTCGTCTCAATGGCGTCGATGTCCGCCAACAGCATCGCCTTGGCCTCGTCCATCCCAAGCTCCAACTCCGTCGCCACCAAAGCAGCTCGGTACAACGTGGGCCAGTCCAAGCCACGCTGTTGGCGCAACTGCCAGGCCAGCAACTGAACGCTCCAGTACCACGCGTTCACCCCGCTGGTCTTGGTCCAGTAGTCGCGCATGTGACGGCATTCCTCGACGGCGAACATCGCCTGTTCGAGGCCGCAGAAGGGCGCGGCAGCCAGGATGGCATCGCGCGTGCTCAGGCCCACCGGCAGTGCGCATAGTTGGATGTCCAGGTCAGCGTCATCAGCATCCTCGCCGCCAAAATCGGTGCGTTCCAGGCCGTAGCGATACCACTGCCAGTCGCCCCCTCCACCATCGGTCTTGGCTATCCACGCGCCGACTCCAAGCTGGGGGTCAGACAGACCGTAGGTGCTCATAACCGCGCCACTGGGTAGCGCAACGGCGACGCCAGGTTCGGTGATGCCGGCTGCCACCAGTCCCCAGGAGAAAGTGCCCAGCACCCGCGCGAACACGGGGTCGGGAAGACCGCCCAGACGCGACATCGCGCACCCCAGTTGATGTCGCGACAGCAGCGGTTCACAGAGCGACTGGGCCACCGTCACCATGGCATCGCGCGCACTCGGTCGGGGTGCGCCGGACCAGGCCATCACAGGCGCACCAGCTCGACGGTGCGTGTACAGACAAGGTCATCCAGACGCCGTGCATCGAACCACGATGCAAGCTTCGCCAGACGCTCATCGAGCGTCTGTTCCTGCACCCAATCGACAACCTCAGGAAGGCGTCGCGGGTGCTCCAGGACGGGCACCTCAACATCGAGGTCAGCGCGCGCGAGGTAGGTCACGGTGAGCAGCGAACCCCAGACCACGGCGAGCCTTTGGGGGTCTGCCTTCTCCGCCCACGCGAGCAGTTCCCGTGTCCGCTCGGTGATGCCTTGACCGGCGACCAGCTCCGTGTCCAGACGGTGTGCAGCACGCTCGATGGCGGGGAAGCCGACGGCGTCCGCAATGGTGCCAGCGCCGAGCAGACCGCAGAGCCTGGCGCACTCCGCGACAGCATCATCGAAGGTCCATCCGCGCTCCTCCACGATGTCACCCACGGTGGCCAGCGAGACCTGCTGGACGACAACAGCGAAGGTGTGCGAGGCGCGCTCGGGGGAAGCCTTCTGGAACGCCAGCAGGGCCGGACGCGCGGCATCGAGGTCGCCGTAGTACCAGGACTCAATGGCAGCGTCGAAACCGTCAGGCAGGTGGTCAGTCAGCTCCATGGCGCGGCGCAGCAAGTCACCATCCCGCATCACCAGACCGACGCGGTCTGGCACCGACAAGTCTGCGTCTTCACCCAGCAGGCTGCGCCAGGAGGCGCGCGCGGTGGCCGGTTCCCGACGCTCCAACTCGATGAAATCTTCGACCGCCTGGCGACCGACTCCTAGCAGCATGAGGTCGGTGGCATCGGTCAGCGAGCGCGCGTTCGTCATGCCCCTACAGTGTCGTGGTCTGATGCGCGCATCCGAGCATCAGGAACTGGTTATCGCCAGCCATCCAGAGTGCTGGCGAATCTCCGAAAATGCCCAAGCAGTGGGCGACCTCAGGGCTGTGCAGCTCAACCCCTCCATGGAGCACAACGGGAACAGGACGACAAGGAGCAAGAAGGGCAGGACAGGGTTGAGCTGCTCCGGTGCCGCAGAGGCACGGCGTGATGGTCCGCTGGCGCTGGATGTCGCTCGTGGCCGCCGATGGCCGAGTACAGCTCCGGGACCGTATGGCCGAGGGCGTGGGTGCAGTCGCCGTGCGATGGCTGGAGGGACCACGCGGACGCGATAGGGACAGGGCCAATTGGCGGTGTCCGGAGGTGTAGGCAGTCAGGTGATGAAGCACGCCAGGGCGCGCAACGCAGTTTGAGGTCGAACGCGATGACGTGGGGTGCCACCGAGCAGCCGGGCGGGTGCGAAAACGAGATACCCAAGAACGGATGGACGAAGACGCGGGACGTGCCAAGCAAGGCAGAGCGAGAACGCAGAAGACGAGAAGATGGGGAGTGCAAAGTCCTCCCAGAGGTGGTCGTGCAGAGAGCGTTCCGAGGGTGCAGGACGGCACGTCCCGACCGTGCCGGACTGAAACGCCAGAGGCGACGAAGGAGCCTCTCTTAGTTGAGCCTTTGCTGCCCAGCACCGGCACTATCCAGGGCTCAGCTATCGCTGACGGAGGGAACCCACTGACTGGCTGGCGCGTTCAGTCGGTGCTGGAATCAGTAGCCTGTTTCCAGCTCCGCCGACGCTCGACGGACGAGGCAGCAAGGAGGCGGGGGTCATGTCGTCTGAAGAGGTTCGCGTCGGAGAAACCAACCTCGGAAACCTCCCAATGGTTTGGAAGTCGCTGGACCTGCTGTACCGCCAGGTTGATGAAGCGAACAGCGCCCACCGACGGGGGAACCTCCTATCCGAGCGGCGATTCGATGAGGCCACGGCGACCGGCCGCCGGACGTACATCACGGCCCGCAGCTTCATGGCCGCAGCCCGCGACTCCAACCGCGCGCTCGTCAAGATGCTCCAGATGGATGGCATCAGACCCTTCGCCACTTGGTCGGCCATCCGCCCGGCCTTCGAGTGTGCCTTCTACGCCGCCTGGATGCTCGAACCTGACCTCGGCCACTCACGCATGAAGCGCGGCCTCTGCATCGCCATCAACGAGCACAAGTCGCATGCACAACGGCGCAAGTTGCAGAAGGAGATTGCACTGGCGTGGGGCGACGTACCTGCCGACCATCCAGACCTCGTACGGGTCGCGGAAATCAACCGGGAACACGAGGCCTTGTACACCGCCGAGGCCAATGCTCTGGGCCTGACCTACCAGAAAGCGGGCGCCAAGGTGAACATCGTCGATGAGCTGCCGAAAATGTCATTCGGGGACATCACCGACCCCTGGGTTCCGAAGTGGATGACGCTCGTCTGGCGGGAACTGTCAGCGGCCACGCACGGGGACCAGGGCGCGATTGTGGGCCTGTCCGACAGGCAGCAGTCGTTCGAGATTCCCGGCGGGCAGCATGTTCTTCTCAGCCCCAACGACGACAGCCTGATGGGGGCGATGTACGCCTCCGTGGGCATGCAACGACGTGCGATGGAGTTGTTCATCGAGCGCAGTTCACCCTTCCCGAAGCAGTCTTGAAACGATAGCTCCTAGGCAAGGTCATTCCTTGTCATCTTGTTCACCGGAGGCAGGCAATAGCTTTGCCAATCTCGTCTCGGCCAGCTTGGTGTAGTAAGCATCGCGGTCGCGCCAGTCGCACCAGTCAGGGTGTAGTGCGGGGAGGTTTCGCACCTGGGTCCTCAGCGCGTCGCTGAGGGCAGCCAGACCAAGGTCGGCTTGAGCGCACTCAACATAGAGGCCCCGTCGCTTGTCCACGTCTGTCTGTTCCTGCTGACTTGCGCGAGCCCAATTCGGGATGAAGAAACCTCGCTCGCGTTGCAACTGGTAGATGGCCCCTTCAACGTTGAACTGCTGCATCACAGCAGCGACGTAGCCGCTCGCAGCATCAACGGTCGTGGGACTCGCCAGCAGACGCAACTTCGCCACTTCATTGAAGAGGTAGTTCTCGGTCTCCCACGAGGCCAGCTCGACATAGTCCGGGCCTTCCTCATCGTTGGCTGCCCGCATCTTCCGCTCGACAGCCTCCAAGAACTCGCTATGCCGTTGGAACAGGTGCTCCCGAGTCGCCGCTTGGGCCGCATGCCGCCCCTGGGCCTCCAACTGGCGTTCAGCCGTGCTGGCTTGGACCTTGGAGTTCCACATGGTGTTCACCAGCGAGATAACGCCACCAACAGCTGTGCCGACGAGACCAGCAATGACTGCATCCATGCGATGAGGATACCGAGACCGAACCTCCCGAACGGTCAAGATACTGGACATGCAAACCGCCGAGACGCACCACCGCACGTGGAAGAATCTATGGGCCCCGACTACGGCCCTCGCCACCTTCGTTATACTGGTGGTTGGCACGGTGGCAAACGTCGCCGGAGCTGCTCCTGTGCTTCGGTTCGCGCTGCACTTTGCCCGGTCCGAACCGCTCTGGGGCTGGGGTGTCGCCGGCGCAGTTGCTATCGCCTGGTGGTACGAGGCAAAGCTGCGACGTACGAGCGCGCCAGCCAAGCCACTGGAAGAGCGTCAAGCCGACTGGCAGGGTGCCACCCGAGGCCACCAGACCGGCCACGCGCGCATGGGTGAAGCCACGCTCGGTCAGGGACTCCCGCAGCGCATCAGCTACCAACAACAGGTCGAAGCCATCCATCACTGGTCCTGGTCCACGCGGCGCAAGATGTTGACCAGCAGGATGACTGAGTCGGCGGCGATGCCTGCATCACGACGGCTGGGCGTACTCGCGTGCTTCACAGCCTGAGCGAGGTTGATGACTTTTGTGGCCAGTCCCCGCACTTCGAGGTTCTCCTTGCCTGCCAGCGAGCCCTCGACGTAACGCTCCAAGCGCTGCTTGCTCTTGGCTACGGGAGGCTCAGTCTCGCCGTCACGGAGGTGCTTGCTTGGGTCATAGACGGCTGCGCTCAATGCCTCCACTACCGCCACGCACCGGTTGCCAACATCTCGGTAGTCCTGGGCACTGCGCGCGGTCTGGAATCGTTGGCGCAAACCCGCAATCTCGGCATCCACAGCGGGCCAGCCCAAGGACTGGCGAGACGTGACTCCTGTGGTCAACTCGTCTCGAATGCGCGACTCCTCCAGACCATCCAGGAAGTCGAATGCGGGGTCGAGCACTTGGCGCACCAGCAGCCGCCTTGCCTGCCAAGAGCCCGAACAGCCCTGCGCCGCCCAGTAGTCACGGAACCCATCCGCATCCCGCCATGGGATGTTGAGTTCAAACCCCAAACGCCAAAGAACGGCCACGAGAGCCTTCTGCGCTGTCGCAAGTTCACCGCCGCGCCAGAGCTTGACGGGCCCGTTCGTGCCCAGCCCAATCAAGTCGCTGTGAACCACCCGAAGAAGTGTTCCGGCGGCTTCTTCGTCCGCAACGTCAAGCAATGGTTCGTGCCGAAGGGCCTCCGCCTGATGCACCTTGAACTCCTGGATGGGCGGAAGTCCTAGCTCAGAACCCTTGTCGTTTACGTCGAACCATTCCATGGTCTAAGTCTGGCCCATGGGAAGCGCTCAACCACCAGCAGTTCCATGACTATTCAGGGTCCCCCACGGCTACTGCCCGGTGCACGCGACGGGTGTCACCTGCGGCTGAGCGGTCCTGACGTCCCGGCCTCGCTCAGGCGACGGGCACCACGTCGGGGACGACGGGGGTGGGCTTACTGCTCTGCAACACCCGCCCCTGGAGCACCCGGCGGTGTCCCCGCCAGGCGATCACCAGCGGCACCAGCGCCAGCACCCAGGCGGCAGGGGCGGCGATGATGACGCCGAGGAAGCCCAGGTGCTTGACCAGGAAGATGCCGACGATGCCGCGGGCCACGAGCTCCAGCACGCCCGCCAAGGTCGGGGCCAGCGTGGAGCCCAGCCCCTGGATGGTGTGGCGGCAGATGAACAGCACCGCGAGCACGGCGTACAGGGCGGAGTTCACCACCAGGTACTGGTGGGCCATGGAGACCACTTCGGGCTCGCCGGGGCCGACGAAGACCTCCACCAGCTGGGTGCCGAACAGGAAGATCAGCAGCCCCAGCAGTATGGACATGCCGATCGCCATCATCATGGCCTTGCGCACCCCGACCAGGATGCGGTCCCACTGCCCCGCCCCGGCATTCTGGGCGACGAAGGTGGCCATGGCGACGCCGACGCTGGCCAGCGGGATGACGGCCATCTGGTCCACCCGCATGGCGGTGGTGAAGGCGGCCACGGCCGTGGAACCCAGCCCGTTGATGCCGAACTGCAGCAGCGCGGCACCCATCGCGATGATCGACATCTGGAAGCCCAGGGTGAAGCCCAGTCGGGCGGACTCGCGCAGCTGCCGCACGTCCAGGACGAAGTCCGAGCGGCGCACGTGCAGTTCGGGCATCCGCCGCCAGACCAGCACCAGGCAGAGCAGTGCGGACATCAGCTGGGCAAGGACCGTCGCGAGGGCGGCGCCACCGACGCCCGTGTCCATCGGGCCGACGAAGAGCACCACCAAGGCGACATTGAGCACGCTGGCCAGCACCAGGAAGAGCAGCGGCGTGGTGCTGTCGCCCAGCGCACGGATCACGGAGCTGAGGTAGTTGAAGGCGGTGGTGGCAATGGAGCCGGCGAAGAAGACGCGCAGGAAGACGGTGGCAGAGGGCACCAGTTCCGCCGGGGTCCCCAGCAGGTGCAGCAGCAGCGGCGCTCCGAGCACGCCCACGACGGTGATGAAGACGGCGACGCTGGCACTGACCAGTGCCCCCATGGCGACCGCGCGACGCATCCCGGCCAGGTCACCGGCGCCGTAGAAACGGGAGACGGGGATCGCCAGGCCCGCGGAGCAGCCCATCGCGAAGCCGAAGAGCAGGAACTGCAAGCTTGCGGAGGCGCCGACCGCGGCCAGTGCCTGCACGCCGATCATCCGCCCCACCACGATGGTGTCCGCCACCGCATAGGCCTGCTGGAAGACGTTTCCCACCAGCAGTGGCAGGGTGAAGAGGACGATCAGCTTGAGGGGTGATCCGGTGGTGAGGTTCTTGGCCATTGCCGCCTTCCGAGGGTCTGTGTGTCGGCCGACCAACTTTACCGATCGGTAGTCAGGATCCCGCACCGGACCCAGCTGGCCCTCAGCTGGACCACGACATCCACACCACCATCCATTACCAATTGGTAGGTAATTTCGTCGGATCCCTTGCATCACAGGATTTGTTGATGGAACGCTGGTGTCACCCCACTGACCGGCCGGCCCCTGTGGATGCAACGGAGCGTCCCCCGGCCAGTCCCCGAGGAGCAGCCATGCCCCGAGTATCCCCAACCCGCGTCGCCCTGGGTCTTGCCACGGCGACCTGTCTCGTGATGGGCAGTGGAACCATCGCGCCGTCGAGTGCGGCCGATGCCAGTTTCACCACCCGCACCGTCACCGACGGGAAGACGACCTACACCGAGGTCACCAATCCCGACGGCGGCGCCGTCCTCAGCTATGTCCCGGGCGGCGCGGTGCACCTGCTGGAGGTCAAGACCCCCGGCGCCACCCTCGCCTTCAAGGACATGAATGCCAACAACAAGCTCGACGCCTGGGAGGACTGGCGCAAGTCCCCCGACGAGCGCGCCAAGGCCCTGGCCCCGGAGCTGTCCATGGAGCAGATCGCCGGCTTGATGCTGTTCAGCTCCCATGAGCGAGATGCCGCGGCCGGCCTGACCGATGCCCAACGCAAGTACCTCGGCGAGGACCACCTGCGCAATGTGCTCAACGCCGCACCCAATGACGTCACCGCCAATGTCACCTGGGTGAACCAGGTTCAGGCCTACGCCGAGAGCCAGGCCAGGCCCGGCACGCCCTACATCCCGGTGAACTTCTCCTCCGACCCGCGCTCGACGGCCGCCAATGACTCCGCCTACAACGCGGCGGGCGACGACATCTCGCGTTGGCCCAGCAACATCGGTCTGGCCGCCACCTTCAGCCGCAAGACCATGCTGGACTTCGCCAGGACCTCCTCGGCCGAGTACCGGGCGATGGGCATCACCACCGCCCTGGGCCCGCAGATCGACCTGGCCACCGAACCGCGGTGGCTGCGCGTGGACGGCACCTTCGGTGAGAATGCCCAGCTGGCCTCGGTGATGGCCAAGGCCTATGTGGACGGCTCACAGAACACCTACGACTCCTACGGCCATCCCACCGGCTGGGGCAAGGACTCGATCAACACGATGATCAAGCACTTCCCCGGGGACGGTGCCGGCGAGGGCGGGCGCGAGGCGCACCGCAATTCCGGCAAGTACGCCGTCTACCCCGGCGACAACCTGGCCGAGCACCTGATTCCCTTCAAGGCCGCCAGCAATTCGATGTCGATGATGTCGTCGTACTCCATCGCCATCGCCAAGGACGGCTCGCCGCTCACCGGAAACCGTGTCGGCTCCGCCTACGACAAGACCAGGATCGACCTGGCCCGTGATGCCGGATACGACGGCGTGATCTGCACCGACTGGGGTGTGACCACGGGTTACACCGACCCGAACTCCCGCTTCGGCATGGCCTGGGGCATGGAGGATGCCACCGTCGAGGAGCGCCACTACGCGGTGCTGAAGGCCGGTCTGGACATGTTCGGCGGAAACAACAACAAGGTGCCGGTGCTGGCCGCCCACGCCATGTGGCAGAAGGACTTCGAGGCCGGCAAGAACCCGATCAGCGCCGACGCCCGCTTCCGCCAGTCGGGCGAACGGATCCTGCGGATGCTCTTCGCGCCCGGCCTGTTCGAGAACCCCTACCTGGACCTCTCGCGCTCCAGGTCCGTCGTGGCCAGCCAGGACAAGGTGGAGCGCGGCATCGCGGCACAGCTGGACAGCATCGTGATGTTGAAGAACCAGGACAGGACCATCAAGAAGTCGCCGCTAGCGAAGTGGAAGAACAAGACCGTCTACATCCCCAGCTCCATCGGGCACGGCTTCCCCAGTGTCTTCAACCAGAACATCCCCGATCGCGTCGGCCCCACGCTGGACGTCGAGGTGGCGAAGAAGTACTTCAAGACGGTGCTGACCGACACCCCGCTCTACGACGACAAGGGCAAGGTGGTGGACTACCGCCAGCCCGACATCTCCAAGGCGGACATCGTGTTGGCCGGAATGCGTTCCCCGGACAATGGTGACAACTTCACCGGTGCCGGCATGAATGCCGACGGCACCTTCTACCCGCTGTCTCTGCAGTGGAAGCCCTACCTGGCCACCGGCAAGCACGTCCGCAAGACCTCCATCGCCGGTGACATCCGCCCCGACGGGAGCCGCGAGAACCGCTCCTACTACGGCGCCACCAGCAAGATCGGCAATGAGTACGACCTGATGGCCGTCACCAATGCGGCCAAGGCGATCAAGAAGGTCGAGAAGCGCACGGGCCGCCAGATTCCGCTGGTGGTGGCAGTCAAGGCCAAGACCAGCTTCATCCCGGCGGAATTCGAGAAGAAGGCCGACGCCATCCTGGTGGGCTACTCGGTCAACGACCGGGCGCTGATCGAGACGGCACTGGGCCAGCACAACCCGTCCGGCCGTCTGCCGATCGCCAGCCCGAAGAACATGGACGCCGTGGAGGCGCAGCTGGAGGACGTCGGTGAGGACATGACCCCCTACCGGGATTCACAGGGTCACGTCTATACCTTCGGCTACGGCCTGAACTGGAAGGGCGTGATCAAGAAGCGCTGACGCTCCCAATCCCCGAGCCTCTCGAGGGAAAACCGTGGATGGTAGCCACCGAGCTTGTTGGCTACCATCCACACTTTTTGGCTCAGCCCTAGGCGGCGCTCCATGCCAAGCCGCCCATGGCCGCGCACAGCCCGACGACGGGCGGCAACGAGGCGACGACGGCCAGTCCGATCACCAGCAGGTCTGCCCCGCGCGCGGCCGTCAGCATGGCGCCCAGCGGGACCGGGCCGGACTCGGTCATCACGATCCCGGTGGAGTGGTCCGGCGTCTGGATCGAGGTCCATCGGATCGCCGCGGCCAGCGCCACCAGGACCACGGCCAGGGGCGCCAGCGCAGACACCCGCGCGCCCGACACGACGAGCACACCCACCGCCAGCAGCCCTCCAAGGAGAAGTGCCATCAGGAGGTGTGGCGTCACCAGCGCCAGCCGGAGCCGCCAGCCGCGCTGCGGGAACAGCCGCGCCAACCCGGGCGCCGAGGCGAGCATCCTCACACTTCCCAGACTGGACAGCCAGAGTGCGAAACAGGCCACCCCCAGCACCGCCACATGCACCCCGGAGACAGCGAGCGTCGCCAGCCCGGCCAGCAGCACCGCAGCCCACGCCGGCCACAGCCGCAGCCGGGAGCGCATCCGTCGGGACTCCAAGGTCAGCAGGCTCGTGAGCCCGGCGCCGCTCGGGCGCAGGCGACGAGTGGGTGTGGTCCCGTCGAGACGGTGGCGCACCAACAGGTCGACGGCCAGCCCGCTGTCGCCGCTGGTGAGGGTGCCACGAACCAGGTCTCGGCGGGACTGCGCACGTCGCAGCGGGCGAACCAGCAGTTCCTGGCGGCGCAGCGCCACGATCACCGCCGCCACCATCACGAACCCGGCGAGTACTCCCACCGGCCAGGACATCGTCGCCAGGCCCAGCATGACTCCGCCCAGCACAGCGGACCCAGCGCCCCAACCCAGCGCCCGACGTCGCGAACCGGTGAAGATTTCGTCACGGTCCAGCGGGGCCTGCAACAGCCAGAACGTCGTGGCTGCGCTTGCCGCCAGCGGGCCGTTCCAACGCGCGACGCCCAGCGCCAGCAGTCCGAGGCCAAGGACCCAGACGGCCCCCCACGACACTGACAGGATCGGCAGGCGCACCCCGGCGAGCGAGGTCCACAGCGCCGCTCCCAGCATCAGCGGCCCGAAGAGCGCCATGTACCAGTCGGTGGCATCCCATCGGCGTCGCACCTGCCGGGCGCGCAGGAAGTCCAGGACCTCGTGGGCGCTGGCTGCATCGGTGTTCATCGTGTTCCCCACCATGCCACTCCCCAGAACAGGTGAGCGCGTCGGGCACCATCGGCGGTGCACGACGCGCTCACGCGGCTCGTCACGACGAGTGGTCAGTTGACCTCGGCCAACAGGGTGGTGTCGCCCTCGTTGCCGCGCCTGCGGTTGCCCGACAGAGTGTCGACG